>CAZZGQ010000030.1:0-20364 GCA_964653765.1 uncultured Elusimicrobia bacterium | reverse complement strand
AGCAGGCCGCGGTCGGTGAAGCGCCCGTCGCCGTAGGAGCGCAGGCTGAACTTGCCGCCCAGCTGCGGCTGGAGCCAGAAGGGCACTGGAGGACCCGTCACCTGGTCGAAGCGCACGCGGACGGCCGTCACCACCCGGCGCTCGCCGCCGCGCTTGAAGAAGCCGCGCAGGTCCGAGCCGTAGCGCTGGTAGGCGTACTCGCTGGCCGCGCCCCGCTGCGCGGACTCGGCCGTGAAGGTCGCGTACAGGCCCTGGGTGGGCGCGTCCGGCTCGTCGCGGGAGTCGTAGGTCAGCGCCAGCCCGCCGGCGCCGTCTTGATGCCGGTGCTGCGGGACGTCCTCGGGAAACAGGGCGCCGATCGGGGGCAGGTCGTGGATCGGGCCGTTGGCGACGTGCACGCCGTTGAGGCGCTGGGTGGCATAGAGATACAGCGTGTCGCCCGCGACGGGATAGCCGACGAAGCCCTTGTAGCCCAGATAGTCGAGCGTGTAGTTGGTCTGATGCGACGAGGGCGTCGCGGGACCGAGCCCGTAGAAGCGCATCGAGCCGTCCACGTTCCATTGCGCCCTGATGCCTGCGGAGACGCGGCTGCCCGCGATCGTCCGATCCTGGTAATCGACGAGCAGCTCGTGCATGATGATCTCGGAGGCCGCCGCGCGCAGCTTGAGCTCCGAGTCCCTCTTCGCGTAGAGGAAGTACCGGTAACTGGCCGTCGGGCCGAAGGTCGGGTTGTAGTCGATCGAGGGCGCGTGGATCTGCCGGATGCGCTTCGGCTCGGCGGGGTCCTGCAGCACCCAGACGGGCATGAGGCCCAGGGCCGTGCCGCGGTCGGGGTCGGTGTCCACGACCGGGATGATGAGGAACATCCCGCCGGGGGCCTTGTGCACGAGCGGCTTGAGGAGAGGCGGGACGGGCCGCGGCCGGACGGGCGGCGACGGCGCGGAAGCGGGCGGCGGCGGGCCGCGGACCTCGCCCCGGACGGGTCCGGCCGCCAGCAGAGCGAGAAGGAGCAGAGGCGGCACGGGCCTACTCGCGCAGCGTCTGGTGGACGAGCGCCACGGCGATCGCCCCCTCCCCCACCGCCGACGCGACCCGCTTCACGTTCCCCGAGCGCACGTCGCCCACGGCGAAGACGCCGGGCACGCTCGTCTCGAGCAGGCGCGGCGGCCGCGTCACGGGCCAGCGAGCGGAGGCCAGATCCTCCGGGCTCAGGTCGGAGCCGGTCTTGATGAAGCCCGCGCGGTCGAGGGCGAGGCAGCCCTGCAGCCAGCCCGTGTTGGGGTCGGCGCCCGTCATGACGAAGACGTGGCGGATCGCGTGCTCCTCGATCCGGTCCGTCTTCTTGTCGCGCCACGAGAGGCTCTCGAGCCCGCGGGTCCCTTCCACGGAGGCGAGCTCGGCGTAGACGTGCAGCGTGATCTTGGCGTCGTCCTCGATGCGCCGGATCAGGTAGCGCGACATGCTGTCGCTGAGGCCGGCCGAGCGCACCAGCATGTGGACGTGCTTGGCCGTCTGCGACAGGAAGACCGCCGCCTGGCCCGCGGAGTTGCCTCCGCCGATCACCACGATCTCCTCCCCCGAGCAGAGCTGCGCCTCCATCGCCGTGGCGCCGTAGTACACGCCCGCGCCCTCGAAGCGCCGCGCTTCGGGCAGCGCCAGCCGCCGGTATTTGGCGCCCGTGGCGACGATCACGACGCGGGCCGTGAGCAGGGCGCCGTCGTCGAGCTCCACGGCGAGCGGCTTGCGGCCGCAGTGGAGCTTGGCCGCGCTCTTGGCGATGGAGACCTGGGCGCCGAACTTCTGCGCCTGGACGTAGGCGCGCCCGGCCAGCTCTTGCCCGGAGATCCCGGTCGGGAAGCCCAGATAATTCTCGATCTTGGAGCTCGAGCCGGCTTGCCCGCCGGGCGCCTGAGTCTCGACGAGCAGCGCGTCCAGGCCCTCGGAGGCGGCATAGACCGCCGCCGCCAGCCCGGCGGGTCCCGCGCCGATGATGGCGGCGTCCCACAGGCGCTTCTCGTCGACGGCGGCGTTGAAGCCGAGGCCGGCGGCCAAGTCGCGGTTGGCGGGGTTCTTGTGCACGGCCCCTCCCTGGCAGATGGTGACGGGGATCTCGTCGGGGCGCACGCCCAGGCGCTCGAGCAGGGCCTCGGCCCCGCGGTCGCGATCGAGGTCGACGTAGGTGTAGGGATGGCCGTTGCGCGTGAGGAACTCCTTGATGCGCAGCGTGTCCGGCGAGTGCGCCGAGCCCACGACCACCACGTTCCCCGCCTGGTGCGAGATCAGCTCCACGCGCCGCAGGATGAACGCCCTCATGAAGATGTCGCTGAGCTCGCTGTCGGTCTGCAGCAGCCGGCGCAGTCGGTCGCGCTCCACTTCGACGACCTCGCTGTCCTCGGCGGCGGTCAGGGAGGCGAATTGCGGCCGGCCGGTGAAGGTGGCCACCTCGCCCGAGAACTGCCCGGGGCGATAGACCGTGATCAGCTGGCGGCCCGTCGGCGTGCGAACCTCGACGCGCACCGCGCCCGAGAGGACGAGGAAGGACGGCGTGTCGCGCTGCCCAGGCTCGGCCAGGGTCTCCCCCGCTCTCGCGCGGCGCAAGCGGCCCTGCGCCGCCAGCCGCGCCCGCTGCCCGGGCGCCAGGACCGGGAAGATGTGCTCCGGCCGCGACGACGGGACCCAGGCCGAGTTCGGCCCCGCGGCGGCCGCGCCCGGACCGGGCAAGGCGCTCACGCGAGCGCCGGCTGGAGCGCGACCCGGCCGGGCGGCACGGTCAGCACGGGCACGGCGGCGCGGCGCAGCAGCCTCTCCGCGGTGCTGCCGATCGCGCGGTCAGCCCAGCTGTCGCCCACGTGCGAGGAGAGCACGATGAGGCCGTAGCGCCCGCTGGCGGCTTCGGCCGCGATCTCGACGCGCGGATCGCCCGCGCGCACGCGGCACTCGACCTTCTCCGAGGGAGTCTTCCCCAGCCTGGCGGCCAGCCGGACGGCGAGCTGCAGCTGCGCGCGCGCCTCGGCGTCGTCCTCGCTCGCCACGTAAAGGGCCGTCATCGGCATGCGCAGCGTCGTCGCGGCGGTCAGCGCCGCGCTCAGCGCCCGATCGGCGTAGGCCCGCAGGTTGTAGGGCGCGAGCACGCGGCCGTGCAGGCGCGTCTTCTCGTGCAGGCAGAGGACGGGGATGCCGGCGCGGCGCACGAGACCCTCGGCGACAGAGCCCAGCAGCAGGCGGGACGCCCGGCCGCGGCCGTGGGTGCCGCAGACGAGGAGATCGGCGGAGCGCGCCTGCTCGAGCAGCTCGTCCTCGGGCCAGCCGACGAGGCGCTTGAAGCGCGCGCGGCGGGGAGGCAGGCTCGCGGCGGCCGCCTGAGCCTTGGACAGCCATTGGCGCCGCAGGCGCCTGGCTTCCTCGACCACCGCTTCGGCGGCGCGGGCGTCGAGGCCGTCGTAAGGATAGGGGACCTCCACGGGCGGCGTCTCGACGTAGACGACGTCGAGCGTCGCGCCGAACGCCTTGGCCAGGCGCACGCCGGCGGCGAGGGCGGCGGTGGCGGACGGCGAGGCGTCGAAGGCCGCGACGATCTTCTTGGGCGGGAACGAGTCTTTCATGGTTGGCTCCGCATAGGGCCTCATCCTATCCGCCTATCGCCGCCGAGGCCATCGCCGCGGCGCAACGGCCTGGTGACGGACGCGCGCGGCGATCCGCTATACTACGCGCATGAAGACCTTCCTCGCCGTCCTCCCCTTCTTGCTGGCCCTGGGCTGCGGCGCCGCGCAGAGCGTCCCGCCCGTCGGCGCCGCCGCGCCCTCCGTCGCCCTGCCTTCCCAGGAAGGCAAGACCGTGACCCTCAAGGATTTCCCCGGCCGCTGGATCGTCCTCTACTTCTACCCGAAGGACTTCACGAGCGGCTGCACGATCGAAGCCAACAACTTCCAGGCGGACCTCAAGAAATACGAGCAGCGCGGCGCCGTGATCCTGGGCGTCAGCGTCCAGGACGCGGGCTCGCACAAGGATTTCTGCGCCAAGGAAGGCCTCGCCTTCAGGCTGCTGGCCGACACCGACCGCTCCGTGTCGAAGGCCTACGGCTCGCTGATGAACCTCAAAGTGGCGGCGTTCTCCGCCCGCAACACCTTCCTGATCGACCCGCAAGGCGTCATCCGGAAAGAGTTCATCCGCGTCGATCCCTCCAGGCACAGCGCGGAGGTCCTCGCCGCCCTCGACGAGCTGCAAAAGAGCCCCGCAAAGGGCGGTTGAAACCGGCGCTCCTCTTGGCGCTCAGGGCGTCTCGAAGCTGACGACGGTATTGAGGACGTAGTGGTTGTAGACGGCCGCGACGGCGGCGGCGTCCTCTCGGGTCGCGGGCCGGATCATGCCGGCATCCTAGCACATGCTATCGTTTAGGAGAGGCGCCAAGGGCTGGGAGGTAGTATGGCGAATCAACTGTTGGAAAGGCCCGTGCGCCCGTCGATCCGCCCCGCCGGCGTGGAGGTGCCGCAGCCGAGCCGTTGGCTTATCGGGGCCGGCGTGGCGATGATGGCCCTGGGCGTGCTCGCGCTGGTGCTCGCCGACGCGACGACCCTGCTGTCGGTGCTGGCGATCGGCGCGATGCTGCTGGTGGCGGCGCTGTTCCAGGCGGCGTTCGCGTTCACGGCGGGACGCTGGCAGGGCTTCGGTCTGCACCTGCTGCTGGCGGCGCTCTACGGGATCGCGGGCGTCGGCATCCTGGCCGACCCGTGGGCCGGAGCGGCGACGCTGACCCTGGTGATCGGCTTGTTGTTCGCGACCAGCGGGATCTTCAGGCTGGTGGGCTCGCTGGCCGCGCCCTACGCCGATCGGGGCTGGACGATCCTCAGCGGCCTCGTGACGACCGTCCTGGGCGCCTGGGTGCTGATGCACCTGCCGCAGACGAGCCTGATGCTGCTGGGCACGCTGTTCGGCGTCGACATGCTGTTCTTCGGCGCCAACTTGACGATCCTGGGCTCCGGGCTCAGGAGCGTGCGCAGGGAGTGGGAGCGGCTGTGAGCCGGCGCTAGGGCGAATTGGTATCCTTGGCGACCATGCCCGCGCAGGCCCGGACGGCGTCGAGCGGAGCAGGGGGCTGGACCTTCATGGTCCGCGCCCTGCGCTACCGCAATTACCGGCTGTTCTTCGGCGGACAGGTGGTCTCGCTCATCGGCAGCTGGATGACGATGACGGCGACGAGCTGGCTCGTCTTCCGGTTGACGGGCTCGGCGGCGACGCTCGGCATCGTCTCGTTCGCGGGTCAGGTCCCGACGGTCCTGCTCACGCCCTTCGCCGGCATCGCCGTCGATCGCTGGAACCAGCACCGCCTGCTGATCGCCACGCAGACGCTGTCCATGCTGCAGTCCTTCGCGCTGGCGGCGCTGACGCTCACCGGGCGCATGACGATCCCCGCCCTCGTGTGGCTCAACGTCCTGCAGGGGCTCATCAACGCCTTCGACATGCCTTGCCGGCAGGCGTTCGTCATCTCGCTGATCGAGAACCGCGAGGATCTGGCCAACGCCGTGGCGCTCAACTCATCGATGTTCAACCTCGCCCGCATCGCGGGTCCGGCCGCGGCCGGCCTCTTGATCGCCGCCGCCGGCGAGGGCTCCTGCTTCTTGATCGACGGCGTGAGCTTCCTGGCCGTGCTCCTGGCGCTGCTGGCGATGCGCCTGGCGCCCAAGCCGGCGCGCGAGCCGCGCCCGAAGAACGCCGCCGCCGAGTTCAAGGAAGGCTGGCGCTACATGGCCGGCTCGGTGCCGATCCGCACCCTGATGATCCTGCTCGCGGTCGTGGGCCTGGTCGCCATGCCGTACGCCCTGCTCATCCCGATCTTCGCCGGCAGGGTCCTGGGCGGAGGCCCCAACATGCTGGGCTTCCTGATGACGGCCTCCGGCACCGGCGCGCTGCTTGCCGCGATCTGGCTGGCGCGGCTGCGCTCCATCGACCGGCTGGGCTCGGCCATCATGGCCTCTCTCATCGGCTTCGGCGCGTCGCTGGCGGCGTTCGGCGCCAGCCGCGCGCCGTGGCTCTCCGGCCTGCTGCTGGTGGGCGCGGGCTTCGGCTTCATGCTGCTGCTGGCGGCCAGCAACACCATCATCCAGACCATCGTGGACGAGGACAAGCGCGGGAGGGTCATGAGCTTCCTCATGCTGGCTCTGCTCGGCACGGTCCCGTTCGGCAGCCTGGCCGTGGGCGCGCTCGCCGACCGCATCGGCGCGCCGGCGGCCGTGATCTGCGAAGGAGCGGCCTGCCTGATGATCGCCGCCTTCTTCGCGCGCGGCCTCGACGAGTTCCACTCCTCGGTGCGGCCGATCTACGCCCGCATGGGCCTGCTGCCCGAGGCCGCGCTGGCCGGCGACGCCGCGACGCCGATGGCGCCGCCGCCCGATTCCGTCAAAAGTTCCTAGACGCGGCCGTCACCGCCGCGACAGCGCCGGCGCGGTATGATGCGCCGATGGAGCTCAAGGACAGGGTAGCCCTGATCACCGGCGGGGCCCGCATCGGCCAGGACGTGGCCGAGGCGCTTGCGGCGCGCGGCTGCCACGTGGCGCTGACGTATCGCCGCTCGCGAGAGAGAGCCGAAGAAGGCGCGGCCAAGGTGCGCGCCCGGGGCGCCCGCTGCGAGCTTATCGCCGCCGACCTGACCAAGAAGGCCGATCTCGAGGCCGTGGTGCCCGAGGTCCGCCGGCGCTTCGGGCGGCTGGATGTGCTGGTCAACATGGCCTCCGTGTACTATCAGAGCCCGCTGGCCCTCCTCGAGTCCAACACCTTCGACGGAGGCTTGGCCGGCGAGGCCCCGTACCGCGAGAGCCTGGACGTGGAGGCGCTCAGCGCCTATTGGCTCTCCCTGCGCGCCGCCCCCTTTATGAGGGAAAAGGGCGCCGGGCGCATCGTCAACTTCTCGGATTGGCTGCCGGTCAGCTCCCGGCCGCGCTACAAGAGCATGCTGCCCTACTATGTGGCGAAAGGGACGGTCAAAGCCCTGACCGAGGCCCTGGCGCTGGAGCTGGCCCCGGACATCCTCGTCAACGCCGTGGCGCCCGGGCCCGCCCTCCCCCCCGACGACATGTCCGAGGCGGAGCGCCGGACGGTGGCGGAGCAGACGCCGCTGAAGGACTGGGGCGGCGGCGCCGAGATGGCCAAGGCCGTGCTCTTCTTCATCGACTCCGAGTTCGTCACCGGCGAGACCGTGCGCGTGGACGGCGGACGGCATCTCTTCTAGGCGTCATCCGCAGCGCCAGAAACGTTTACTCCGCCGACAATCTCCGACCAGCCGCCCGGGCTTACACTGATCGTGAGGTCCGTTTCGGCCTCGGGAGGAGCAGATGAAAGGGACAGCGTTGTTGGCTTTGATGTTGGCGCTCGGCAGCGGAGCCTCTCTGGCGGAGCAGCCGGTGGACAACGTCGGCGGAGCGACCAACTCCAAGATGCACGTGCCCAGCGTGAAGATGCCGCACCACTTCCACGGCACGGTCGAGTCGGTGGACGCGTCGTCGGGCCGCATCACGGTCAAGGACAAGCACGGCAAGACGCGCGACTTCACGGCCGGCTCCAACGCCAAGATCCTCAGCGGCAAGGACACGGTCTCTCTGGACTCCGTGTCGGTGGGAGACAAGGTGAGCGTCTCCTACAAGGGCAGCGAGGCTCAGCCGCAGGTCGAGAAGATCCATATCCGCAAGACCAGCAAGTAGGAGGCGCCCTATGAAACGCTCGACTTTCCTGGCGTTGACGGCCCTGCTCGGCTGCGCAAGCGCCGCGACGGCTCAGATGCAGCCGATGGACATCGCGGGGGATCAGACCGCCGGGCACGAATGGCGGATCCCCGCGCGCTTCAGCGGCACGGTCCAGTCGGTGGACCCGAACACGGGACGGATCACCGTCAAGAACAACCGCGGCGCGACGCGCGACTTCACGGCCGGGTCCGACGCGAAGATCAGGCGGGGCCGGACGGGCGCCTCGCTGGGCGACATCAAGGTCGGCGACCGGGTCAACATCGACTACAAGGGCAGCGAGACGCGGCCGGTCGTGCGGGGCGTCGACATCCGCAGGCCCGCCAAGTGAGGCGGGCCTCGTCTAGAGCGTCTTGAGGTCGATGACGAAGCGGTAGCGCACGTCGCCCTTCACGGCGCGGTCGTACGCTTCGTTGACGTCCTTCATGGCGATGACCTCGACGTCGGCGGCGAGCTTGCGCCGCGCGCAGAAATCGAGCATCTCCTGCGTCTCGGCGATGCCGCCGATCACCGAGCCCGCCACGGCCTTGCGCGGTAGAAGAGAGAAGGCGCCCACCGCGAGCGGCTTGGGCGGCGCACCGACGAGCACGAGGGTGCCGCCCACCTTCAGCCAGCCTAGGGCGGCGTTGACGTCGTGGTCGGCGGAGATCGTGTCGAGGATGAAGTCGAAGCGGTCCTTGAGGACGGCGCCGTTCTTGTTCGTGAGCGCGAAGTCGTGCGCGCCCAGCCTGCGGGCGTCCCTCTTCTTGGCGGCCGAGCGCGAGAGCACCGTGACCTCCGCTCCCATCGCCGCCGCGATCTTGACCCCCATGTGCCCCAGACCGCCCAGGCCCATGACGCCGACGCGGTGCCCGCGGCCCACGCCGAAGCGCTTGAGCGGCGAATAGGTGGTGATGCCGGCGCAGAGCAGCGGCGCCACCCGGTCGAGCGGCTGGCCCGCTCCCAGCTTCAGCGCGAAGGCCTCGTCGACGACGATGTGCGTGGAGTAGCCGCCGAACGTCGGCGTCTCCCCGTCGCGTTCCAGGCCGTTGTAGGTGAACGTGGGCGCCTCCTTGCAGTGCTGCTCGAGCCCCTTGCGGCAGGGCGCGCACTTGCGGCAGGAGTCGACCATGCAGCCGACGCCGGCCAAATCCCCCTCCTTGAACCGGCGCACCTTGGGCCCGACGCGCGAGACCCGTCCGGCGATCTCGTGCCCCGGGACCATCGGGTAGATCGAGCCGCCCCACTCGTCGCGGACCTGGTGGATGTCGGAATGGCAGATGCCGCAATAGCCGATCTCGATCTCCACGTCCTTGGGTCCGGGCTCGCGGCGCTCGAACTGGAACGGCTTGAGCTTGGCGCGGGGATTGGCGGCGGCATAGGCGCGAGTCAGCGGCATGAGCTCTCCTTTAGTAAGCAAGGGTTTAGTAAACAAAGGTGTCAGGCTCAATTGTTTACTAACTCTGAGAGTTAGTAAACAATTGAGCCTGACACCTTTGTTTACTAAACCCTTGTTAACTAGTTGAGGGTGCGGCGGAAGCGCAGGATGACGCGCGCGATCGAGACGGCGCCGATGGCGCCGATGGCGGCCAGGCGGGGCGCGACGGCCCCGAAGTCCCCGCCCTTGAGCATGAGATGCCGCATGATGTCCACGTAGTAGTGGAGCGGGTTGAGGTAGGCGATCCAGGCGATGGACTTGGGCATGTTCTCGATCGGGAAGATGACGCCGGAGAGCTGCGTGGCCGGGTAGGTATAAAGGAAGCCGCCCAGCACGGCCTGCTGCTGGCTGCGCGCGTTGATCGAGATGAGCAGGCCCACGGAGACGGCGGCGCAGAGGAAGATCGCCGTCGAGAGCATGATCAGCCACAGCGGGCCTTGGATGGGCACGCCCAGCAGCCGCGCGCCGAGCAGGCCGAACGGCAGGTTGAGCAGCCCCAGGGCGACGAACGGCAGCGTCTTGCCGAGCACGATCTCCCACGGGGAGATGGGCGAGGAGAACAGGGTCTCGATCGTCCCCTGCTCGCGCTCGCGGCCCATGGACATGTTGGTGAGCACGGTGGTGGCGATGAAGAGCAGCAGGCAGAGCGTGCCGGGGATGAGGTAGATCGGCGTCTGCCCTTCCGGATTGTAGAAGGTCCGCACGACGAAGTCGAGCCGTGGGCGGGCGCGCTGGAAGCCCTCGTCGCGCAGCGCCTGGTCGAGCACGGCGCGGGCGTAGTTCTCGATCGAGCGCGCGCGCACGGCGTTGAGCGAGTCCACGAGCAGCTGGTACTGCGCGCCTTCCCGGCCCAGGTCGCGGTCGGCGCCGTCGGGCGGGGCCACCAGCACGGCCTCGGCCCGTCCGGAGCGCACCCAATCCGCGGGGTCGCCGCGGCCCGGCTCGGCGGGCACGAACCAGCCGCCGGCGTAGAAGCGCTGCGCCAGACGGCGGCTGAAGGCGTCGCTGGGCTTGGCCGCGACGGCGAGCCGGATGTTGCGCGTGTAGGTGGACAGGGCCACGCCGTAGACGACCAGCTGCAGGAGCGGGATGTAGAACAGGATCAGCCGCATCCGCGGGTCGTGGAGCGTCTGGGCGAACTCCTTGCGCATGAACCCCACGAAGGTCTTGAAGCGGTCGCTGAACCAGGTCACGTCAGGGCTCCAGGTCCATCTTGAACATGCTGAGGGAGATGCCGACCAGCACGACGGCGATCCCGGCCAGCGACGCCATCGGCACGAGCAGCGTGTCGAACGTGGGCGCTCTCAAGAACGTGGAGCGCACGATGATCATGTACCAGCGCGCGGGCAGCAGGAAGGTGATCCACTGGAAGATCAGCGGCATGTTCTCGATCGGGAAGACGAAGCCTGAGAGCAGCAGGCTCGGCAGGTTGCCCACCTGCATGGAGCTCTGATAGGCCAGGCGCTGAGAGCGCGTGACCACGGAGATCATCAGGCCCTGGGCGAGGTTGGCGACCAGGAACAGCGTGGTGGCGGCGACGAACACCAGATGGCTGCCCAAAAACGGCACGTGGAAGACCAGGCGCGCCAGGAGATAGATCACGACGGCGTCGATCGCGCACAGGGTGAAGTACGGGATCATCTTCCCGGCCAGGATCTCCAGCGCTCGGACGGGCGTGGCGAGGAGCAGCTCCATCGAGCCGTTCTCCCACTCCCGCGCCACGGCCATGGCGGGCAGCAGGGTCGAGAACAGGCCCAGGGTGGTCACGAACAACCCGGGCACGACGAACCACTGCGAATTGAGCTCCTCGTTGAAGAGGAAGCGCGTGCGCAGCCCGGCGAGGGCCGGCCGCGCGCGGGCCAGCCGCGAGCGCGCGGCTTCGCGCAGGCCGGCGAGATAGGACGTGACGACGGCGGCCATCTGGTCGTCGGCGCCGTCGAGCATGATCTGCGTGCGCACGGGACGGCGGACCAGCAGGTCGCGCTGGAACTCGGGCGGGATGATGAGCACGGCCTTGGCGCGGTCGCCGGCCAGGGCGTGGGCGGCGGTGACGACGGAGCTCCCCGGGCGGACGCGGAAGTAGCCCGACTTGTCGAACATGTCGACGAGCTCGCGCGACATCCGGGTGTGGTCGCTGTCGGAGACCAGGATGTCGACGTGGCGCACCTCGAAGTCGATGGCGAAGCCGAAGAAGCAGACCAGGGCGACGGGGACGACGAAGGCGGCGATCGTGCTGATGGGATCGCGCAGGATGTGACGCAGCTCTTTGCGCGCGATCGAGAGGGCGCAGCGGGGATCGAAGAAACGCCGCCTCTTCACAGCGCGCCGGCCTCCACGATCCGGATGAAGACGTCGTGCAGCGTCGGGGCGATCCGCCGTGAGGCGATCTTGGGCCCGAGGCGGCCGAGCAGCCGCTGAAAGCCCGCTTCGTCGCGCACGCTCAGGTGCCAGCGCAAGCCGTGAGGATTGAGGTCGTACACGCTCGGATCGGCGCGCACCGCCTGCAGCCACTCCTTCCCGACGCCCGGCTCCGCGTGCAGCTCGTAGAGCGGCTTGCGGAAGGCCTTCTCCTTGAGCTCGTCGGGCGAGCCGAGGGCGATCAGCCGCCCCTCGCGCATCAGGGCGATGCGGCCGCACTGCTCCGCTTCGTCCATGTAGTGGGTGGTGACGAACACCGTCTTGCCTTCGGCGGCCACGCGTCCGATCAGGCCCCAGAAACGCAGGCGGGCGGCGGGAGAGACGCCGGCCGTCGGCTCATCCAGGAAGATCAGGTCCGGGTCGTGCAGCATGGCGGCGGCCAGAGAGACCTCTTGGCGGAAGCCCCCGGGCAGGTCGCGCACGAGCGTGGTGACGGGCTCGTCGAAGCCGATGACGTTGAGCAGGACCTTCGAGCGGAGCGCGAGCGTCGCCGCGTCCATCCGGCGCAAGGAAGCGGCGAAAGCCAGGTTCTGCTCCACCGTCAGGTCGTCGTAGAGCGTGAACTTCTGCGACATGTAGCCCACCTTCTGTCGGATCGGCCGCAGGTCGCCGTCGGCGTCGAAGCCGGCCACCCGCACCTGGCCGGACGTGGGCCGCAGCAGGCCGCAGAGGACGCGGATCGTCGTCGTTTTGCCGGCGCCGTTGGCGCCGAGGAAGCCGAAGATCTCCCCCGGCAGCACCTTGAAGCTGACGTCGTTGACGGCCGTGAAGCGGCCGAACTTCACGACCAAGCGGTCGACTTCGACGGCGGCGCCGCTCATGCCGGCTTCTTCTCCTCGTGGCGCAGGAAGAGGTCGTCGAGGGCCATGGCCTTCTGATCGCGCAGCACCTCGTGCGGCTCGCCTTCGAGCAGCATCTGGCCGGCGTCGATGAGATGGATGCGCGGGCAGCGCTCGGCCTCGTCCATGTAAGAGGTCGACATCACGATCGTGACCTCGCCGCTCTCGGTGAGGTTGTAAAGGAGGTCCCAGAATTCTCGGCGGCTGATGGGATCGACGCCCGTCGTCGGCTCGTCGAGCAGCAGCAGCGACGGCGACTGCAGCAGGGCGCACATCAAGCCCAGCTTCTTATACATGCCGCCCGAGAGTTCGCCGGCGAGCCGATCGACGAAGGGCTCGAGGCGCGTCACGGAGAGGAGCTGCTGGCGCCGCTCCTTATATTGATCCCTCGGCAGGCGATAAAGGTCGCGGAAGAAGGCCAGGTGCTCGCCGATGGAGAGGTCGGCGTAGAGGTGGGCGCGCTGCGGCTGATAGGCCATGAACGGGCGCGCCTCGGCCAGCGGCAGCTCGGTCGAGCCTTGGCGGAAGAGGACGCGGCCCTCGTCGGGCCGAAGCAGCCCCGTGATCAGGCGCATCAGCGTCGTCTTGCCGGCGCCGCTGGGCCCCACGAGGCCGTGGAGCAGCCCGGCCTCGAAGGACATGTACAGGCCGTCGAGCGCGCGCTTCTTGGCGAAGCTCTTGGAGAGGCCGAGCGTCTCGAAGGCGATGGCGGGCATGGCCTATTTCCCGAGCGCGACCTCGATGGGCATGCCGGGCTTGAGGACGCGGTCCGCGTTGTCGAGGTAGATCTTCACCCCGTACACCAGGCGCGTGCGCTCCTCCCGGGTCTGCACGTTCTTGGGCGTGAACTCGGCTTCGGGACGCACGAAGGCGATACGGCCGCGGCGCGGCAGCGTGCCCGCGGCCTCGGGCAGGAAGGCTTCCACGGCGTCGCCGGGGCGCAGCCGGTAGAGGAGCGACTGCGGCACGTAGACGTAGACGTAGAGCTGGTCCAGGTCCGCCAGGGTCAGCAGCGAGCTTCCCGGGGCGGCCCACTCGCCCGGCTCGTGCAGGCGCGCCAGCACGATGCCGTTGATCGGCGAATAGATCTTGCACCAGCTGACGTTGAGCGCCGTGAGATCGCGCCGCGTGAGCGCGCGGTCGTACACCTCGAAGGGCGCCGAGCCTACCTTATAAAGCCGCTGGCTGCGCTCGAAGTCATGCTGGGCGATGGCGGCGTCGAGCTTATAGTCCTCGCAGCCGAGGTCGATGATCTCCTGCCCGTCGCGCACGAGGTCCCCCTCCTGCACGGTGACCGTCGAGATGATCGAGGAGACGCGCGCGGGCACGTTCACGTCCGTGGCCTCCACCGTGCCGGCGTAGCGGAAATCCTGGTGGAAGAGGTTGTCCCAGCTCGAGGCCACCGTCACCGCGGCCGCGGCGGCCAAGAGCAAGATGATCGTCCCGAATCTGAGCATGGTTTATCCCTGTCCTGCCAGCTGAGCGAGCGTGGCCAGTTGAATCAGAATCTGCGCGCGCGTTTGCGCGGCCTGGATCTTGGCCTGCAGCGCGCCGAGGTTGGCGATCTGGACGTCGATGTAGGTCGAGCGGCCGGCCGAATAGGAGGCATAGACGAGGTTCGACAGCTCCTGCGACTCGGAGACGCGGCGGCCGTCGAGCGCCTGCTGGTCCTTGAGCGCGCTCAGCCGGATCTGCGCGCGCTCCCAGTCGCGCTCGATCTGCTCGGCGGCGAGCTCGCGGCGGCGGTCGGCGGCGGAGGCGAGATGAGTCTGCTGCCGGATCTGGTTGCTGGTTTGCCAGCCCTCGAACAGCGGGATGCTGGCGCTGAGCCCGATCGCCTTTTGCGTGACGTACTCGTGGGCGCTGGCGGTCGGATACTCGTAGAGCAGCTGTCCCTGGAACTGGACACGAGGCCACTCCGCGCTCGCCAGGCTCTGGGCGCTGAAGCGAGCCGACTCGGCTTGGCGCTCGAACTGCAGCAGCTGCGGATGGGCGCGGTCCCAGGTGCCGGCCGCGGCGGCGGAGAGCTCGGGCGAGACGCGCGACAGGGGCTCGACGTCGACCAGGAGGGTGGGCTGGGGCAAGCCCTCCGGCACGTCGAAGCCGGTGCGGGCGTCGACGGGCCGCGACAGATCGTAGTTCCCGCGGCGGCCGATCAGCTGCAGCAGCTCGCGCAGCGCGCCGCCGAGAGCGGCCTGCGCCGCGAGGAACTCCTTGCGCCGTTGCAGGTCCTCCTGATGCGCCCGCAGGACGTCGATGCGGCTGGCGGCGCCGGCCTCGAAGCGCTGGTTGATGTCGTCGTATTGAGCCGTCGTGAGGCCCACGGACTGGGCGAGCTGCCGCGCTTGCTCGGCGGCGAGCAGGACCTGGAAGTAAGCCAGCCGGGCGCCGAGGACCGCCTGCGTCTGCAGGAGGCGCGTTTGCTCCTCTTGGGAGCGCGCCGAGGCCTTCTGCGCCTGCCACGTCTTGTAGAGGGTCCCCTCGTCCCAGAGCGTCCACGTCAGCGTCGGTCCGATCTGCGTGGCGACGTGGGAGTTGCCGAAGGTCGTGGGCAGCGCTCCCGGGAGCTCCTCGTAACGATAGAAGCCGTCCAGGGTGACGCGGGGCAGGAGGCCGGCGAACTGGGCGTCCGCTTGGCTGCCGGCGGCGGCGGCCTGCTCGTCGGCGGTCTTCACCTCGAGGGAGTGGGCGCGCGCCATCGCCTCCGCCTGCGCCAGCGTGAGGGAAAAGCGGGTGGGCCGGCTGGACGACGCCGGCGCGGCGAACGCCGCGGCGAGCAAAGCCATCGCTAAAGCCATCGGGACCGGCATAGGGGCCCGGAAAAATTAACAGACCGAAGCGGATTTTCGATTACAAAGCCGTTAAACGCGACCCTAGGGGCCCGCACTATGGGAAGGGGCCGATGAGCTACAATACGCGGCGATGGGCGATCCCCTCCGTTTCTGCGGACAAGCTTGGCTGGCCTGGGCGTTGGTCTGGGCGCTGGCCGCCACGCGCACGCAGCGCACGGAGCGCGCCGAGCCGCGGCTGCTGCGCTTGGAGCACAGCGTCGCCACGGCGGCGGCCCTCGGACTGCTCTTCTGGCCGTCGGCGGCTCTGGGGCCGCTGAGCCGGAGGTGGCTGACCTCGGCCGCCGGCCGGCGCCTGGGCGCCGCGCTGACCGCGGCGGGTCTGCTCTTCGCGGGCTGGGCGCGCTGGCACATCGGGCGCTATTGGAGCGGCCGAGTCACTCTCAAGGAGGGCCACCGGCTCATCACGACCGGCCCCTACGCTCTCGCCCGGCATCCGATCTACACCGGCTTCCTGGCGGCCATCCTCGGGACCGCGGCGGCCGGCGGCCGCGTGCAAGGCTTGGTCGGCTTCGCTTTGGCCGCGCTCGTCTATTGGCGCAAGCTGCGGCGCGAGGAAGCGCTGATGCTCGAGCGCTTCGGCCCGGAATACGAGAGCTACCGCCGCCGCGTCCCCGCCCTGCTGCCGCGGCTGCGGCCATGACGGGCGAGACGATGACGGCGATGGAGTTCGCCGGCCCCGGCAGGCCGCTGCGGCGGCGCGAGCGCGCGCGGCCCCGCTTGAAGGCCGACGAGGTCCTGCTCCGCGTGCGGGCCTGCGGCGTCTGCCGCACCGACTTGCACCTCGTCGACGGCGAGCTGGCCGACCCCAAGAAGCGCGTCGTCCCCGGCCACGAGATCGTGGGCGAGGTCGTCGCGCGCGGCTCGCGGGCGCGCCGCTTCCGCCCCGGCGCGCGGGTGGGCGTCCCGTGGCTGGGACGGACCTGCGGCTACTGCCAGTGGTGCCGGTCCGGCCGCGAGAACCTCTGCCGCCGGGCCCGCTTCACGGGCTACCAGCTCGACGGCGGCTATGCGGAATTTGCCGCCGCCGCCGAGGATTATTGCTTCCCCCTCCCCGCCGCCTATTCCGACTTGGAGGCGGCGCCGCTGCTGTGCTCCGGTCTCATCGGCTATCGCGCCCTGCGCGCCGCGGGCGAGGCGCGAGAGCTCGGCCTCTACGGCTTCGGCGCCGCCGCCCATCTGATCTGCCAGGTGGCGCGCGCGCAGGGGCGCCGCGTCTACGCTTTCACGCGGCGCGGCGACGCCGAGGGCCAGGGTCTGGCCCGCAGGCTAGGCGCGTCCTGGGCCGGCCCTTCCGGCGAGCCCCCGCCGCGGGCGCTCGACGCGGCGATCCTCTTCGCCCCGGTCGGCGCGCTCGTCCCCGAGGCGCTGCGCCGCGTGAAGCCGGGCGGCGTCGTCGTCTGCGCCGGCATCCACATGAGCGATATCCCGGCCTTCCCCTACGCCTTGCTGTGGGGCGAGCGCCGCCTGCAGTCCGTGGCCAATCTCACGCGCCGCGACGCCCAAGAATTCCTCGCTCTCGCGGCGGGCGTCCGCCTGCGCGTGGAGGCCAAGCCCTACCCGTTGGCGCGCGCCAACCAAGCCCTCGACGACCTTCGCCGCGGCCGCGTCCACGGCGCCGCTGTCCTCACCCCCCGGTAAAATCGGGGGTCTGACCCCGGATTTTACCGTCAAGGCATCGTGACGGGCCCTCCATGGGCGGTCCTTCGGCGCGCGCGTATAATCGCGGCAAATGGAGCCGCTGGGACGACGGCGATGGGTGATCGCGGAGGGCTGGATACCGAAGGACACCGACTATGCGAGCGTGATCGAGTCGGACGTGCCCGTGGTCGTGCAGCACACGCGCCTCGACTCGCGGCAGGCCGAGAACGCCGTCTTCTCCACGGTGGCGTTCCCGGCGGACACGTGAGCGCGCGGCCGGCATGCCCCAAATCTTCCCTCCGGGAGCCAACACCCTGGGGCGGCTGCTGTTCTACGGCGCCGCGCCGGCGCTGCTGTTCGCCTGGTTCATCGGGTACGAGCTCTACACGTCGTCCTACGTCGACCGCGTCGGCGTGGCCGTGGTCCAGCCGGTCCCTTTCAGCCACCGCCATCATGCCGGGGAGCTGGGCATTGACTGCCGCTATTGCCACGTGAGCGTGGAGGCCTCCTCGTTCGCCGGCGTGCCGTCGAGCCGCACCTGCATGACCTGCCACTCGCAGATCTGGACGAAGAACGCGCCGATCCTGGAGCCCGTGCGCGAGAGCTTCCGGGGCGGAGAGCCCGTGGCCTGGCGGCGCGTGACCACGCTGCCCGATTACGTGTACTTCGATCACTCCATCCACATCGCCAAGGGCCTGGCTTGCGCGCAATGCCACGGCGCGGTCGACGACATGCCCCTGACGTCGAAGGCCGTCGCTTTCCGCATGAAGGACTGCCTCGAGTGCCATCGCGATCACGTCCGCGTCGCCGGCGCGGAGCGGCCCCGCCTGGCGGTGGCGCAGTATCTCGAGACGCTGCCGCGGGGCGAAGGGCGCTCCACGCAAGAGCTCACGCGGCTCATCGCCCATCGCGGCCTGCGCAAGGCGACCGACTGCTACACCTGCCACCGCTGACATGGAGGAGGAGAGACCGTCATACTGGCGCAGCTTGAAGGAGCTCGAGGGCCTGGCGGCGCCGCCGGGCCTGCGGGAGTTCGCGCCGGACTTCTGGGCCAAGACGCTCAACCGCCGAGACTTCCTCAAGCTCATGGCGGCCTCGGCGGCCCTGGCGGGCCTGACGGCGTGCCGCAAGCCGGTGGAGCGCATCCTGCCCTTCGACGAGGAGCCGGAGGGCATGATCCCCGGAAAGCCGCTGTACTTCGCGACGGCGCTGACGCTGGGCGGCTACGCGCGCGGCGCCCTGGTCGAGAGCCACGAAGGCCGGCCGACGAAGGTCGAGGGCAATCCGCGCCATCCGGACAGCCTCGGCGCCACCGACGCGTTCATGCAGGCGGCGATCCTGGACCTCTACGATCCGGACCGCTCGCAGGCGGTGAGACAGTCGGGCGCCACCTCGTCCTGGGCCGCCTGCGCGGCGGCCCTCCGCCGCGCCGCCGGAAACCTCCGGGGCTCCCGCGGGGCCGGCTTGCGCGTGCTCACGCCCGCCCTCACCTCCCCCACGCTGGCGTCGCGGCTGGCCGGCCTGCAGCGGCTCTTCCCCGAGATGCGCTGGCACGTCCACGAGCCCGCCGCGGGCGCCGACTCGCTGGGCGCGCGCGAGGCCTTCGGCGGGGAGCTCTCGTTCCACTACGACCTCGCGGGCGCCGACGTCCTGGTCTGCCTCGACGCCGACCCGCTCTGGGGCGAGCCCGGCAGCCTGGCCTGCGCGCGCGCTTTCGGCGAGCGGCGCGATCCTTCCGGCTCGCGGCCGCCGCTGCGGGTCTACGCGGCCGAGACGGGCTTCTCCCTGATCGGCGCCTGCGCGGACCGGCGGCTGCCGCTCAAGCCCTCGCTGATCCGAGACGTGACGGCCGCCTTGGCCCGCGCTCTGGGGGCCGGCGGCGAGGCTCCGGCGCTGCCGGAGGAGGCGAGGCGCTGGGTGGCCGCGGCCGCGGCCGACCTGAAGCGGGCGGGGCCGGCCGGGGTGGTCGCCGTCGGGCGGCGGCAGGCTCCGGAGTGGCAGGCGCTGGGCCATGCGATGAACGCGCGGCTGGGCTCGGTCGGCCGCGCCGTCGTGTACCGCGATCGCGTCGCTTTCGGGCCCGTGGACGCGCCCGATTCCTTCGACGACCTGCGCCGGGGCCTGAGCGAAGGACGCGTCGCGGCCCTGCTCGTGCTCGGCTGCAATCCGGCCTACTCGGCCGGCGGCGCCCGGGCGGAGTTCGCCGCGGACGTGTCGCGCGTCCCCTTCTCGCTGCACCTGGGCGAGCGCGTCGACGAGACGGCGCAGGCCTGCGCCTGGCACGTGCCGCAGGCGCACGCGCTGGAGAGCTGGGGCGACGCGCGCGCCTTCGACGGCACGGCCTCCGTCCAGCAGCCGCTGATCGCGCCGCTGTACGACGGGCTCGACGCCCACGAGGTCCTCGCGGCGCTCTCGGACGAGCCTCTCTCGACCCACGACGCCGTGCGCTCGTATTGGGCCGCGCACGGCGCGGGCGGCGCGCGTTGGGAGACGGCGCTGCGCGACGGCGTGATCGCGGGCACGGCGTTCGCGCCCAGGGTGCCGCGGCTGCGCTCGGGCTACCGTCCCCCCGCCGTCCCGGCGGCGCCGCAGACTTTGGAGCTGCGCTGGAGAGCGTCGCCCGCGGTCTGGGACGGCTCGCGCGCCAACAACGGCTGGCTCCAGGAGCTGCCCGATCCGATCACCAAGCTCACGTGGGGCGACGGCGCCCACCTCTCCCCGGCGCTGGCAAAGCGGCTGGGAGTCGAGACCGGCGACGGCCTCAAGCTCGAGCTCGCGGGCCGCAAGCTCGAGCTGCCGGCCGTAGTGGTCCCCGGGCACGCGGACGGGGCCGTCACGGTCTCGCTCGGCTATGGTCGCTCCCGCTGCGGGCGCGTCGGCGACGGGATCGGCGTCAACGCCTACGCGCTGCGCGGCGTCGACGCGCAGTGGTGGGCCGCGGGCCTGTCGGCGACGCGCGCCGGACGCAAGCTCTCGCTTGCCTGCACGCAGGGCAGCCAGGACATGGCCGGCCGCGACCTGATCCGCGAGGCCGACTATGCCCGCTACCGCCGCGATCCCTCCTTCGCCAAGAGGCCCGAGGACGTCGAGGGGCCGGGCGCGACGCTTTACGATCCGCCCGCCGTCATGGACGGCGAGCACGCCTGGGGCATGTCGATCGATCTCTCGCGCTGCATCGGCTGCAACGCCTGCATGGTCGCCTGCCAGGCCGAGAACAACGTCCCCGTCGTGGGCGCCGAGGAGGTGGAGCGGGGTCGCCACATGCACTGGCTGCGCGTCGACGCCTACTTCAAGGGCGAGCCGGAGAACCCCGGCGTCTCGTTCCAGCCGGTGCCGTGCATGCATTGCGAGCACGCGCCCTGCGAGGCGGTCTGTCCGGTGGGCGCCACCGTGCACAGCCCCGAAGGCCTCAACGAGATGATCTACAACCGCTGCGTCGGCACGCGCTACTGCTCCAACAACTGCCCGTA
>CAZZGQ010000029.1:18916-20435 GCA_964653765.1 uncultured Elusimicrobia bacterium | reverse complement strand
CCGAGGGCGCCAAGGTCGGCCTCATGGACGCCGACATCTACGGCCCCAACCAGCCTCAGATGATGGGCGTCGCGGACTGGGAGCCCGAGGTGTCCTCCGACAACAAGATCACCCCGCCCGTCGGCTACGGCGTGAAGGTGATGTCGATGGGCTTCTTGATGGAGCCTGACTCGCCCGTGATCTGGCGCGGCCCGATGCTCCACGGCGCGATCAACCAGTTCTTCAAGGACGTGGTTTGGGGCGAGCTCGACTACCTCGTCGTCGACATGCCGCCCGGCACCGGCGACGTGCAGCTGACGCTCTGCCAGAGCGTGCCGCTGGCCGGCGCCGTCATCGTCACCACGCCGCAGTCGATCGCCCTCTCCGACGTGCGCAAGGCCGCGGCCATGTTCAACAAGCTGAAGGTGCCGATGCTGGGCGTCGTCGAGAACATGGGCACGTTCCACTGCCCGCATTGCGCCAAGGATTCGCACATCTTCTCCGAGGGCGGCGCCAAGAAGCTCGCCGACATGCACCACATCCCCGTGCTCGGCCAGGTGCCGCTCGACCCCCTCGTCTGCCAGACCGGCGAGACCGGCAAGCCCGTCAGCATCACCCACCCGGACAGCGCTCCGGCGAAGGCCTTCCGAGAGATCGCCCGCCAGACCGCCGCCCGCGTCTCCGTTCTCGCCGCGACGAAGAAGCCGCTCGAGATCAAGCTCACTGTCACGAAATAACCCGTACCCTGAGAGGTAACCCCCAAATGACGATGACCGCCACGAACCCCGCCACCGAGACGACGCCGATCGCCGTCGGCGCCGTCGCTCCCGAGATCGCCCTTCCCGATCCGGACAAGAAGGAGTGGAAGCTCTCCGCGTTCAAGGGCCAGAAGCCCGTCGTGCTGTTCTGGTACCCGCTCGACTGGTCGCCGACGTGCACGAAGGAGAACGCCTGCTTCTCGCAGGACCTCTCCCGCTTCGGCAAGTACGCCGAGGTCGTGGCGATCTCCATCGACTCCGTCTGGTCCCACAAGGCCTGGCAGGAGAAGATGGGCCTCAAGCACAAGCTGCTCTCCGACATGCACCGCAAGGCCACGAAGGACTACGGCCTGTTCCTCCCGGCCGCCAACATCTCCCAGCGCGCCACGGTCATCGTGGACAAGCAGGGGAAGGTCGCCTGGGTGAAGGTGGAGAAGGACATCACCAAGGAGCGCGACTACGCCGAAGTCGAGGCCCAGCTGCAGAAGCTGAAGTAACGATCCCAAAGTTATCCACGGACTGGGCCACTGGACCAGTTGGTGGATAAGTCGGCGCCCTCCGCGAAAGCGGGGGGCGCTCTTTTTTTCAACGTCTGGGTCTGGCGCGGCCTAGGAACGTCGCCTATACTGCGCTCGTGCCCCGCTTCACCCAAGACCAGCTTCCCGCCGGCTGGAGACCTCTCAAAGGCGAGCTCGATGCCCTGCAGTCCGACCGTCCCGCGTCGCTCGACGGCGCGTTCGTGGCCGGCTTCAACGACGACGGCTCCCTGAAGTTCTACGCCT
>CAZZGQ010000029.1:1873-18816 GCA_964653765.1 uncultured Elusimicrobia bacterium | reverse complement strand
TGAAGCCGGGCCCGAGGCCGGCGTCGAAGCCCGTCATGGACTCCAGCGCGTCGACGAGGCTCTCGCGCGTCGGCGCGGCGCCGGCACGCTTGAGGCCTTCCACGGTGAGCATGGCGTTGGTCATCGCCTCCAGGCCGTAATAGGTCGGCTTCGCGCCGGGGGCGTATTTGGCGAGCAGCTTGTGGAGGAGCGCCACCGTCTTCAGATCGGTCTTGTCCGGCGGCGGGAAGACCTGGGTGACGATCGTGCCCTCGCCGTCGGCGCCGGCCGCCTTGAGGAAGGGGTCGCGCGAGCCGACCGCGATGAAGCGCGTCTTCCAGCCGAGCTCCTTGGCGCGCTTGGCCACCGCCGCCGCCGGGGCGAAAGGCCCGAGCAGGAAGACAGCCTGCGGATTGGTGGCCCGGACGCTGGCGATGGCTTGGTCGACGTCGAGCGTATTGCGCGGGTAAGTGGCCTGGGCGTCGATCACGGCCCCGTACTTCTCGGCGCCGCGCTTGATGCCCTCGAAGATCGCCACGCCGCCCGCGTCGTCTTGGAAGATCGCGGCGAAGTGCTTCAGGCCCATGCCGTTGACCAAGTGGCCGACGACGTCCCCGGCCTCGTCGATGAAGGAGGCGCGGGCGTTGAAGACGTAACGGTTGACGGGATCGTAGATGAACTTCGGCCCAGTGCCGAAGCCGATCACCGGGATCTTGGAGCTGGTGGCCATGGGCACGTACTTGGCCGCGGGCGGCGCCCCGTAGAACATGACGCCGGCCATGATCCCGTCGCTCTTGAGCTGGTTGAAGCAGGCGACGGCCTTGTCTGGCTCGTAGCCGTCGTTGTGGCTGACGAGCTTGATCTTGCGGCCGTGGACGCCTCCGTTGTCGTTGACGTACTTGAAGTAGACGTCCAAGCCCTGCAGCAGGAGCGCGCCGGTCTCCTTGGCCGTGCCCTCGAAGGGCAGGCAGGTGCCGAGCACGATCTCGCCCGGCGACACGCCGGTCTCGGCGGCGGCGGCGCTGGAAGCCAGGAGGAGAGAGACAAGAAAGATTCTCATAAGGGGGAAGCTTAGCAGCGCGGCCACAGACGCGCAAGGGTTGTTTGGTAAAGTGTGGCGTGCCGACCGAGCCCCTTCCGCAATCCCTGCGTCCCGGCGCCAAGCGCGCGTTCACGCGCACGATCACCGATGACGACATCGCGCGCTTCGCCGTGGTCTCGGGCGACCGCGGCCGCCACCACGTGGAGCGCGACGCCGCCGGGAAACTCATGGCGCACGGCCTGCTCACGGCCACGCTGCCCACCAAGATCGGAGGCGAGCTGCATTACATGGCGCGCCGGATGGAGTTCGAGTTCTTGGCCCCTGTCCATGGGGGCGACACGCTCACCTGCGAGGGCGTGGTGAAGAGCTGCGTGGCGCAGAGCACCCGCTACAAGATCGCCTTCACCTTCGAGATCCGCAATCAAGACGGCGTCGTGGTCCTGCGCGGCGCCACCGCCGGCCAGATCCTGCGCTAACTTAAATCTTAAGGCTGCCCGCGGTTAACTTAAGTCACAGGGCGGCGTAACACCGCCGACATCGACGATTCCCGGCCGCGGGGCTATGCTGGCGTCATGGACCTGCTGCGCGAGGGCATGAGCGAGGCGGAGCTCGCCGGGCACCTGGGCGAACTCGAGAAGCTGGCCGGCTTCGGCCGGCTGTCGGCCGGCATCGTGCACGAGGTCAACAACCCGCTGGCCGTGATCCTGGGCCTCATCCAGATCCTTCTGCGCCGCGGCGACACCTCCGCGGAGAGCCTGCCGGACCTGCTCAAGATCGACGCCGAGGTGCGCCGCATCCAGCACCTCGTGCAGGGCCTGCTCACCTACGCGCGCGGCGCCAAGCCGGCGATGGCGCCGGTGGACGCGGGGCGCGTGGCCGAGGACACGCTCGACTTGGCCATGCCGGAGCTCAAGCGCCGGCGCGTGCGAGCCTCGGTCGAGGTCGCCTCCGACCTGCCGCCGGTGCTGGCGGACGCCTCCGTGCTCAAGCAGGTGCTGCTCAATCTTCTCCTTAATGCCGCCCACGCCGTGGGCGAGCACGGCGGGCGCGTCTGGGTGCGCGCGCTCCGGCGCGGCGCGCGCGTGGAGCTGTCGGTGGCCGACGACGGGCCGGGCGTGCCGCAGCAGCTTCGCGCGCGGCTCTTCGAGCCCTTCATGACCACCAAGCCGGAAGGCCAGGGCACGGGCCTGGGCCTTTACGTCAGCGCGCAGATCGTGCGCGCCCACGGCGGCGCCCTGCGCTACGAGCCGGATGTTTCCGGCGGCGCCTCCTTCCTGCTCGACCTGCCCCTCGCGCCCTAACCCGAGAGATTCGATTGAAGGGGAGCGCTGCTATCAGTTTTTGATTTTTTCTAGCTCAGAGGAGGGTTTCCGTCACACTCGTGCCGGAAACCAGGCGGTCGGCGTCGGTGCCCGGGTCGGGTTTCCGGCACGAGTGTGACGGAAACCCCGCTCGAGCTAGAAAAAATCAAAAACTGATAGCAGCGCTCCCAGCCTTCAATCGAATCTCTCGGGTTAGGGCGGCTTAACCGTCGCGTAACTTGGCGAGCGTAAAATGCCGGTAAAAAAAGTCGGCATTTATTGACAAATTCAGGGGTCGGGTTTACACTGCTCGCAAGATGAGCTCGGCCACGGCGAAGAAGAAAGAGGAGCGCAAGGGCGGACTGCCGCCGATCCAGCTGCGCGCGGCCGAGGGCGTGGTCCGCGCCGGCTCCGGGCTTTTCGGCGGCTCGGCCGGCGGCGGCCTCTTCGGCGGCGGCGGCCTCTTCGGCGCCGGCGGGCTCTTCGGCGCGGAGGGCGGCCTCTCGGCCGGCTTGGCCGGCCTGGGCGGCAAGGTGGCGGTGGCCCTGCTGCTCTGCGCGCTGGGCGTGGGCGCCTTCGGCGTGGGCCGGATGCTCGCCTCCCAGGATCCAGACGCCAACATCGCCGCGCAGCGCCTGGCCTTCGACTCTCCTTCTAAAGCGAGCGGCGAGTCCTCCGGCTTGGCCGGCAACGATCCCTCGGGCAGCGCCATGCAGGTCATCCCGGAGAGCCTGGACGGCAAGACCGACGCCGAGCGCGCCGCCGAGGCCGCCGCGAAGGCCGAGGCCGAGCGCCGCGCCCGCGAGGCCGCCGAGGCCGCCGCCAAGGCGCAGGCCGACAAGCCGGCCGCCGCCGAGGCTGTCGTTCCCGCGATCCCGATGTCGGAGGCTCCCGCCGACAGGAAGAACCCGTTCACGGCGAAGTTCGGCGAGCTGTCGAAGTTCGGCTCCGGCCACTCGGGCCTGACGGGCGGCACGGGCATGTCCAACGGCGTGGGCAGCTTGAACGCGAAGGGCCTGAACGTGGGCGAGCCGCGCGGCCTGGGCAAGTCCGAGGCGGCGCGCATCACGGCGCGCGCCGTCGGCCGCCAGGCTTCGAGCCATGCGCGGGGCTTCGCGTTCCGCCAGCTCGGCCGCGCCAACGGCCTCTCCCGCGCCGGCGCCGCTTCCACCGGCGAGTCCAGCAGCGCCCTGGCCGATTCCGCTTTCAGCAACGCCCCGATCGCCGGCCAGGCCATCACGGGCGGCGGCGCGGGCTCGACGCCGATCTCCGGCGCCGGCGTGCAGCAGGGCGGCCCGGTCGCCGGCACGGAGAACACCACTCAAGGCACGCAGGCGCCGGCGACGGCGCAGCACAAGAACTCCTCGCAATGGCAGCAGATCGCGATGGCCGGCGCCGGCGCCCTGATGATGGGCGGCATGCTGCTGATGATGGCGGCCAAGACGATCCAGGCCGGCAAAGAAGCGCTCAAGACGGCGATGGCGATGCCGGGCGTGACGCCCGCCGACCAGGCCGCCAAGGCCCAGGCGATCGCGGCCGCCAACGCCATGATCCAAAAAGGCCAGATGATGGCGATGCTGGCCGCGGCCATGGGCGCGGCCGCCGCCGGCGTGGGCGCCCTGCTTTGGAAGCAGTTCCACCAGAAGCAGTACGGCATGATCTTCATCGCCGGCGGCGGGCTGCTGGCCGTGCTCGCCATGGCGGTCATGGCCTCCTCGGGCGGCGACGGCGGCCAGGGCCAGGCGGCGGCGGCCACCAACGGCGCCACGGCCGCGGCGGGCAGCACGGTGGCGTCCCCCGGGGTCACGCCCGGCCTGGGCGCCTCGATGATGACCGGCGTCCACTAAGCCAGGAAGGCTTGGTTGGCCGCCTCGTCCACGCTCAGAGGCTGAGCCGCTCCCATCTCGATGCGGGCCAGCACCTGGCTCTGCAGCTGGCCCGCCCGCAGCCGGTGCCCGGCGAATTGGAAGTCCACGGTGGGCCGGCCGCCCGGCGCCGCGGAGAGCTCGAGCCACAGGGACCGCTCCGGCCACTCCGCCATCAGGGCGGCCGCGTCGGCGCGGAAGGCGGCGAACTCGGCCGGCGTCATGCGCTGCGTGGCCCAGGTGGTCAGCACGAGAAGGCCGAGATCGGGCTCCGGGCGCACGTTCTTGCTGATGGCGCGCGCGGAGAGCGCCGGCTCGCAGGGGACGAGCTGCACGGGCGGCTCGTCCTTCTTGCGCAGCGCGCGGTACTTGGCGATGGCCGACTGGACCGAGGCGAAGTGCTCCAGGTTCTCGGGGAACACGGCCCCCAGCAGCCAGGCGCGGTCCGTGGGCGATTCGAGATCCAGCGGCTGCACGTCGAAGCCCACGCGCGCCACGACCTGGCTCGAGTCGAATGCCGGCGCCGGGACGAGGAGATCGGCCGCGGCGTAAAGGCCGCCGATCGTGCCGGCCTCGGCCACGATGAAGGGCAGGCCGCGGCGCTGGAAGAAATAGGAGGCGGGGTTGAGCCAGAGCGAGGCCCAGAAATCCCAATAGACCGCGCGCGAGCGCTGGCGCAGCTGTTGGATGAGGTCATCCGAGGGCGAGTCGAGCTGGGAGTCGACGGCGGCGGCGACGTCGCCGGCCCTGCCGCGGCAGGTGGGGAGGAGGCGGGCCAGCGGGTGGTCGGGCCGGCGCAGCGCGGCGTAGTGGAAGCCGTTGAGCAGCAGCAGCCAGGCTTCCCGCGGCGAGGCGAAGTGGCGGCGCAGCCAATAGGGCTCCAGGGTTTTCCACAGCGGGATTTCGCCCGAGGCGAAGCGCTCGGCCACGCGGCGGATGATGGGCCCCGTCACCGGCAGCTCGGCCGTCAGCTGGACGCCGCCGCGGAACGCGGCCAGGAAATCGTCCTTGGTCACGTTCCCAGGATAGTAAAAAGTGGGTTAAACGGGCCGGTTTCGCATTGACAGCCGGTAAAGGCGGGGTTAAACTGCGGCCTGATGGCGCGTAAGGACGAAGAGCGCAAGAGGGGCCTGCCTCCCATCCAGCTGAGGGCGGCGGAAAGCGCCTCCAACTGGATGCAGGCCGGAATCGGATCGGCCGGCGGCGGCTCGCTGGGCGGGGGCAGCCTGTCCGGGGCCATCGGCCTGGGCGGCAAGATCGGCGTGGCGCTGCTCCTGGCCGCGTTGGGCGTGGGCGCCTTCGGAGTGGGCCGCGTCCTGGCCCCGCGCGACATGGAGAACCTGGCCGCGCAGCGCCTGGCTTTCGACAAGCCTGAGGCTTGGCGCGGCGGCTCCAATTCCGCTTCGGCCCCGGCCGCCGATCAGAGCTCCATGCAGGTCGTCCCCGAGAGTCTCGACGGAAAGACCGAGGCGCAGCGCGCCGCCGACGCCGCCGCGGCCAAGGCCGCCGAAGCGCAGGCCGTCCCCGCCGCCGCCGACGCGGCGGCCGCCGGGCCCGTGCCGGCTACGGCCGCGCCTCCCGCCACGGACGTTTCAGGCGAGGCCCGGAAGAGCCCCTTCAGCGAGAAGTTCGGCGAGCTCTCCAAGTTCGGCGCCGGCCGCTCCGGCCTCAACGGCGGCTTGGGCATGTCCAACGGCGTGGGCATGCAGTTCAGCGCCAAGACGCTCGGCTCCACCTCCGCTTTCACCGCCCCCAAGGTCGCCAAGGCCCTGCAGGCGCGCGCCGCGCCGGCTCGCACGGGGGCGTCGGCCCGTTCACGCAGCTTCGCCTACAACCAACTCGCGCGCACCAACGGCCTCTCGCGCCAGGGCGCGGCGGCCAGCGGCGAGTCGAGCAACGCCTTGGCCGGCCAGGCTTTCGGCAACGCGGCCGTCTCCGGCGCTCCCGTCACCGGCATCGGCGCCGGCAACGCGGCGGGCATCACCGGCGCGGGCGCGGGGACGCAGAGCGGCCCCATCGGCGGCACGCAGAACGCCAACGAGGGCACCTCCGCCGCGCCGGCCGCCTCGCACAAGAACAGTTCGCCGTGGCAGACGATCGTCATGGCCGGCGTGGCCGCCCTGATCCTGGGCGGCCTGCTCCTGACCTTCGCGCAGAAGAAGATCTCCGCCGGCAAGAAGCTGATGGCGGCCAACCCGGCCGCCGGCGGCCCCATGATCGCCATGGGCAAGATGCTGGGCATGCTCGGCGCCGCGCTCGGCGCCATCGCAGCCGGCATCGGCCTGGCCCTGTGGCAGCATTTCCATCAGAAGGCCTACGGCGCCATCTTCATTGTGGGAGGCGGCCTGCTGGTGGGCATCGGGGCGATGATCTTGACGAGGTCCGAGGACAAGGACGCCGCGGATCAGGACGAGCAGACCGTCGATGGCATGACGCACAAGCCGGACGCCCAGGCGCCGGGCCAAAGCCACAACGTGGGAGCCGCCCTCCCTAAAAAATAGACCATGCCTGAAAGAAAAAAAGACGACGACAGGAAAGCGGGCTTGCCCGCGCTCAATCTGCGCTCCGCCGGCGCCTACGGCGGCGCGATGCCGGGCGCTCCGGCCGCGGGGGCCGGCGCCGGAGCCGGCCTGCTCGGCCTCGGCACGCTGGGCGGCAAGATCGCTCTCGTCCTCGTCTTGACCACGCTCGGAGCGGGGGCCTTCGGCGTCGTCCGCATGCTCGCTCCCAGCCAGGAGGGCTCAATGCGCTCCTGGCGCGTCGGCGCGGCGCGTCCCTCCGATCAGCCGGCCGTGTCGGCGCAGCCCGCGGCGCCTTCCGCCCAGGCGGAATCCAGCGGCCTCGGCATGGTCAGCGGCAGCCTCGACGACCGCACGGCCGCGCAGAAAGCCGCCGACGCCGCCGCCGCCAAAGCGGCGGCCGACGCGGCGGCCGCGTCGAAAGCCGACGCCTCCGCTAACGCCACGCCGGCCGCGGTGGCGGGCTCCTTGACGGCGCAGGCCGGCGGCCCCAAGGCCAGCCCCTTCGCCACCAAGTTCGGCGCGCTGAGCCAGGGGACAGCGGGCGGCGGCCAGATCGGGGCCGCGCTCAACGGCGGCTCAGGCCTGTCCGGCGGCATCGGCCTCGGGTTCGACCATGCTCTTGGAGCGCCCAAGGGTTTTTCCTCCAGCCGCGGGACGCCCGCCGCGCAGTCCGCGCTGATGGCGCGGTCGGGCACCCGCGGCCGCGGCATCGCATACCGGCAGCTGACCCGGGCCAACGGCCTCTCGCATCAGGCCGCCGCTTCCAGCGGCGAGACCAGCAACGCTCTCGCCAGCGAGGCGTTCAACAACCACCCCGTCGGCGCCGGAAGCCCTATCACGGGCGGCGGCGCGATGGGCGCCACGACCGGAGCGGGGACGACTGCCGGCGGCCCGCTCAACGGCCCGACCAACGGCGTCCAGATGCAGAACACGCAGGCGGCGCAGACGGCCAGCCACAAGGACTCCACGCCTTGGGGCGCGCAGGCCAAGCTCGCCACGATGCTGCTCGTGATCGCCGGCATCGCCTTGCTGGCCGCCCAGCTCCTCGCCGCCATGGCGCGCAAAGCCTGGATCGCGGCCTCGTGGGCCATGCCTCTGGCGCAGATGCTCGCCGTGGTCGCAGCCGGCCTGGGCGCGGCCGCCGCCGCCCTGGGCATCCTTATGATGAAGCAGGGCCAGATGATGTACGGCGCCATCTTCACGGGAGGCGGCGCCTTGATCTCGATCTTGTCGGTGAAGGCGCTGCTCGATGACACGTTCAACGCCAATACCGCCGTCCACAACGCCGGAACGACCGCCACCGACAAGGCCGCCGACGCGCTGGGGGGTAAGGTCAGCCCCGCCGGCTCCAGCTCCGCCCCACAGCAGGTCATCAACAACGGCGGCACCGTCAACATCTATAACGGTAAGTAGCCGTTTGCTTTAGGAAAGGAAGGCGCGATTGGCCGCGTGATCGGCCGTCACCGAGGGGCCCGTGGGTCCGAACTCGATGCGCGCCAGCGGCTGGCCCACCAGACCCTTCTTGCCGAGGCGATAGCCGCCCAGCCTGAAGTCCAGGCCCGGGCGGCCGCCCGGCGCCGCCACGAGCTCGAGCCACAAGGCGCGGTCCCCCCAACGCGAAAACAACGCCTCCATCTCGGCGCGGAACCGAGCGAAGTCCGCGCCTTGCATCGAGCGCGTGATCCAAGTCGTCATGACGAAGAGCCCGGCCTCCTTCTGCGGCTTGATGTTGGCGGCCAGCGCCTTGACCGCGGTGAAGGGATCGCAGTCGATCAGCTCCACCGGCGTCTGGCCGGACTTGAGCAGCGCCCGGTAGGCGTCGATGGCGGCGTCGGCGGCCTTGAAGAGCTCGACGGTCTCGGGGAAGCAGGCGCCCAGCAGCCAGGCGCGGTCCGGCGCCGTCTCCAGGCGCAGCGGTCCTTCGGCGAAGCCGACGCGGCCGGCGATGCGCTTGGAGTCGAAGACGTCGTTGCGCAGGAGCAGGTCGGAGACGGCGAAGAGGCCGCCGATCGTGCCGATCTCGGCGACGTAGTAGCCCAGGGGCCGGCGGTGGAAGAAGCTCAACGCGCTTTCCATCCAGAGACCGGCCCAAAAGCGCTCGTAGTACTGCCGCGAGCGGCGCGCGAGGTTGTCCACGAGCTCCTTCGAGGGGGCGTCCAGCTCCTGATCGAGGGCGGCGCGCAGATCGCCCGCCTGGCCGCGGCAAGTGGGGAAAAAGCGGCCGAGAGGCTTGTCGGGGCGGCGGATCATCTCGGCGTGGAGGCCGTTGAGCAGCAGCATCCAGGCGTCGGCGCCGGAGAGGAAGGAGCGGGCCGTCCAGGCCGGGGCGAGGGCGGTCCAGAGAGCCGGCTCGCCGGCGGCCAGCCGGTCCGCCAGATGGGAGACGAGCGGTCCGGTGACGGGGAGCTGGGCGCAGGCCGCCTTGGCCTCGTTGAGCGCGGCCAGCAGCTCAACTTTCGTCATGACGTTTTCCATCATAGCACTTCCCATTGACAAAACCCGAGCGCGGGGCTACACTGCCGATTGTCCGGCCCCGGGACCGGATGATCCCCTATGTCCCAGCGCGACGACGAGAAGAGGAAGTCCGGCGTCCCCTCGATCTCCTTCGGCACGGCCTCGCCGCAGGCCCTCAGGGCCGCGGCCGGCGCCGGCGCCGCGGCAGGCGGCCGGGCGGCGGCGGCCGGCGGCCTCAGCCTGCTCTTGAAAGCCGGTCTGCTCGTCGCCTTCATCACCGGGATGGCCGTCAGCGCCTACAATGTCGGCCTCACCCTCAATCCCGAGAACCAGAAGAAGCAGGCCAACCCGCTCGGCTACGACCGCCAGGCGTCTTCCGCCGACGACATCGACGCGCTGCGCCGCCGCGAGGCGGGAGCCGTCGCCAATTCCATGAGCGTGGTGCCCGAGAACCGCGACGATCGCACGCCCGAGGAGAAGGCGGCCGACGAAGCCGCCGCCAAAGCCGCCGCCGCGGCCGCCGCCGCGGCCGACGCCGCCGCGCAGGCGCCGGACGCCAACGTCCAGGCCATGGCGGGCGTGGGCGCGGAGGGCGACGGGCGCTCCCATCTGGGGCAATACAAATCTCCCACGAGCAAGTTCGGCGCCGCCGCGAGCGTCGGCTCGTCGCTGGCGGGCGGCACGGGTATGGCTGGCGGCGTCGGTTTCGGCGGCTTCTCCCACTCCCTCGGCGGCGGCAATTCGCTGGGCGGCTCGCGTTCGTTGGCCCAGGCCCGCCGCATCGCGTCCTCCCGCTCCGCCGTAGGCTCTCACGGCAGCGCCGGCAACCTGCGCGGTTTGGCTGGCCGCCAACTGGCCCACGCCAACTCGATGTCGCGCGGCGCCGCCGCCTCGAGCGGCGAGGCCAGCAGCGCCGCGGCGGGCCAGGCGTTCGGCGCTTCGAACGCCGGCTCGGCCATCGGCGGCGCCGGCGCCGCCGATACCTCCGGCGGGGCGATCGCCGCCAACGACGGCGGGCCGATCAATTCCGCGCAGAGCTCGGCCCAGCCTCAGAACAGCGCCGGAGCTCCGGAGGCGTCCCACTCGAACGCCACTCCCTGGCAGACGTTGCTGAAGGTCGCCATCGGCTTGATGCTGGCCGCCATCGCTCTGATCCTCGTCGCCTCGACATTCGCCAAGATGCTGGGCATCGGCACCGGCACGGCGGCGACGTTGGCGGCGGTCGCAGGAGCGCTGGGCGTCGCTGTCATCGGCATCGGCGCGATGATCATGGGCATGGGAGGCAAAACGCAAGGCCTGATGCTGATGGCCGCCGGCGGCGTGATCACGCTTTTCGCCGTGCTGGCGGCCTCGGGCGCGGGCGAGGGCACGCGCATGGAAGTCGACAAGGTCCTGGCCGAGGGCGGACCGGACGCCCCGCCTGTCTGGTAGAGCCCTCTAATCCTCCGTCCGCCGCAAAGGCGAGAACAGGTCCGGCTCGGCGTAGACGAGCCGGCCTTCTTCTACGTGGGCCTCGGGCTTGGGCTTGTGCGGCTTCGGCGGGGCCAGATCGATGATGTCGAAAACCTCGCAGCGCCGAACGGCGACCAGGTAATCGGCGATCAGCGAGCGGTGGCAGCGCCACCACAGCAGCTCCGCGCAGAAAAAGGCGGTGGGCCTTCTCGCGGCCAGGGCCAGCAGCGCGTCGACGCCGCGCGAAAAGAGAGGTGAACTCATGAAGTCGGCGTAGTTGCGGAAGGACTCGTTGCGCAGCGCCAGATTGGGCGAGGGGCCCGCGGACGGCCGGCGGCGGCCGCCGAGCTCCAGGCCCAGCCAGTCGTAGCGGATGCCGGTCTCGGGCAGGCTCTGAGCCAGGCGTTCGCGCGCGAAGTGCGGGTAGCGCCGCGAGCCGGGGAAGGCGCGCACGTCGACGACGCCCTCGACGCCGTGATGGCGCAGCAGCGCCACGAACGCCTCCAAAGAATGCGTGGAATGGCCGATCGTCCAAAGCCGCGTGGCCATGCCTCATTATAGCGCCTGGACCTGTCGGCACCGTGACGCCTAGGTCTTTTGCCGGGCTCGCGGACGGGCCGACCGGCCTGCTCCCCATCCGGGAATAAGGGCTAGACTTGGCCGATGCCGCGTCGAGCCGCCGTCTTCCTGGCCGCCCTGCTGGCCCTGGCCGCGCCTTACGGCGCCGCTTCGGAGCTGGGCCTTTCCGCGCCGGCGGCCGTCAGGCCGAGCGCCGCCGCCGCGCCGCTGACCCTGGCCGCTCCGCCCGCGGTCGGTTATCCACTGATTTCCAGCGCTGAAAATTTGGGGATAACTCACGCTTCCGCAGGGAGCGTCTCGCTGCCGCCGTCGGCCGTCGTCGAGACGTCCGCAGGCGTCCAACCCCTCGAGAACGCGGGCCGCACCGATGCTTCGGCCGCGGCCCTCGCCGCCTCCCAGGTTCCGGCCGCCGCCTCCGGCTCGGAACGCGGCGAAGCCTGGAGCGCGGGCGCCGGCCTCTTCGACGGCTGGCGCGCGCGCGGCGCGGAAGGGCTGCTGGGCGCGGCGGCCGTCTCCGCCGTCGCTCCCTCCGCCGTCTCGGGGGTGGCTCACGCCGCGGCCCTGGCGCCGGCGGCTCTGAGCGTCAGCTACATCGTCGCCAACGTGTCCTCGGTCGTCTTCCCGCTCCCGGAGACCTATGCCGCTTTCCGCAGCGGCCACGCGGAGGAGTTCCCGTTCTGGCGCGCGGCGCTGGGCGGGGCGGGGGCTTTGGCTCTCGGCCTGGTCAACGCCGTGGTCTTGGATAAGCCGCTCTGGGGCGTGATGCACGCCTTCATCGGGCTCGGCATGATCGCGCCTTACTTCATCGGGCGGTGGCTGCGGCGCCGCGGGGAGCTGGGGCCGGCCTATGCGGCGCCGGGCGCGGCCGAGGCTTGGTCCACGGCGCGGGTCTGGGCGCATCGCCTGCGCCATGACGCCGCCTTGCGCGCCACCTTGTGGACCGGCGCCGGGATGCTGGCGGCCAGCGCGGCGCTCTACGTCGCCTCGGCGGCCGCCGTGCCCGCCTGGCTGACGGCGCACTTGGCGGCCCAGACGATCGCGGACCTGCTGCTCGGCATCCAGATCGCCAAGGGGCTCATGTTCATCGTGGTCTTCGCCCCCGACATCGTGGCCTTGGCGCGCGGACAGGCCGTGCGCGGCTTCTCGGTGGCCTTCACGGCCACCTTCTTCGTCTCGGTGGCGGCCTTCACCGTCTGGGGCTTCGCGGCCGCGCTGCTGGCCGATCCGGGCCCGCTGCGCGAGCAGTACATCGTCCACGGGCTGCGCAACCTGGGCGAGATGGTCGCCTCGGGCTTGAGCCTGCTCGCCTTGCTGCGCGCCCGGCGCTCGCAGCGACCCTAGTCATTCCGGCGCGGCGGCGTCGGCCACCATGACCTCGCGGCTCGGCTCGGCCAGGTCCGTCTCGTAGTAGAACAGCACCTTGTCCACGTAGAGGCGGGTCTCCTGGCGCCAGCCGCGGCCCGACAGCGCTTTGGGGCCGCCGTTGTAGGCGGCGACGATGCGGCGGCGCAGCCAGAGCGGATCGGCGGCGGCCGCGGGACCGAAGCGCGCCAAGGCGGCTTTGCGCAGCACGGCCAAGTAGGCCGCGCCGGCGGCGATGTTCACGGCGGGATCCGTCAGCGGTCCGTGGATGCCCAGCTCGGCGGCGGTGGCGGGCATGACCTGCATCAGCCCGACGGCCCCGCGCGGCGAGCGCGCCTGGGGATCGAAGCCCGATTCGGCGGCGATGACGGCCTTGAGGAGCTTGGGGTCGAGGCCGCGGCGGCGCGCCGCCTGAGCGATCAGGGCGTCGTAGCGGCCGGTGCGGCGGGGATGACCCGCCAGGCGGCCGTAAGCGCGGGCGTAGGCGCGTTGGGCCTTGGTCAGGCGGTAAGCGGGGACCATGCAAGGCTGGGCGGGGACCACGAGTGCGATCACCAGAAGAGCGCTTATCATGGCAGCCTCCATCGGCGCGAACGCGGCCGGACTTCATTCTAGGCCACGGACGCGCCGGCCGCCGTAAAAAAGCGGTCTCAGCGGTGAGGCAGTTTTTTGACGACGCGCAGCGTGTCGCGCGCGATGATCAGCTCTTCGTCGGTGGGGATGACGTACGCCTTCAGGCGCGAGCCGCGCGAGGAGATCTCGCCTTCCTTGCCGTCCACCGTGGCGGCGTTGCGCTTGGCGTCGAGGGTCAGGCCCAGCCACTGCAGGCCTTCGCAGATGCGCGCGCGCACGGCGGGGCTGTTCTCGCCGATGCCGCCGGTGAACGTCACCGCCTGGGCGCCGCCGAGCTCCGCCAGATAGGCGCCGATGTACTTGCGGGCGCGTGCGCAGAAGATGTCCACGGCCAGCCGGGCGCGGCGGTCGCCGTGCTCGCTCTCCTCGGCCAGGAGGTCGCGCATGTCGTGGGTGAGGCCGGAGAGGCCGAGCAGGCCGGACTGCTTGTTGAGCAGCGTATCGATCTCCGGCAGCGACAAGCCTTCCTTGTAATGCAGGAACTCCACGACGGAGGGATCGACGTCGCCGGAGCGCGTGCCCATCACCAGCCCCTCGAGCGGCGTCAGGCCCATCGACGTGTCGACGGACCGGCCCTCCTTGATGGCGCAGGCCGAGCAGCCGTTGCCGAGGTGCAGGTTCACGATCGTGACCTCTTCGGCCTTTTTCTTCGTCAGGCGGCGGTAGCGCCAGGCCACGTAGCGGTGCGACGTGCCGTGGAAGCCGTAGCGGCGGATGCGGTGCCGGCGGTAGAGCTGGTACGGCAGCGCGTAGAGGTAGCTGCGCTCCGGCATCGTGGCGTGAAAGGCGGTGTCGAAGACCGCCACCTGCGGCACGCCGTCGCCCAGCAGCTCGCGCGCCACGGCGATGCCCTTGAGGTTGGCCGGGTTGTGCAGAGGGGCCAGCTCGATCGTGGCCTCGATCTGGCGCAGCACGCCCTGGTCGATCCGGGTCGAGCGGGTCAGCGCCTCGCCGCCGTGGACGACGCGGTGGCCCACGGCGTGGATGTCGGCCAACGACCGGACGCCGGGGAGCTTGCGCTGGGGCGCGATCAGCCAGCGCAGCACGTAATCGAGGGCGGCCCGGTGGTCGCGCAGGGGCTCGGCGGAGCGCTCAGGGGCCCCGTCGGGGCCGCGCAGGGTGATCAGCGCCTGGCTGCCGATGCGCTCGATGTAGCCTCGGGAGAGCTTCTTGTCGCTGTCGTTCTCGATGCGCTTGACGTCGGTATCGATGAGCTGGAAGCGCAGCGAGGAGGAGCCGCAATTGAGGACGAGAATATTCATGCGAGGGTGTTCATGCAAGGCGGCGCCCCGGGACGGGAGGGCGCCGCGGTGCGCTCATTCTAGCGTTTAATCAGTAGCCTTTCGGCGTCGCGCCGGGGTTTTGCACCGGCTCTTGGTCGCTGGGAGACGATTGTCCGACGCCGACGGACTGTCCGGGATCGGAGGTGTCGCTCTTGGTGGAGAACAGCAGCTTGCTCGTGTAGTCCGAGGACTTGCCCGAGAGGGCCTTGGCCGCCGTGTCCGAGAAGAAGCGGCGGGCGCTCTCCACGTCGCGCTTGCCCGTGATGATGTCGTTGGCCAGGTTCAGCGCGAGGAGGTTGTTGGCCTCGCTGTCGGAGCGTGCCGCCACCGTCCCCTTCGTGCGGTCGATGATGATGCTGCCGTCGAAGCGCGCCAAGTCCGACACCTTGTCGATGGGGACTTGCAGGTTGATCTCCTGGGTGATGACGTCCTGATGCTCCGACGGGAAGAGATGGCGGATTCCGTCGCGCATCACCGAGACCTTCCGAAACGGCGCTTTCTCCTTCCAGGACAGCACTTGGCTGCTGACCACATCGGGGCTGCCGTAGCGGTCGATCATCTGCTTGGCGGCCGTCTGCGACGCCTGCGGCCAGTCGCGGATGGCGTTCTGGGCGTCTTCCTTCGTGGGCTGCGCCATGGTTCCCTGCGTGGCGGTCACCTGCGAGCCGCCGGTCTTCGTGCTGTTGCTCTCGTACGGGTCGGCCGCCGAGACGCCTGCGGCTAAGCCGGCGGTCAGGACCGCGGCCGCCAGGCTCAGAGTCGTTCGTTTCATACGATACCTCCTATATGCCTCCCATTATAGGGCGGGGCCGCGGACGGCCCTGATTGAGGCGGGGTCAGCGTTTCTGGACGGAACGACTAAGCAGCGGTGTCAGGCACGGGTGCTTAGTTTACCGTTGGCAGACGGGACAATAGACGCTGGTGCGCCCGGAGATGGGCTTGCGGGTGGTCTTCAAGGCGTGGCCGCACCGGCCCACCTTGCGTCCGTAGACGGCGACCTCGTTCTGGAAGGCGCCGGGCTGTCCCAGCGGGTCGAGATAGGCGGTGTCGGGCAGCGTGCTGCCCCGGGCTTCCACGGCTCGCGCGAGGATCTTCTTGATGGCGGCCACGAGCCGTTCGGCGTCGGCGCGGGAGACGGCGGCGGCGGCCCGGCCCGGGCGGATCCCGGCCTCGAAAAGCGCCTCCGTGGCGTAGATGTTGCCCAGGCCCGCCACGATCGCCTGGTCCATCAGCATGGCCTTGATGGGGGCGCGCCGGCCGCGCAAGGCCTTGAAGAGATAGGCGGCGTCGAAGCCGGGCTCCAGAGGCTCGGGGCCGAACTCGGGCAGCTCGCAGCCCACGCGGCCGAAGCGCCGCGCGTCGTGGAAGTTGACGACCTCGCCTTCCACGGTCATGCGGAAGCGCAGGTGCGGCCCCTGCCCGCCCAGCACGATGCGGCCCGACATGCCCAGATGCAGCGTCAGCTCCTTGCCGCCGGAGACCGCCAGGGTGAGGTACTTGCCGCGGCGCTTCACCGCCTCGACGGTGGCCCCGACCAGCCCTTCCAAGGCGGCCGACGGCGGCTTGCGGTAAAAGGTGGGCTTGCCCACCTCGACGGCGCTGATCTTCAGCCCGACGAGCCGCTCTTCCAAGACGCGGCGCACCGTCTCGACTTCGGGAAGCTCTGGCATGTTAACTGCGGGCAGCCTTAAGATTTAAGTTATTCAAAGAATAACTTAAATCTTAAGGCTGCCCGCAGTTAACTTAACTTAGTACGTCGGGATGGAAGGGTCGACGCGTTCGGACCAGGCGGTGATGCCGCCGGCCACGTTGACGGCCTGGAAGCCCTTTTCGAGCAGCAGCTTCACCGCTTTCGCGGATCGTCCGCCGGACTTGCAGTGCACGACGATCGGGCTCTTCTTGTCCAGCTCGGCGGCGCGCTGCGGCAGCGTGCCCAGCGGGATCAGCATGGAGCCGGCGATGCGCGCCAGCTCGTGCTCGTGCGGCTCGCGGACGTCGAGCAGGACGAAGCGCTCTTGGCGATCCATCTTCTCCTTGAGCTGCTCCACCGAGATCTCGGGCACGGCGGCGGCTTGCGCCTTGCCCAGCCCGCAGAAGGCTTCGTAGTCGATGAGGGTCTTGATCGTGGCGTGCGGTCCGCAGGCCGGGCAGTTGGGATTTTTCTTCAGCTTGAGCGTGCGCCACTCCATGCCCAGGGCGTCGAAGAGCAGCAGCCGCCCGATCAGCGGCTTGCCGATGCCCAAGATCAGCTTGAGAGCCTCGATGGCCTGGAGCGTGCCGATCGCGCCCGGCAGCACGCCCAGCACGCCGCCTTCGGCGCAAGACGGGACGAGCCCCGGCGGGGGCGGCTCCGGGTAAAGGCAGCGGTAGCACGGGCCGTCCTCGGCGCCGAAGACCGCGACCTGGCCCTCGAAGCGGAAGATCGAGCCGTAGGCGTTGGGCTTGCCCGTCAGGACGCAGGCGTCGTTGAC
>CAZZGQ010000029.1:0-1773 GCA_964653765.1 uncultured Elusimicrobia bacterium | reverse complement strand
TCCGGCCCGACCTCGGGCATGATGAGGTGGCGGTGGTAGCGCTGCAGCTCTTCCTTGGTGAGCTCGGGGGCGGGCGTGTGCGTCATCGCCGGCCTCCGGCGATGGCGGGGACGATCAGCATCGTGTCGCCGTCCTTGAGCGGCGCCGAGAGGCCGCCCAGATCGCGGGTGTCGCTGTCGTTGATGTAGACGTTGACGAAGTGGCGCATCTGGCCTTCCGGCGTGAGGAGCTGCTGCTTGAGGGCGGAATGGCAGGCGAAGAGGGCCTGCAGCGCCTCGCCGGCCGTGCGGGCTTCGACGTTAACGCTCTCGTGTTGATCCGCGAAGGGTCTCAACGCCGTCGGAAGCTTGATCTCGACGCTCATGTCCTTCCTCCTCTTTGAACGGCTCCTCGATGAAATCGCGTCCGTCCTCGCTGCGCACCCAGCTGCGCGAGTCGACCGCGCGGCCTTCCCGCACGCAGACGATCCAGTAGCTGTAGCACGGCCAAGCGCGCTCCAGGTCGAACGGCGACGGCCAGGCCGGCACGCTTGGATGCGAGTGATAGAACCCCACGATGCCGAGACCCGTCCCGGACAGCGACAGCTCCGTCTTGGCCAGCAGCCTGGGGTCGATCTGATAGCGGGTGGTGCGCGTGAGGGCCTGCGGCTCCCAGCCGTTGGGCAGCGGCAACGCCTTCTCCACGCGGACCTCCCGCCGCGGCGTCTCGAAGCCCTTGGGCACGCGGCCGATCAGCAGGCCGCAGCATTCCTCCGGAAAAGCGGCCTGGGCCGCCTCCCGGACCCGCGCATGGACGTCCGCCGGCACGATCAGGCTCATAGTGGGGAAAGCCTATCATTGCGGCGGGCGCGTCCCAATCGCGGCGCGGTAGAGCCTCTGTCAAAGCGGTGCGACGGTGCGCGCCGAACGCGAACGCGGAGCGCGGCGCGCCGCCAGCAAGAACGCGGCCAGCCCGACGATCAGAAAGCCCAGGCAGCCTTGGAAGACGAGGAAGCAGGCGATCTTGAGCCAGGCGAAAGCGGGATGGACGAAGCGCACGAGCCAGCCCGCGCCCTCGCCGCCGAAGGCGGAGACGAAGGACAGCGAGATGAACCAGCGCTTGGCGCGGTCCGAGTACGGCGCGAAGATCATCAGGTGCGTGAGCATCAGCACGACGACGCCCATGATCGGCAAGTGGGTATGCGTCACCTCGAGCATGGCGGCGGCGCTGCGGGGATTGGAGAAGTCTTCCGCCGAGCCCAAGTAGTACGCCTGCACGGAGCGCGCCGTCAGGCCCATGCGCGAGAGGTGCATGAAGGCGTTGGTGCACCACAGCCCCGCCATGAACAGCAGCGTCCACAGTAGGGTCAACCGCATGAGCGGATGTCCCTGGAAGCCGCCGTTCTGCATGTACTTCATCTCTTGGATTTTACCTTTTCCGACGGAGCGGCGGCCTGGATCTGCGCCTGGACGGCCAGCACGCGCCGGACGGCCGCCGCCGCGGCTTCCGAGGTCAGCGAGGCGCCGCTCAGGTTGCGGATGCCGCGGTGGGCGACGAGGTCGTCCTTGAGGCCCTTTTGCTTGAACTGGCCCAGCCAGCGCTCGTTGGGAAGGTAGTCGTCGGGCTCGAGAAAGGAAAGGACCTCGACCGAGCGGACCTCGCCGGAGGGCTCCAGCACGACCATCAGCGTCTCGGCCGCCGTCCGGACGACGTGGGAGTCGAAGTAGGCGTAGCCCGTCGCGCCGCGCGAGGAGACGCCGACGTAGTACGTCCAAACGCGGGAATCGATCTTCG
>CAZZGQ010000028.1:16048-21423 GCA_964653765.1 uncultured Elusimicrobia bacterium | reverse complement strand
GGCTGGAGCGAGGGCTACGGCCAGCTCATCGTCATCAAGCACGCCGACGGCTGGACCACGCGCTACGGTCACCTCTCGAAGATACTGGTGAAGGTCGGCCAGATGGTGCAGCGCGGCAAGACCATGATCGGCCGCGTCGGCTCCACCGGCCTCTCCACGGGGCCGCATCTTCACTTCGAGATCCGCGACCGCAACAACCGCCCGGTCAATCCGCGGGCGAAGATCGGGCGGCGGTAGCACGTGGATCTCGTCGGGGAGAGGTTTTGGGCGTGCCCCGCCTGCCTGACTGTGCGTCGCAAGTCCCTCGACCTTGAGATCTACTCAAGCGGCAAGGTCGTCGGCAAGATCCCGAAGGTCTGCTGCTTGGTCTGCGCCGCGCAGTTGGATTACCGCGCCCTCCTCGATGGGCGCTACGACACCAAGGTCCCCGAGGTCCTGAAGACCGACCGCTCGAAGAAGGTCGGCCTCGCGGTCTCCGTCGCGATCGGTCTCGTCGGCGGCTGCGGCCTAATCGCCGCCGGCGTCGGTCCCCTCGGCGCGACGGCCGTCGCGCTCGTTGCGATCGCCGCGGGCTCCTTCGGTTGGGCGCTCCTGGCGGAGAGCGTCCAGGCCGCCGCTCTGCGCCAGTATCCTCAGCCGGAACACGACGTCGCGCCTCTCGAGCAAGAGAGGTGAAGCACGCCTCCGTCCTCTTCGCCTACGCCTGGATAGGGACCTTCTTCCTCGTCGAGCTTCTCGCCTATCCCGCCGCGGACGCGATGACCTTCACGCGCTGGCTCACGGACAATCCTTCTGCCTTTCTGCTCGTCGCCGGGGTCTTCGCCTCGCTGCGCTTCTTGGTCGTGGGCGCTTTGTATCACTGGCTGCGCGGAGAGGAGGAAGGCTGGGCGCGCGACGCAGCCGTCGCCTGGGCGGCGACGTTGCTGCTCGACGTCGTTTTCGTCGCCTTCGAGACGCGCTTCACGACGTTCGGGCTATGGCGCGTCGTCTCCGTCTTCCAGGCGCTCAACCTGGCCGTCTGCCTGCTCGGCGCTTGGCTCGCCGATGAGAACGCCTGGCGGCCCGGCCTGCGGGAAGCCCGGCAGTGGCTGCTGGACACCGCCTCCTGGGCGCGCTGAGTCTCCGAAGAGCCGGCGGGCCTCCGCTTGGTTGTGGGCGCGGCAGAGCAGGCGCAGGTTCGCGGGATCGTCCGACCGGCCGCCGAAGGCCCACGGTTTGACGTGGTCCACTTCGAGCCAGCGCGTCGCCTCGCAGCGCTTACCTTCGGCGTTGACGAAAGTGCAGCGTCCGCCGTCGCGTTTCCAGACTTGGTCGCGTATGGAGGGGGCGGCCCTTCGAGCGCGTGGATTCTTGATAGGGCCCTCATCGATCGGTTTGGTGAGCAGCGGGGCGTGGCGGCCGAGATAGTCGCGCAAAGCCTCCTTTAGGATATCCTCGAACCGTCCTTTCGGATACTTGTGACTCAGAACATCCCGCAGCCTGCCAAGGAGGCGCTTCAGCTCCTGGTCCGCGGAAAACTGGAAGGAGTAAAGCATCGGTTCGTGCGATCCGGCTGGAGCCGGAGTGCCCAACGCCCGGACACGATCAGCGATAGCGGGTTCGGGTCGCCGTTCCGCCATGATCCGTTCTACCTCATTGACCGTGCGGCCTCTCGCGCGATCCAATAGCTCTACGAAGTCCGGCTCGCGTTTATCGGGAGCCAGCAGGGCGACGGTCCTGGCGGTGAGACTCCCCTCGGCCAAGAAGGAGAGGACTTCCGGCCGATCCGTCGCGGCTCTGGCGGACCTGATCATCTTGAATGCGTCGTCTTCGGAAAGGCCCAGATCCTTCACGCAGAACTCGAAGGTCGAGAAGCGACTGGCTTCGGTGTACGCCTTGCGCCGATCTATCTCGGCGATGACGGCGACAAGCTCGGCCACGCTTTCTCGATAGCGGCGCGCGAGCTCCTTCGCCTTGGCCAGCAGAAGCGCAGGGGCGAGTTGTTCGTAGCTCATAAGAGGGATACGAACGAACTGACGATTTGGTTCCCGAGTTATCCACCAACTGGGCATATGCCCAGTTGGTGGATAACTCTGGCTGCCGAGCCCTGGGGGAGTGCCCCGCGCTCAAACCCCACGCTCGCTGAGCAGCTTCTCGACCGTGGCGAAGAGCTCGTCCACGTCCATCGGCTTCTGCAGGAACTCGTCGGCGCCGACCTCGAAGGCCTGGAGCATCGTCTCGGTGGAATCCTTCGAGGTCATGACGATGATGGACATCGGCTTGGCGGCGCCGTGGCTTCGGATGCGGCGGCAGACTTCCCAGCCGTCCATGTTGGGCATGAGGACATCGATCATGACGAGATCGGGAGCGGCGTTGTCGATGCGCAGGAGGCCCTCGACGCCGTCGGGGGCGAGCTCGACTTGGAAGCCGCGCTCGGTGAAGGCCGTTTCCAGCTCCGCGCGGCTGAGCGCCGAGTCGTCGATGATGAGGACCTTGCGCGGCACGGCGGCAGTGTAGCCCCGAGTCAGCCTTCGAGCAAGTCCTGGATGCGCTCCAGCAGCTCCTTGCGGGAGACGGGCTTGGTCAGGTAGCTGGTGCCGCCGGCTTCCAGGTTGCGGAAGAAGTCGATGTCGCTGTGGGAGGCGGTCAGGAAGAGGATGGGCAAGGATTGGAAGCGCCGGTCCGCGCGGATGCGGCGGCAGAGCTTGAACCCGTCCATGCCGGGCAGCCGCACGTCCAGGATCAGGAGATCGGGCTCCAGGGTCTTGAGCCGCTGCAGCAGCTCCGTGCCCTCGCCGAAGGGCACGAACTGGTATTTCGGCTCGATCCAGGCGCGCGCGATGGTGATGAAGTCGGGCTCGTCGTCGACCATCACGATCAGGCGCGTCTTCCGGGCTTGCTTGAGCATGGGCTACCCCGAGGCATGCCTCGCCGTCTTGAGCGTATCGACCACCTGGGCGTGGTCGTAGGGCTTGAGGATCAGGCCGTCGGCCGCGTTCTCCCGCGCCCGCTTGGCCGACTCCTCGGGCGTGCCGGCCGTCATCATGACGACGGCGGTGGCGCTGAGCCTGGGCTCGCGGCGGATGCGCCGGCAGACCTCCCAGCCGTCCAGGCCGGGCATCACGCTGTCCAGGAGGACGACGTCGGGGGCCAGCTCAGTGGCGCGGGCCAGGCCGCGCTCTCCGTCGGGCGCCGTCTGGACGTCGAAGAGGCCGGTCGAGGAGAGCCGCAGGGCGAGCATCTCCACCAGGTCCTCCTCGTCGTCGATGATGAGGACGCGGCGCTTGCTCATGACCTCGGCCCCTCCCGGCGGGCCGCTTCCGCGGGCGCCAGGGCGGGGAGGGCGAACGAGAACCGGGTGCCGGCGCCCACGACGCTGGCCACGTCGATCTTCGCGCCGTGCAGAGCCATGATCTCCTTGCAGATCGCCAGGCCCAGGCCGGTGCCCTTGTAGCCGCCGCCCGCCTTGCGGTTGAGCTGGGTGAACTTGTTGAAGAGGTCCTTGATCTTGTCCTCGGGGATGCCCGGGCCGTCGTCGACGACCTCGACGCGCACCGCCCCGCCGTCCTCGAAGACGTTGACCGAGACCCGCGCGCGGGCGAACCGGACGGCGTTGTCGAGCAGGTTCGTGATGACCTGGGCGATCATCTCGCCGTCGGCCTCGACCCGCGGCGAGCCCTCGGCCAGCTTGGCGTCGATGGTGATGCCGCGCGTGTCGGCCAGCCGGAAGCCCTCGAGGACCTCGCGCGCCACCCCGGTCAGGTCGACGGACTTCTTGCTGACCTTGGCCGAGCCGGATTCCAGGCGCGAGAGGTCGAGCAGGTTGTTGATCATGCGGGCCAGGCGCTCCACGTTGCGGTGCGCCAGCTCCACGACCTCCTTCTGCTTGCCCTCCAGGTCGCCGCAGATGCCCTCTCGCAGGTTGTCGATCGCGCCCTTGACGATCGTCAGCGGCGTGCGCAGCTCGTGCGAGACCGTGCCGACGAGCTCGTCCTTGAGCTGGTCGAGGCGCCGCCGCTCGCGGATCTCCGCCTTGAGCGCCTCGACGCGCTGGAGCTCGGTGATGTCGCGCAGCGAGGCCAGGCGCGCGGGCCGGCCCTTCCATTGGATCTCCACGACCTTCATCTCCACGCTGCGCTCGCGCGGGCCGGGGATCTTCTGGACGCTGCTCTCCGCGGCGGGGAAGGGGAAAGGGTGGCCGAGCATGCTGTCGGGCGTGGCGCCCAAGATGGCCTGGGCCGCCGGGTTGAGGTAGCGGACCACGCCGTCGGCGTCGATGACGACCATGCCGTCGGCCGCGCGCCGGATGATGCTCTCCGATTGCGCCAGCAGCTTCTGGCGCTCGATGGCGTACCAGATCGCCCGCTTGAGATAGCGGGAGTCGGACGTGGCCTTGACCATGTAGTCCTGGGCGCCCAGCCGCATGGCCTCGAAGGCCATCAGCTCGTCGCCCAGGTTCGTCATCACGAGGATCGGCAAGGCGAAGCCGCGCGACATCACGCGCTGCACCGTCTCGATGCCCTGGCTGTCGGGCAGGGTCAAGTCGAGCAGCAGGGCGTCGAAGCGGGCGGTCTCCAAGAGCTTGAGGCCTACCTCGAGCCGGTCGGCGCGCTCGAGGTCGAACTTCATGCCCATCGAGTCGGGCTCCTCGAGGCACATCTTGATGATCTCGAAGTACTCGATGTCGTCCTCGATGATCAGCAGCTGGATCTTGTCGCCGTTCACGAGCGCCTCCCGACGGGCAGCGTGACGATGAAGGCGGAGCCCGCGCCGGGCTCGCCGTGCGCGCAGATCCAGCCGCCGTGGCGCATCGCGATCCGGCGGCAGATCGAGAGGCCCAGGCCGGTGCCCTCGTATTCGGAGCGCGGGTGCAGGCGCAGGAAAGGCTGGAAGATCCTCTCGGCGAAGCGCTCCTCGAAGCCGATGCCGTTGTCGCGGACCTCGAACTCCACGAAGCCCGGCTGGGCCGGGCGCGCGGCGACGGTGACGCGCGGGGCGACGTCGGTCTTGCGGAATTTGAGCGCGTTGGCGATCAGGTTCTGGAAGAGCTGGCGCATCTGGAACGGGTGCGCCTCGATCGTGGGAAGCTCGCCGATCTCCACCGTCCCGCCCGCCTTCTTGATGCCGATTTCGAGATCGCCGGCGACGTCGTCGGCGACTTTCTTGAGATCGACGCGCTCGAAGGGACGGGTGTCGCCGAATACGCGCGAGAATTGCAGCAGATCCTCGATCAGGCGGCCCATGCGCACGGCGGCGTTCTGCATGCGGTTGAGGAACTCCAAGCCCTGCGCGTCCAGCTGGCCTTCCGCGCGCTTGCGCAGGAGGTCCCCGAACGCCGCGACCTTGCGCAGCGGCTCCATGAGATCGTGCGAGGCGGCCGAGGCGAACTGCTGCAG
>CAZZGQ010000028.1:12241-15948 GCA_964653765.1 uncultured Elusimicrobia bacterium | reverse complement strand
GCGAGGACTCGATCTGCGCCTGGAGGATGGCGCCGGTGCGGCGCAGCTGCTCCTCGCGCTGCAGGCGCGCGGTGACGTCCCTCAGCACGAAGACGGCGATGGGCTTGACGCCGCCGCCTTGAGCCCATGACCCGAAGAAATCGATGTGTTGGACGCGGCCGTCGCGCTGCACGGCGATGGTCTCGCTGAGGAAGGACCGGCTGGAAAGCACCGTCTTGGCGGGATGCGTCAGGGGCGTCACCGCCCAGCGGTCGATCGGCACGGCTTTCACGATATCCTGGCCGATCACGGCCATGTGCGGCTTGCCCGCCAGGCGGTCGAATGGAGCGTTGCACCATTCGATGCGGCCGCGTTCGTCGGTCCAGGCGATGGCGTCTCGCGTGGCCCCCAAGGCCACCTCGAGCTTGCTCAAAGAGGCGCGCAGCTGCTCTACGAGCCGCTCCTGGTCCTGCCTGGACGCCGGGTTTTCCAGTGGCATGGTGATGGTCAAATCGCGCGCGGCGGGGGACAAGCTCATTGTAGTGACGCGGGTTCCAAAGCGGAAGCGAACGTTTTGTCACACTTTGTTGTCGGCCTGTCGAAGGCCGACATGCGCTGGGAAGCAAGAGCTCCAAAGACGTATAGTTGCCTCATGAGGCTCTGGGCGGTGGTTGTCGCGGCCGCGTTGATGGGGTGCGGCCGGGGCTTCGTGCGGAGCGCCGAGCCTATGCTGGCGCAGCCCTGGCGCTCGCGCTCCGGCGGGGCGCGGGCGGCGGCCGTGCTCGTCCGGGTGAGCAACGACCTGGACAAGCAGGCGAGCGCGCCCAACATGGACTGGGGGCTGTACTTCTATCGCGCGGGGAGCGGCACGCTGCGCGCCGTGGCGCCGTTGGCCGCCTCAGCCCATCAGGAGCTGGGAGACGAGTCGGACGGCGTCTTCCTGGTGCCGCTGCCCGAGGGCGACTATGTGGCGACCTCGCTCTACACGACGATCGGCGGCGAAGCCCATATCATCGCCGTCCCCGGCGCCTCCTTCGAGCGCTTCACGCTCGGGGCGGGCGAGGTGCGGGTCCTCGGCGCCGTGGACTCGCGCGTGCGCCTGCGGCCGGAGGCCAAGCCGGGCGTCCTGACGTCGTGGACCCAGGTCGCCCAGACGGTCTCCGGCCGCATGGAGCCGGGCATGCCGCGCGCCTTCGCGAAGTCGGCGCTGACGAAGATCTTCTCCGGCCCGGATACGCTCTCGGGCTGGGAGCCGGCCCTCAAGGCCCTCGCCGCTCAATAAGCCGGGCCCGGGATTTCCGGCGCGTAGGTCAGGTCCGGGAACGGATTGGGCGCCGGCGGCCGCGGGGCGAAGTCGTAGTAGATCACCAGCGCTTGGTCGAGCCGGTACATCCCCGTGTCGAAGTCGAAGGCCACCTCGGTCGTGGGGTGGGACTCGCGCTCGCCCATGCCCGTGCCCGCCTGCTGGCGCTTGAGCTCCGCTTTCGCCGCGGGGGCCGGCGCCGCGGCGCCGCCCATGGCGGCGGCATCCTCGGCGAGCGCCCGCCCCGGCCAGGGATAGCGCGTGGTGTAGCGGTACTCGGGGTGCTCCTCGTAATAGCGGTCGAGCTCCGCCTGGCTCCAGAAGAAGGCGGCGCCGATCACGCCGCAGTTGGCGGACAGGTCGCGGCCCAGCCGCCCTTCGCGCCACTTCGCGTAGGACTTGGGCTTGTCGGTGAAGAAGAAGCGCCGCGCCTCGTCGCCGTTCACTTGCCAGCCGCGGATCACGATGGTGTCGTAGGGCTCGATCATCCACTTTTGGCCGTCGGCGATGCCGCTGGGCTTGCCTGAGATCGAATTGAGGCCGTCCATGGTCAGGTTGACGGCCACGCGCACGGGCAGCGGGTTGCGGAGGCGGATGGCGTAGCGCTCCCCAGCGGCGGCGGCGACGAAGGGGCGGCCGCGCCGGAAGGATTCCGGCAGCTCGGAGCCGTCGTCGCCCAGGAGCTCGGCGGAGAAGACGGCTTGGTTGGCGCGGGGCTCGATCCGGCTCGAGCCGTCGTCGATGATCACGCGTCTTTCCCGGATGGGAAAGGCCTTGGTGGCGGCGAAGGCGGGGTTCTGGAGCAGGACGAGCAAGGCGGTGAAGGACGTCGCGGCGAGGCGGTTCATGGTTCCTCCTTTCGGCTTGGGCCTGGGACACCGGGCCGGCGGGGAAGTTCCGGCCAGCCCCCTGCTAGCGGTCGCGGCGTAGCCGCAGCGCCAGCCAGACGTAGGCGCCGGCGACGAGCGTGCATGAGACGGCCAGGGCCAGGAAGCCCTGCGCCTGCAGGAGCTGGAAGATGCCGCCCCAGAGGAGGAAGCTCAGCCCGTAGAACAGATAGGTGAGGGCGTGCACGGCGCCCAAGACATCGGCGGCGTATTCGGGACGCAGCCGCGCTTTGAAGAGGGTGTCGATGAGGTTGAGGGCGATCTGCGAGGTCAGGCCGATGACAGCGAGAGCGGGCGTGACGGCGAAAAGGGGCCAGATGAACGTGGCGAGCGGCGTCTGGCTCAGGAAGAGCCAGGAGCCGAGCAGCGCCGCGGCCGCCCAGAGCAGGGCGCTCGAAGCGCTGCGCGAGAGCATCGAGCTCTGGGCCGCGACGCGGTCGCCTTCGGGAAGGTGCCCCGTCCGGCTCTCCGCTCTGCGCCAGAAGCGGAGGATGGCGGTGATGCCCGCGAGCGCGCCGAGGCCGTAGGCGCCGGTCAAGGACGCGGCCACGAGCGCGGCGTGAGCGGCGTCGCCGTGGGCGGTGAAGGTGCTGAACACCGTCGCCGTGATCTCGTAGAGCAGATAAAGGAAGTTGCTCAGCAGGACTTGCCCGATGAAGAGCGCGCGCAGCGCCGGCGCCGCGAGCAAGGTCCGGAAGCCGGCCATGAGGCTCGTCGGCGCATGCGTGGCGGCGGTGGCGCGACCGGGCAGCGAGCGCACCGCCAGGCTGATGAGCGCCGCCGCGCCGAAGAAGAACGGCGAGGCGTAGACGACGGCGCCGAACCCGAACGAGACGATGGCCAAGCCCGTGAAGAGCATCCCGAACATCGCTCCGTACTCCACGAAGTCGCGCACGGCGCCGAAGCGGCTCGAGGTGCTGGGCGACGAGCGGAACCAGGCCACCTGAAGCGTGTGCTCGGCGATGCCGCCGATGGAATGCGCGAAATAGTCGAGGGAAAAGAAGACCGCCAGCTCGGGCAGAGGGACCGTCTGCGCCACGGGGTCGAAGGTCAGCGCCGCGGCGGTCCAGATGAGCGCGCGGGTCACGAGGACCGCGGGATACACCTTGGCGATGCCCCAGCGGGCGACGAGGCGGCCGCCGGCGAAGCTGCCGAGGGCGTACGCGACGCAGCTGAGAGCCGAGACGATGCCGAGCGTCAAAAAGCCGTGCGTCACCGTCATCTGCGGCACCGCCAGGCCCAGCGACTCGACGGCGGCCAGGGTCATGGCGTAGCCCGAGAAGAAACGGACGACGCTCCGCGAGCGCAGCGAACGCGTCCTCGGCTCGCGCGGCGGCCTCGGCGGATCCGGGAAGTTCGCGGACGAGGCGGGCAAGAGCGTCGTCCCGGGGGCGGCCGGCGCGGGACCCGAGGGCGGCTCTTCGACGGGCGGAGCGGCGCGCGCGAAGCCCAGCCGCTCGGCCTGCGACCAGGCACGCCGCTCGAATCCAGGCTCCCGCGGATCGGCGCCGCCGGCGCGCTCTTCCGGCTCGACGAGG
>CAZZGQ010000028.1:0-12141 GCA_964653765.1 uncultured Elusimicrobia bacterium | reverse complement strand
CCGGCCGGGCCGGGAACGCCGACGGGAGCGGCCAGCGCGGGCACCGACAAGACCGTCGGCGCGTGGCCGCTCGGGGTCTCGGCGATCTGGGCGGCCGCCCACAAGAGCTGAGGCGGCAAAGCGAGCAGGGCGACGAGCGCGCCGATCACGGGTGAGATTCTACGCAAGCGGTCGAGACGACATCTAGGTCTATCGGGCAGCGCCGGGCCCGGCTTTAGACCTACGGCGTCGCGGCGCGCTCGTAGACGACCTTGCCGTCGAAGATCGTGGCCTCGACCGCGGCGGCGGGAAGGCTTCGTCCGTCGTCCTTGAAGATGTCCCGGTCGAGGATCGCGATGTCGGCGAGCTGGCCCGGCAGCAGACGGCCCAATTCGTCGCCCTGCCCGAGGGCGCGCGCGGGGTCGGCGGTATAGTGCTCGACGGCCGACTCCAGGGAGAGCGCCTGCTCCGGGACGAGGCCGCGGACCACGGCGGCATAGAGCCCCTGCAGCGGTGAGAGCGCGCCGTCGGGCCAGCCCGAGCCGAGGACGAGCAGCGCCTGCGCCTGCTCGAGCGAGCGCCAGGGCATCACGTAGCTCACGCGGCCGCCGAGCAGCCTCGTGAGTACGTCGGGATCGGCGGCGAGCGCCAGAAGAGCGGGGGGCTGGACCGAGACGGCGGCGCGCAGCGCGGCGAAGCGCGGCACGTCCTCGGGATCGACGACGTCGGCGCCCTCGAAGCGGCACGGATAGCGCGGCAGCACCAGCCCGTCCTTGCGGGCCGAGGCTTCGGCGTCCGCGCAGGCGTCGAGGAGCTCGCGCACGGCCCGGTCGCCGCGGACGCGCCCGCCTCCCTGCAGCTCCCGCTCGTGGGCGGCGCGCAGGCGCGAGGTCTCCCAGCGCCGCGAGTGCCGGTAATCGCCCCGCTCGGAGGGCGCGTCGGAGTAAGGGGCGAGCAGCGCCGCCTCCCGCCGGTCCAGCCGCCCGTCGAGCTCGGCGGTGACGCCGGCCAAGAGCAGCCGCGTGCGCGGAAGAGCCGCGGCCGCGCCCTTGAGCTTGGCGAAGGCGGCCGCTTCGTCCAGCTCGCCGAAGACGGCCAAGCGGGCCGTCGCTTCGCCCGCGACGGCGAGGCGCGTCCAGAGCTCGACGAGCCGCGCGACCTCCATGGAGCGGTCGGGCATCGCGTCGAAAGAGGTCACGCCCTCGCGCCGGGCCAGCGCCAACGCGGCGCGCAGCGCCGCGAGCTGCTCGTCCTCGTCGGGCCGGGGGATGGCGCGCGTCGCCAGCGACATCGCCTCGCCCACCAGCAAGCCCGTCGGATGACCCTTGGCGTCGCGCGACACCTGCCCGCCCTTCTTGAGGACCATGGCGTGCACGATGCGCGCGCGCTTGAGCGCCTCGCCGTTGAGCCACATCGAGTTGCCGTCGGCGCTGACGAGCGCCGCGGGCCGCCCCTTCACGGCTTCGTCGAGCTGCGCGCTGGTCGGCGCGCCGCCCAGCGCCGCGGGCTTCCAGCCCGCCCCCAGGATCCAGGCCGACTTCGGGTGCGCCGCGGCGAAGACGCGCACCAGCTCCTGCGTCTGCGCCAGCGAAGCGGCGGAGGAGACGTCGACCCGCTGCAGGGAAAGAGCTCCGTCGAAGAGCCGGACGTGGCCGTCGTGGAAGCCCGGCACGGCGGCTCGCCCGCCGAGCTCGAGCACGCGGGTCCGGGGCCCGCGCAGCGCATCGATGGCCGCGTCGGAGCCGACGGCGGCCACACGGTTGCCTTGGATGGCCAAGGCTGATGCGTAGCGGCCGGGCTCGAGGAAGATGCGGCCGCCGCGCAGGATCACGTCGGCGGGAGCGGCATGGGCGCCGGCGCCCAGCAGCCCCGCCAGCAGCCAGACGGTCGTCACGCCGACATTCTAGCGCATTCCGCCGCCGGACCGATGGTCCCAGCGCGGCCGGGGGCCAATGCCGCGGCGGCATGGCCCGGCGGGCCCAAGGGGCCGCGACGCGGTCCTTAATATACTGTCCGCCTATGATCCAGCGCCTGTCCTTCCTGCTGTTCGTCGCTCTCGTCGCCGCTCCGGCCCGCGCCGTCGAGAAGACTCTCGTGCCGCCGGGCGGCTTGGCGCTGCCGACCCTGCAGGAGGGGGCGATCCCGGGGGTCGTAGGGCCGAACCGGATCGAGGCGGTGATGGGGGCGGGGCCGGAAGGCGCGGCCGCCGCGAACGTCGCGGCGATGCCGGAGCTCCAGTCGATGGGAGGGGTCGGGGCCGAGACGCCGGAATCGGCGGCCCGGAACGAACCCTCGCCGGCCGATGCCGCCTCAGCCTTCGATGGCCAGCGCCTGTCGCGCGGCTGCGCGCACTGCCACCACCAGCACGACGACGATCCGGAGCACCTGGGCGACGCTCCCGTCGTCAATTTTGTCGCGCCGGCCAAGTTCAAGGGACTTTTGCCCTCGGACCGCTTCAGGAACCCGCAGGACTGGACCGGCGAGACGACGCTCCACCTGCACAGCGTGTTCTCCGACGGCACGATGGAGCCGGAGGCGGTGATCCAGCTCGCCTACGACAAGGGCGTGCGCGATGTGGCGCTGAGCGATCACGACTCCTTGGCCGGCGTGATGCGCGCGTGGAAGAAGGCGAAGGAGCTCGGGATGACGTTCCACCCGGCCATCGAGATGACGGCGCGCAACGGCGTGCACGTGGGCGCCGTCGACCTCGACGTCTCCAACCCGCGCCTGCTCGCTCTGCTGGAGCGCGTGCGGCAGAAGCGGCTCGAGCACGCCAAGGTCATGATCTCCAAGCTCAACGACATGCCGGAGGTCCAGGCGGCCGGCGGCATCAAGATCGAGGAGGTCATCGCCAAGTCCAAGCATGACGAGGGCGGCACCATCGAGCTGCCGCACTTGGCGCGCGTGCTGCTGGAGAAGGGCCTCATCGAGCACGTGGACGACGCCTTCGACAAGTATCTCAAGGGCGACGTGCTGCAGAACCCCAACGGCACGCCCGATCCCACGGTCGACGAGGTGCTGGAGATCATCCGCGACGCCGGCGGCAAGGCTTTCCTGAACCACCCGTACACGGTCCGCGTCAAGAACCCGCAGGCCACCGACGACGAGAAGGACCAGGCCATCCTCGAGGTGCTCGACAAGGGCTTCGACGGCATCGAGGTCTATCGCCCGATCCACGCCAAGGGCAAGCCGGGTTGGGCGCGCGCGGATGAGCGCGCCGCCAAGTATCTGGGCTGGGCTCAAGAGCGCGGCCTGCTCGCGGGCAACGGCGCCGACTTCCACGGCACCGACACGCACTTGAACGAGGTCCTCGTCTGGATGCCGAAGACGCTGGCCGCCAAGCTCGAGGACGGCCTGAAGGATGCCAACGCGAAAGCGTTGGCGATCCTCGAGAGCCTCACCCCGACGTTCGCCGCTCCGAAGGCGCCGGCGACGACCGTGCTCTCGGTGGCCGCCGTTCCCGTCCTGGCGCTGGCCACGACAGGCGCGGACCTGCCTGGGACGATCGTGGCCTGCCTGGTCGCCGCCGTCGTGGGCGGTCTGATCAGCGTGTGGATGAACCGGGGCCAGTGAAACGGCCCCGCACGAACGCCAAGTAGTAAGCGCTCAGCAGCACGAGCAGCACGGCGAAGGTGTAGCCCGTCTGCTCGTTGGGCGGGGCGACGAAGAGCACGGTGATGAGGGCCACCCAGGCCAGCGCTCCCGCGTTCACGGCCGCGCCCCAGCGGCCCAGATTCCAAGGTCCGAGGTCGCGCCAGCTTCCGCGCGCGCGCTCTCGTAACACCAGCAGCACCGGCAGAGCATAGGAGGCGTAGAGGCCGATCGTCGACAGCGAGACGATCACGCCGTAGGCCCGGGAATACAAGGCCACGACGAGCGCCAGTCCCGCCGCCAGCCAGATCGCGTGGGCGGGCGTGCGGAAGCGCGGACTCACTTGCCGCCACAGATCGGACCGCGGCAGGCCGCCGTCGCGCGCGAACGCGAAGATCATGCGCGCGTTCGTGGTCACCGACGAGAGCCCGCAGAACCACATCGCCGGGAGGATGGCCCAGACCAGGCCCGTGCCCGCGCGGCCGCCGAGCGCCTGCTGCGCCACGTAGATGAACGGGTTCGGCGCCGCCGCCGCGGCGGGCAGGTCCTTGATCGCCAGCGTCACGGCCAGCAGCAGGACGTAGCCGATGACGCCCGAGAGCAGCACGGCGTTGAACATGCCCCAGGGGGCGTTGCGGCGCGGATCGACCGTCTCCTCGGTGACGTGGGCGGAAGCGTCGTAGCCGGTCAGCGTCCACTGCGCCTGCAGCAGGCCGACGAGGAACGCCCACCAATAGGGGTAATGCGACGTCGTGAAGCGCGTCGTGAACGCGAAGGACAACGGCCGCCTCGGCGCCAGCCACCAAAACGCGGCGGAGACGCCCAGGGTGACGACGATGTGATACCAGACGCTGAGGTCGTTGAGCCGGGCGACCAAGCGGATGCCGTAGTGGTTGAGCAGCGCCTGGGAGAGCAGCAGCGCGGCGTAAAGAGGCAGCAGCGCCCCGGGCGGCCAGCCGAGCAGGTCGACGACGAAAAGGGCGATGCCGTAGTCGATGCCGGCAGTGGTGGCGATCTGCCCGACGAGGTTCAGCCAGGCCGTGAACCAGCCCCAGCCGGGCCCGCCCAGCAAGGCGGACCAGTGATACATCGCGCCGGCGGTCGGGATGGCGGAGGCGATCTCTGCCATGGAAGCGGCCACCAAGAGCGTGAAAACGGTCACTAAGGGCCAGCCGAGGCCGTTGACGGCGGGGCCGCCGAAGGTCAGCCCTTGGCCGTAAAGGGTGATCGCGCCGGTCAGGATCGAGATGACCGTGAAGGCGACGGCGAAGTTGGCGAAGCCGCCCATGTCGCGCAGCAGCTGCTGCGCGTAGCCGAAGCGGCCCAGGTCCTCGGCGTCGCGCGCGAGCTGCCGGGCCTTCTCGTCCACGCTGCGAGTGTAGTAAAAGTGAGGGCATGACCGAGAGGGAATGGTCCGGTTCCGAAGGATATGGGAAGAGGATCCACGTGGCGCTGTATCAGCCCGAGATCCCCTGGAACACCGGCAACGTTGGCCGGACCTGCGTGGCGGCGGGGGCGACGCTTCATCTTATAGAGCCGTTGGGCTTCTCGCTGAGCGAGCGCCGGCTCAAGCGCGCCGGCCTGGACTATTGGCCGCGCCTGAAGCTCGAGCGCCACGAGAGCTTCGACGCCCTGCTCGGCGCGCTGCCGCCGGGCCTGCCCGTGCTGGCCTTCTCCTCCCAGGGGACGGTGGACTATTGGGACGCCCCGCTGGGAGGGGACGCCTGCCTGCTCTTCGGGCGCGAGTCCGCCGGGCTGCCGCCGGAGATCCTGGCGCGCTGCGCCGGCGTCTGCCGCATTCCCATGGAGGCCGGCGAGCGCTCGCTCAACCTCTCCACGGCCGCGGCGCTGGCGGTCTATGAAGCGCTGCGCCAACAAAGGCATAATAAGCCCCGATGAGAGCGCTCCCGCTCCTCTTGGTGCTCGCGCTGCCCGGGGTCTGCCGGGCCGAGCGCTACCGCGTGAAGGACTCCGGCGATTTTCAGCCGCAGGGCCAGGCCGTGGAATTCGCGGACCGCTATCGCTGGCAAGGCTATCAGGTCGACTTCAAGCTGGACCTCGACGACAGCGGGAGGGCCTTGAGCCGCGACTCCAAGCTCTGGGTGCGCATCGAGCGCCGCGGCGGAGGGTCCTGGTCGTATACCTGCAAGGCCAAAGGCGCCGCGCCCATGACGGCCAACGTGAACTTCCTCTACGGCAAGGGCGTCTCGATCGTCGCCAAGTGCCCCATCCCTCCCAAGGCCTTCGCCAAGGCCGTCGACCTCGAGGCGGAGGACGTGGGCCGGCCGAACCTGCTCTTCCAGGTGCGCGTGGAGGACGGCAAGGCCTCGCCCGGAGCCCAGAAGGGCTTCACCTTCGAGCCGATGATCCCGATCGCGGCGGCCGAGCTCAACGCTTACGCCGCCGCGGCCCAGGACGGCCTGGCCGTCGTCTTCCAGTCCAAATAGGACCGGCGCGCCCCGTGGGTAGGCCCTTTGTCGGCTGTGACAGGACCGGATGGTCCTGTCGGGCCCCCGGCGCCGCGGACTATCCTTGAGGATCAAAGGAGCTCTCAACCCATGATCCGACCGACCTTCGCCCTCATCCTCGCGCTCTGCTGCGCCTCCATCGCATCCGCCGGCGGCGAGAAGGCTCTCGTCGAGCCCTCTCTCCAGCCGCTCTCCGTCTCGATCACGGCGCCGCAGGCCGCCGTCATCCCGACGCTGGGCGCGGCCGTCATCCTGCCTGAGTCCGCGGTGGGCGACGTGCAGGGCGTGCGCCCCGAGGTCCGCGCCGCCGCCGCCGAGGAGCTCAAGGGCAACGCGGCCGGCCAGGACATGGATCGATTCGCCGCCGCGCTCGGCCAGCAGGATACGAGCCTGCGCGACTTCGGCGTCGCGCAAGTCTTCGACAACGTCGGGCAGTTCGGGTCCTCCGACTTCGGCTACGGCGCCGTGGTCTCCGCCGCGAATCCGCAGGCGGGGGGCGACGCCGCCCTCGAGGACGGCGAGGAGGTCAAGGCGTCGAAGGCCGCCAAGACGCTGCATAAGGAGTGGGAGGAGGCCGCGAAGAAGCGGCGCGAGGATTTCGAGAAGAAGGTGGCCGAGACCAAGGTCGGCCCCTTCGGCGTCGCGCTCACGATGCGGCCGTTGCCCGGAGGCCGGGGCGTGGCCGTCGGGGCCATGCCGACGTACGAGGGCAAGCCGCTCGGGCCGGACACGCCGCAGGTGGTCATGGCCCTCTACCGGCGCTACGAAGCTCTCGCCGAGGCCAAGGCCAAGGAGCTGATCCAGGAGCAGGGCCGCCTCATGCGCGAGGAGGAGCAGCGTCACGCCGAGGTCCATCGCAAGATGGACGAGCTGGACAAGCAGGCCGGCGACGCCATGGTCGCCAAGGGCAAGGACCTGCAGTCCTGGGGCATCCCCAACGTGACGCCGATCAACCTCTTCTCGTACATGCGCTACACGCGCCTCTACCGCATGGACGGCAAGCCGACGCCGCTGGGCGAGGAGCTGCACGACGTGCTCGCTCCGCTGATCGCCCAGGACAAGGACTTCCTCACCAAGGTGTCCCGCCGGCAGTTCAATGAGGCCGTGCAGATCCTCCAGGACAGCCAGCGCTACCGCATCGATCCCGACTCTCCCGACGCGCAGAAGCTGCGCCGCCTGGGCATGCCGATCCAGGAAGGCTACGACTATCCCGAGTGGCGCAAGGCCCTCGTCCAGAAGGCGCGCGAGATCTTGACCTCGCCCATGCGCGCCGACGACAAGGACCTGGGCTTCCACCCTCTCGCCGAGGACCAGCACCCGGCCGGCTATCTCAAGACGATGCTCAAGGAGGTCGAGGCCGAGATGGAGAGGCTGTCGGAGACCCTCACCGAGCCCACGGACGAAGCCAAGGAGCTGGGCAAGCTCTTCTTCGCTCTGCACGCCGCCACCGGCGAGCCGTTCATGGCCGGCCCCGGCATGATGGCCGCCGTGCCCGTGACCCACGAGCACCTGCGCACGCTCGTCGCCGAGCTCCAGCGCCGCAACGCGCCCGACAACGTCATCGAGGCCGCGATGCGCTCGTTCCCGCTGGGCGAGAGCCTCTGGCGCATGGGCATCCAGAAGGAGTGGGCGCGCGGCCTGACCGGCAAGGGCGTCAAGATCGCCATCCTCGATAACGGCGTGGACTTCGATCACCCGGACTTCAAGGACGCCAAGGTGACGGCGGACGAGAACTTCACCCGCGACCGCGGCGACCTGCGCAAGGGCGGCCACGGCACGCCGATGGCCTCGATCTTCCACGCCATCGCTCCCGACGCGGAGATCCAGAACTACCAGGTCCTCTCCAACACGATGCTGCCGGGCGTGGCCCTGATCCACGACACGGACAAGGCGCTCATGAAGGCGATGGACCGCGCCAAGGCCAACGGCGCCAACCTGATCAGCATGAGCCTGGGCTCGGCGGCGGCTTACTCCGACGACGAGATGGCGGCCAAGATCGCCGAGTTCGCCAAGGAGGGCATCGTCGTGGTGGTCTCCGCCGGCAACAGCGGGGCCGAGCTGCCGCGCGGCCTGCAGCTGGGCTCTCCCGGCACCTCTCCCAAGGCCATCACGGTGGGCGCCGTGGACTATCACGGCAAGAAGGCGGCCTTTTCCTCCAGCGGCCTGGTCTTCAATCCCACCGACAGCACCGTCGCCGACAAGGTGGACGTCTACGCCTACGGCGTCAACGTGAAGGCGGCGCTGCTGCTGTCGAAGCAGCTCTACCAAGTGGAGCCCGTGCCGTACATGTACGGCTCCGGGACGTCGCCGGCCACGCCGCACGTCGTCGGCACGCTGGCCCTGGCCATGCAGGCGGCTCTCGACGCGGGCAAGAACATCATGGTCCCGGACGGCGTCGAAGCGGCGCGCGCCGCGCTGCGCAAGTCCATCAAGGACGACAAGGTCATCCCGGTGCTCGATACGGCCGGCCGCGTGGTCGACGCCTACGTTCAGGCGCTGCCCTAGGGTCGCTGGTTCTTTCGGGCAGCGGGAGGTAGGTCCTTTGGCGGGTTGAAGGGGCCCCAAGGGGCCCCCATGCCCTTTTGAGCCGATGTCATAGAATCGGCTCCTCATAAGTCAGATCGCTTAGAGGAGCCTATTCCATGAACGTCTCCCGCGCCGCGCGTCAGATCCTCGCCGTCTCCGTTTGCGCGTTGCTGCTTCAGCCCGGCATCGCCGCCGCGGCGGCCATCGAGCTGCCGTCGATGCCGCTGCGCGCGGGCGCCCTTGCGGCTCCCGCGCTCATCAGCCTCAGCGGCGCTCCTCTCGATCTGACCGGCGGGCTGGCCCCGCTCGCCGCTCCCGCGCAGGCCGGTCCGGCCGCCGTCGACGCCCACCCGGTCATCGCCGTCATCAACAAGCTCCAGGCCAACGGCGCCCTCCCGGAGAGCCTCAACACCGCCGCCGAGGCGGCCCAGCTCGAGGCGGGCGCGCAGGCGCTGCCGCCCGGGCCGATGCGCGAGAAGCTGCTGGCCATGGCGCGCGCCGCCGCCGTCGCCGCGCAGGGCTCGGGCTCGCCGGACGGCTTGAGCCGGGCGTACGACAAATCCGCCGCCGCGCCCGCGCAGGCCGAGGCGCCCCTCTCTTCGAGCTGGCTGCCCGCGTGGCTGATCCCGAGCGGCCTGCGCCGCGCCCCGAAGCCCGAGCCGACGGTCGCCGACGCCAAGTCCCTCGAGGTGCCGATCGACATGCTGCGCTGGTCGCCCGACCTCAACCAGCTGCCCGAGAGCACGCGCTCGATCATCCTGAAGGACAAGCCCATCGTCGGCCAGGACAACGCGCTCAAGGCCATCTACTTCGGCGCCAAGATGAAGGGCGACGGGTACAACCTCTATATCTCCGGCGTGGACGGCTCGGGCCGCGAGACCGCCGCGCGCGCCGTCCTCGCCAAGGTCGCCGCGGAGATGCCGACTTCCGCGGACCGCGTCGCCGTCACCGACCTGCGCGATCCGAGCTCGCTGCTGGTCCTCGACCTGCCCGCCGGCAAGGGCCCGGCGCTGCAGGCCGCGGCGAAGAAGTTCCTGGGCGCTTACGGCTCCGCGCTGCCGCAGGCGCTGTCGTCGCCCCAGATCGTCGCCAAGAAGCGCGCGATCAAGGCCGAGTACGAGCAGGGGGTCAAGGCGCGCAAGGAGGCCTTCGCCGCCGAGGTGGCGCAGGTGCGCTTCAATGACAAGTTCGGTATCTGGCTGTCGGGCCGGCAGGACGACGAAGGCCTGCACCCGATGCTGAAGGTGATATACAACGGCGCCGACGGCAAGCGCACCAGCGTCGACACCGAAGAGAAGCTCGACCAGCTCAGGGCCACGGACCCCTCGATCACGCTATCCTGGGACGAGCTCGTCGCCGCCGCCACGACGGCCTCCGAGCCGTACGTGGAGAAGCTCCACGCCCTGGCCATGCAGGACATGGAGGAGGGCTTGGCGGGCAACGAGGCGATCTCCAAGGTCGACGGCATGACCGCCGCCCAGCTCGTCAAGCAGCTGGCGCCGGCCCTGGTCTCCGTCATCGGCGGCCACAACGCCGATACGCCCGAGCACAAGGCCTGGGAAGAGCGCGCCAAGAAGCGCATGGAGGAGTTCCAGGCCGAGATCGGCAAGATGCGCGTCGGCGAATACGGCCTGTTCATGACGCAGCAGGGCTTCGGCCTGACCAAGCCCGAGAACGGCGAGATGGTGCCCCTCAGCGGCGAGGAGTTCCAGGCCAAGCTCGCCGCCGGCGAGCTTTCCCAGGACGCCCTGCAGGCCAAGGTCAAGGAGATCATGGCCAAGCTCCAAGAGGTCAAGAAGCTCAACGACTCGGAGCATGAGGCTCTGCACGCCAACGACCCCGCTCCGACCCAGGACGAGAAGAAGGCCTTGGTCTACATCCAGAGCCTGCTGCAGTACGCGGCCAACGAGTACGAGGCCTTCCTGCCCTACCAGGGCAACAACCCGATGGAGGCCGTCCAGCGGGCGCAATTGATGCCGTCCGATATCTTCCGCGTCGACGTGATCCGCAGCTCCAAGCCCGGCGCGGGCAGCTCCGTCATCGTCGAGAAGAACCCGACTTTCGAGCGCCTCTTCGGCTCCTTCGAGGAGAGCGTGCGCAACCTGATGCTGCCGGGCAAGGGCATGGTGGGCGTGCGCCCGATCCGGCCCGGCATCAAGGCCGGCTCGTTCTTCCAGGCCGACTTCCTCGTGCTGGACGTCCTGCAGACCATGCGGGAGGGGACCTTCCCGGCGATCATGAAGGCCGTCGCCAACGGCGAGGCCGAGATCGCCGACGGCGCCCCCATGATGCGTTCGCGCGAGAGCGTGACGATCAAGACCAAGCCGAAGATCGTCTTCATCGGCTCTCCCATGATCAAGCGGCTGCTCGACGAGCACGAGGCGGACCGGTTCAGCCCCGCGTTCGGCGCCGCCGCCGAGTTCGAGCCCAAGCTCTCGATCAACAAGGAGAGCATCGAGGGCTACCTACAGTTCTTCAAGAAGGTCGTGACCCAGGCGGCCGGCGAGCTCAAGGAAGTGACGCGCGACGGCATGGCGGCGCTGCTGCAGTTCGCCGCGCGCGAGGTCAGCAGCAACAGCAAGCTGACGTCCCAGTTCGGCCGCGTCTTCCGCCTCATGAAGGAGGCCGACTTCTACGCCTCCGAGGCGGGCAGCAAGGAGGTCCGCGCCGAGCACGTGCAGGCCGCCCTCCAGGCCCGCGAGGAGCGCGAGGAAGTCTACCAGCGCCACATGGTGGAGGGCTATCAGAAGGGCATCATGCGCGTCGACGTCGACGGCAGCCAGGCCGGCCAGATCAACGGCCTGGTCGTCGCCGGCGGCACGTTCGGCTTGCCGCAGCGGGTGCTCGCCAGCTACTCGCCGTCGGAAGAGCCCTTCCACATCGTCTGGGCCGACCAGGCGGCGAAGTGGACGGGCCACAGCGCCGACAAATCGAAGGCCGACGTAGAGGCCTTCTTCTACAACCAGTTCGGCCAGAAAGCGCCGATCAAGGGCAAGCTGACGATCTCGTTCACCCAGCTCTACGGCGGGCTGGACGGCGACTCGGCGACCTCGACGATGATCTACGCCGGCCTCTCGGCCATCTCCGGCGTGCCGATCCAGCAGCGCTTCGCCGTCACCGGCTCGGCCAACATGAAGGGCGAGGTGCAGGTCATCGGCGGCGCGATCGAGAAGACCGAGGGCTTCTTCAGCGTGGCCAGCTACATCGTCAACCAAGCCCACGCCAAGGGCCTCAATGCCGTCATCATCCCATGGATGAACGCCGGCGACCTGCAGCTCAAGCCCGAGGTCGTCCAGGCCGTGCGCGAGGGGAAGTTCAAGATCTACCGCGCCAACGAGATCGGCCAGGGCATGGACCTGCTGACGGACGTGCCCTACCAGACGATCAAGGACAAGGTCGCCGCCAGGCTGGTCCGCACGCCGCGGGCCGAATAGCGCCCGCGTCGCGCCGCAAGAGGCCCCGGCGGTCCGCCGCCGGGGCCTTTCTTTGTAAAATGGCCCTGATCGGGGCATAGCTCAATTGGTAGAGCGCCTGCTTTGGGAGCAGGAGGTTCACGGTTCGAGACCGTGTGCCCCGA
>CAZZGQ010000027.1:2584-21550 GCA_964653765.1 uncultured Elusimicrobia bacterium | reverse complement strand
TGTCCTTCATGTCCTGCTTCATGACGTCCTCGGCGGACGGCGCGGCGGGCGCGGGCTGAGGCGCCGGAGCGGACTGCTCGGGCGCCGGCGTGGAGACATCATCGGAGACGACCGGCTTAGCCGGCTTCGCCGCCGACTTGGCCGGCGCCTTGGAAGCTACCTTGTCGGCATGAGGCTTGGAGGCGCGCCGCGCGCGCGGCGGCGCCGCGATCGCCAGCGCCATGCGCGCGTAGATCTGGCCGCGCTGGTAGAGCAGCATCGCCTTCTTGGCGCGCGGCGTCTGCCGGTCGGCCAGGCCATGCGAGACCTTCAGCGCGGCGGTGTTCAGCCGGGCGAGCCGGCTGTACAACGGCTTGCCGGCCTTGCGCCCAGCCACTTTGCCCGCCTTGGTCGGCAGACTGCAGACCGTCATGCCGGACTTGCGAGCATAGACCTTCTGCGACTTCGCCGGGCAGGCCACGTCCATGCGAGCGACGCGAGTGGCGACTCGGCGGTTCTTCGTCGTCGTGGAAGGCGTGACGCCCGGCTGCACTGCAGGGCCCGGGCCGGTCATGGGCGCATCAACCTGATCACCCGTCTGCATGTTGGTGCAGTGAGCGATTCCAGCATTGGTGCCTTTGCAGAAATAGCCTTGGTTCTCAAGATCCGTCATCGTCTGAGTAGCCGGCGGAGTCGGCGTGACCGGCGGGGGCGTCGGAGTCCGCGGTACCAGTACCGGCGGAGGCGGATCGCAGGCGCCAATCATTTGGCAGACGGTGCCGTCCGTGAGGCCGTGCCACACGGTCTTGCAATCCTGGATGAAATCGCCCTTCCGGACTCCCGCCTTACGCTGGAAGCCGCCCCCTCCGTTCTCGGAACAGGACCGCTGGACGTTCGGATCAAGAGGCTCCGTGACCGGCCCCCCATTATCCTGCCCGGCGGCGGCCACGGCGTCGGCGTTGTCGGGAGCTTGGTTGGGAGGGGTTGCGGCAGAATCTGCCGGGGAGTCCTGAAGCTGGTCTGGTCCGACCGCGTCCGCCGCGGTTCCGTCCGCGGTCGTCTGGTTGGAGTCGCCGTCCGCGGTCGCTTGGTTGGAGTCGCCGTCGGCGGTTGCCTGGTTAGCATCGCCGTCCGCGGTGGCTTGGTTGGCAGCGCCATTCGCCGCCACCGCATTTTCTTCGGAGCCGGTGAGGTCCGCCCAATTGCTGGCGCCCGGGGCGGCGTCCTGCGTGCCCGGATCGGTGAGAGGCGTGCCGTTGAAAGAGTCGTTGACGGCGTTTTCGTTGGAGCCGGCGAGATCGGCGGCTCCCCAGGCGACGCCGGAATTGTCGGGCGTGGCCGCGACGCTCGAATTGTCGGAGCCGCCCGTGTTATCCGCGCTGCCGGAGTCCGCCGCGGCTCCGGAATTGTCCGCGGCAACCGAGTTGTCGTCGGCGCCCTGGAAGGCCGCCGCGGCGTTGGGATCGCTCGTGTTGTCGGCGCTGCTGCCCGAATCCCCGGAGTCCGCCAGCGCCCCGGAGTCGCCGGAGCCGACGTCGCCGAAGCCCGGATCCTCGGAAGCCGCCATCGAGCCTGAGTCGCCGCCGGAATCGCTCGAGCCCGGATCGATGTAGGCGGGCTGCTCGGAGGCCCCATAGTCCGAAGAGCCGGAGTCCGCGGCGGCGCTGCCGCCGGAATCTCCGCCGCCGCTGGTATCGACGTACGCGACCGGCTCGACGCTCAGATTGACCTCGCCGCCGCCCGAATCCCCGCCGTCGCCTTCGTCATCGGCAATGCGGGCTCCGGCCTTGCGGTCGGCCTTCTTGGCGGATTTACGCGCGGGCTTGCGGCTGATGCGCCCTCCGGCCATGAGGTTGACCAGGCTGTCCGCCATGAGCTTGGCCGCGTCCGCCTGGACGTCGGGCAGACCGGCGATGCGGGCGGCGCGCAGATCGGCGGCGGCCATCGTCGCGTAGGTGTTGCGCACGGCGATGCTGCGCGGCATGATGGCGGCGGAGTAGCCGCCCTTCGCCAACGGACGAGAGAAAACGACGGGGCCCCGGCCGGAGCTCAGACGCGCGGCGAGCTTGCGCAGCTGGGATGAGGTCGCGACACCCGCGAGCTGCGGCTTGCCGTCCTTGCCGAGCCTCGCGGGACCGAAAGCAGGCTTGGTTGCTGCGGCAGCCATTCCCTCATAGATCTGGGCGCGCTGATAGTGCCACTCGGCAACCGCAGGTATCTTCGCGTGCGGCAGCGCCTTGGGCGTGGCTTTCTCGGAGAGGTTCTTGTTGGCGATCTTCTCGAACCGGAACAGACGGGCGATCGTCGTGTCCATGTCGGGCAGGGAGCCGGCGACGACGGTGGAGGTCGAAACGGAGGCGACGGCGGCGGAGGAGGCGTCGACGTCGGCCGTATTAGAAGAAACCGCGGCGTCGGCAGCGGCCAGATCGGCCGGGTCCGCGCAGTAGCACAGGCCGTAGACGTCGTCGCCGGCGGCGGCGGTTCCGGACGGACAGGCGCCGCATTGCTGGGATAGATCGGCGTCGGAGTCGGGGTCGTCGAGGTCGGCATCGTCGAGGCCGGCGCGCTCGCCCATCATCGCGAGGCGGCGCAGGCCGGCCTTCGCCTTGAGCTGGCTGACCTTGGGCAGGTTGGCGACCTTGCAGGCGCGGTAATCCAGCGCGGCCATCTGGCGGTAGAGCGAGCGCAGGGCCGTGACGCGGGAGATCTTGTTGGAGGGCAGGGCGGCGGGCTTGGAGGCCTTGCCCTTGGAGGCGACCTTGCTCTTCGGGACGACCGTCAGGCCCTTCTTGAGGCCGCGCACGCGCGAGGCCAGCTTCTGCAGCTTGGCGATCGAGGCGGGCGAGGCTTTGGCGTCGGCGGCGCGGCTGGGCGCGGCGACGAGGAGCAAAACGGCGGCGAGGGCGGCTGAGCGCATTCGAAAGGCCTCCGGGTTCACTTGTGGGTGCTTCTCTGCTGGATCTGCTGGCGCATCTCGTCGCCCATCTGGTTCATCTCGGACTCGCCTTGACGCACCTCGTCCTCCTCGGACGGAGCGGCGGGCGCGGGCGCGACGTCGTCGGAGACGCGCTTCGACTTGGGGCGGGAGGCGACCTTCGCCACCTTGGCAGGCTTGGCGGCGGCGTTCGGGTGATCGGAGGTGTCGTTGGACGTCAACGCGTTGCCGTCGGAGTCCAGCACCGAGGCCGTGACGACGGCGACGGAAGCTTGATAGCGCGCGGCGGCGGACATGTCCTCGTAGAGGCGGCCGGCCTTGGCGTGGAGCGCGGCCTTGCGGGCGGCCGGCGTCGCCGGATCGGCCAGCTCCTTGCGCACGGAGGAGAGACTCGCGCTCAGCGCGGCGAGCTTCTTGTTCTTGGTCCCCGTCGCGCGGCCCGCCGTCTGCAGCGAGGCGCGCTTGGCCGACAACCGGCGGCTGACGCGCGCGTAGGTCGCCGAGGCTTTGCGCGTCGAGGGATCGGCCAGCAGGGACTTGCGGGATCGATACGCCTTGAGCTTGGCGCCGGTCTGGACCAGCTCGGGCTGGGGCAGCAGGCCGGAGTCGGCGGCTTGGCTGTACTCGTAGGCGGCCAGCGTGTCGTAGACCATCGAGAGCGTGCGCGGCCGCGACAAGCGGCTGTCGGGCGTGTCGTCGCCGGCGGCCTGGCCCGTCGACTGGCCGCCGGTCGGCATGTCGCCCACCTTGGAGCGGCCGGCGTTGGTCAGGAACTCGGTGTCCGTCATGGCCTGCAAGACGTCGGCGTCCTGTTGGAGCTGCTCGGCGTCGACGACGTCGGTGGAGGCGGCGCGGGCCGGCGAGGCCCAGAGGAGCGAGGCGAGGGCGAGGGCGATCATGTGGTTTTTCAGGAAGGCGACGGGGTCACGCCCATTTGGCGCAGCGCGGTGACGTCGACGATGGTCGCCGTCCCCTCCCCGAGATACTGATTGAGCTCGTCGATGGCCGTTTTCACGGCGTCCTTGTACGGGTCGGTGCCCACCATCGTCGTCTCGATGGGCAGGATCGTGTCGTCGTCGTCCCACAGCCGCACGCCCACGAAGGCGTGGCCGGGCACGAGGATCACGACCGGCCGCATGCCCAGGCTCTCGAAGGCGCTGGCGAAGAGGAGCGTGCCTTCGATGCAGTTGCCGGACTTGTCGGCCAGGCTCTCGGCCGGGAGCTTGACGCGCTGGTCGTTCTTGCCGAAGGAGATGGGAGCGTTGACGTACTTGATGCCCATCTCGTGGATCGTGTCGTAGATCGCCTTGGCCTGCTGCTCCACGGCCAGCTGGTGATCGTCGCCTTGATAGCCGCCCAACGCGCGGCCGGGCGCCTTGTCGGCGGCGGCGCTGAGCAGCTTGTCGATGGCCTTGCCCGAGTCGTGCGGCGTCACGAAGCCGGCGATGCCGTAGGCGAGGTCGTAGTCCGAGTCGATTCCCCAGACCATGTAGTCCTTCGAGAGGATCGTGATGCGGCGCGTCTTCTCGAAGAGGACGTTGCCCTGGGCGTCGAGGAGCTTGGTGTCGACGTTGGCCGCGGCGCTCTCCTGGGCGGCGTAGACCTTGTCGGTGAAGGCGGGCGTCAGCGACAACGTCGCCGACTCGCCGGGCTTGAGGGCCGGCACGCTCTGGGTGGCGGGCTCGGAGAAGCCCTCCACGGTCATCTGCAGGCGCAGGCCATCTACGGGAGAGTCGCTGTCGTTCTCCAGGGTGACCGAGGCGAAGTCGTTGCTCTGCGGCCGGGAGGCGCCGTCGAGGAACATCTCCTGGGCGGTCGTCGGATTGGCCTGCTGGTACTGCTGCCAGGACGCGACGAAATCCTTGCCGAGCAGGTGAGCGTAGAACGCGGGGAACTTCTCCCCCTCGATCAGCTGGTAGCCGATCGACTTGACGACGACGCCGGCGGCGCGGGCCGGAGCCGCGGCGCAGAGGGCCAGCGACAGCAGGAAGGCGGTCTTCATTTTTTCAGGATTTGCTTGACCAGCTCGCTCAGGGCGATCGGGTCGTAGGGTTTCGCGACGAAGTACCGCAGCGACAGCTCCTGCATGCGCTGACGGACTTGGTTGGAGGTCTGGGCGCTGAGCACGATGATCGGGAGGCTCGGCCAGCGTTCCAGCAGGGAGCGGCAGACGTCCCACCCGGTGATGTCGGGCAGGCTCAAATCGACGATGGCGAGATCGGGCTTGAAGCGCGCCGCGCAGGCGAGGGCTTCCTTGCCCGTGCTCGCGCAGGTGGCGGTGAAGCGATCGAACTCGAGGTTGTCGGTCAGGAGGACGCGCACGTATTCCTGGTCGTCGACCAGAAGCACGTGACCGTTCGTCGGCGGGCGCGACGGAGCCTTCGGCATCCTGATGGTATCGGGCGAAACCTTATCTCGGGATAATGGGGAGTCTAGCATTTTGAGCTCAGGAAATACCCTCTGACGGCACCCAGAATTGGAACCGCGAGCCTTCTCCCACCGCGCTGCGGACGGTGATGGCGCCCCCGTGGAGCTCGACGATCTTTTTGCTGATGGCCAAGCCGAGGCCCGAGCCCTTCGGGCCCGGATCGGGCCCTTCCTGCGGCACCCGGTAGAACTTCTCGAAGAGATGCTCCATGTGGCGACCGGCGATGCCCGGGCCGGAATCGGTCACCGAGATCTCCACCCCGTCCTGCTCCTGGCGCACCTCGACTATGACCTGGGCCGAGGGCGGCGAATACTTGATCGCGTTGTTGAGGAGGTTGATGAAGACCTGCTTGAGCTTGTCCCCGTCGGCGTCGATGAGACGGGGCTCGTCGCAGCCCTTGAGGACGACCTTCGCCTGCGGGTGCAGGGCCAGCATCGAGTCGACGACGCCGTTGGCCAGCGCGGAGATGTCCGTTCTGGTCCGCTCGAGCTGGTAGTGGCCCAGCTCGATGTTGGTGATGTCGAGCAGGTCGTTGACGAGCGCGATCAGGCGCGTCGTCTCGCGCTGCATGATCTTCAGGTACTCGAGGCGCCTGGCCTGCGTCACCTGCTCGCCGCGCTCGAGGATCGTCCGCAGGAAGCCGTTGATCGAGGTCAGGGGCGTGCGCAGCTCGTGGCTGACGACGCCGAGGAACTCCGATTTGGCGCGGTCGAGGTCGGCCAAGCGGGCGTTGGCCAGCGCGAGTTCGTGAGTATTTTCCCTCAGACGGTACGCCAGGAAAGCGAAGACCAGCGAAAAGGAGGCCAGCACGAGCAGGGTCTGGATCGATTTGCGGATCAGCGCATTGACGATGCTCGTCGAGACGCCGAGCCGCAGCACGCCGACAGCGTACGGCTCGAAACGCACCGGCATGACGGCCTCGAAAAGCCCGGGATCGGGGGTCGTCCGCAGCCAAAAGCCTTTGACGTTGAGCGCTGAGGTCTCGAACTCGTTGCGGTTCAGGACGTGATGCCGCAGGGCCTGGTCGGAGCTCGCGTAAACGTAGCCGTCGTGGCCCACGACGATCAGATACGCGATGTCCCCGTCAGAATGCGTGGCCGCGTCGACGATCTTCTGCGCTTTGTCGTAATCGCCCATGGCCAAGTCATCGCCAATGATCTCCGCCAGGTTTCGCGACAAGCTCTCCGCCTTCGTCTGGAGGCGGCTCATCAGCGCGGCGCGCTCCGTATGTACGAACGACAAGCTCATGGGCAGGAATGCCATCAAGAACAGAGCGACGAACGGAAGCAGCGAACGCGTTCTTGTTCTTGGCCGCGCGGCCGCAACGGTCTGACCCTGGTGTAGCATCGGCGGGCGGGTCGGTCAGCGGTGCAGCTCGGCCCAGTCGTTCAGGGGAACGGACTCGCCGTTGCGCACGACCGAGAAGTCCTCGTGGCTGAAGCCCTGATGGTTTGCGCTGCTAAAGGAGACCGCGTAATCGGGGCCCAGGCCGATGTCGGCGTTACGCAACGTCTCGAGGGCATCGATGAGCCTTTCGCGCGTCGGATCGGGACCGGCCAGCTCGAGCCCCTTGACCAGGACGAGAGCGTGCGTGAAGCCCTCCAGCATCTTGACGTTCGGCTTGGCGTCCGGGTGGTACTTTCGCATGAGCTTCTGGAAAAGCGCCACGGTTGGGAGATCGTTGCGGGACGGGTGCGGGTAGAGCAGAGCCATCACCAATCCCTCGGCCGCTGTGCCGGCCTCTTCGATCACCCCTTCGCGGGCCGTCACGAGCGCGAACGTCGACTTCCAGCCTTCCTTCCTGGCGATCTTGAGTATCTGGCCGGCCTGCCGGTAGTTGCCGATGATGATCACGGCATCCGGCTTCGCCGCGCGAGCCGTTTGGACGGCCCGCGTCATGTCCTCGGCGGTGCGCAAGAAGGAAATCTCGGCCGCCGGCGTCCTCTTGTGGGCGGCCAACGATTGCCGGAAGCCGTCGAGACCGGCGAAACCCAGACCGTCGCTCATGTAGATCGCCGCAAGCCGCCGAGCTCCCAGCCGTCTTTGGAACCCCTCGGCGATCTGATAGGCTTCCTGGGTGTAAGTGGAACGCATGGAGAAAATGTACCGCTTGACGGGCTCGTACATGAACGGAGCGCCGTTGGCCATGGTGATGATCGGCAGCTTGTCGGTCGTGGCCAGCTTGACATACTGGACCGCCTCGGCTCCGGTCGCCACGAAAGCGAGGGAGAATACGCCCTCCTTGAGCATCCGCGCGTAGCACTTCGCGGCGCCGTCGGCCGTGAATTGATCATCGCCGAAGAGGACGCGGAGTTTGCGGCCGTGCACGCCGCCCAGCTCCTCGTTGACGTACTGGATGTAGGCGGTGGCTCCGAGTTGCTCCACCATCCCAATATCCTGCTGGAGCGTGGAGCACGAACCGATCAGGATTTCCTTGTCCGTGACGCCGATCTCCGCGCGCGCGGAGGAGGCGACGCCCATGCATATGAGCGAGGCCAGTGTGATGCCCAGGCAGGTAGAACCATTGGGCCGCATGGAAGGTCAATTTTCGCTTATTTGACGACGGGACGCAAGGTTTCAAGATCCCCGACGCACGGATGCGGCCAGCGCGGCTATGGTCCGCCGTTCGAGCACGTCCATCGGCGTGATGGGCACGCCTGCGTCCGAGGCCGCGCGGGCCACGTCGACCGCCGACAGCGAGTCTCCGCCGAGATCGAAGAAATCGTCTTCGACGCCCGGGTTGAAGCACCCCAAAACGGCTCTCCATGCTTCGGCCAGCTTGTATTCGACCTCGTCGCGAGGCGGCCTAGGCGAGGACGGGCCCGGCGATGAGGAGGCCTCGAACGGTGGTAGCGCCTTCCGATCCAGCTTGCCGTTGGGCGTCAACGGCAGGGCCGAGAGCTCGACGAAGGCCGCCGGGAGCATATAACCGGGCAGCCTCGCGCGCAGGCGCTCCCGGAGCATGGAGGCGTCGAGCCGGCCCTCGCCGACGACATAGGCGATGAGGATCGCTTGTCCGGCGGGGCCTGGGGCAGCGGCGGCGGCCGCGGCGCGCACGTCCGGACAGGCGAGAAGCGCCGCCTCGACCTCGCCGAGCTCGATGCGGAAACCGCGGATCTTCACCTGATCGTCCAGCCGGCCGAGGAACTCCAGGCTTCCGTTCGGAAGCATCCGCGCGCGGTCGCCAGTCCTATACATGCGCGAGCCGCGCTTTCCAGGCTCGGGGGCGAAGCGCATGGCGGTCAACTCAGGACGGTTCAGATAGCCGCGAGATACGCCTGCCCCCCCGATCCAGACTTCTCCGGCGGCCAAGATCGGCGGCGTCTGGCCGTGGCTGTCGAGCAGGCGCACTCGCGTATTGGCGATCGGATGGCCTAGAGACAAGGGGCCCTTCGCGCCGATCCTGCCTGCCATCGACCAGATCGTGGTCTCCGTGGGCCCGTAGACGTTCCAGAGCGACACGCCCGCTTCAAGCAGCCGTCCGGCCAACTCCTCGGGCCAGGCCTCGCCTCCACAGAGCGCCTTGAGGCCGCGCCCATCCCTCCAGCCAGATTCGAGCAATAGCCGCCACGTGGCCGGTGTCGCCTGCATGAGGGTCGCACGGCTGGAGGCAAGGCGTCGCGCCAGGGCGCCGCCGTCGAGAGCGGTGCGGCGCGAGGCGATGTCGACGCGCGCTCCGGAGATAAGGGGCAGCAGCAGCTCGAGGGCGGCGATGTCGAAGGACAACGTCGTGACGGCGAGGGCCACGTCGGCCTCGGTCAGGCCCAGCTCAAGCCGCAGCGATTGCAGGACGTTGACGACGGAGCGGTGCTCTACCGCGACGCCTTTGGGCGCGCCTGTCGAGCCCGACGTGTAGAGGACGTACGCGAGGCGCCGGTCGCCTCGCGACCTGCCGGCCCTGTCGCGGGGAGCCGGGCGCGGGCGGTCGATGAACTCCAGCGGGGTCGTCGAGGGCAGACGTTCTCTCAGCGACTGCTGCGTCAAGATCAGCGCCGAGCCGGAATCCCGCAACATGAACTCAAGCCGAGCAGCGGGATAAGTGGGATCGAGAGGCAGATACGCGCAGCCTGCCTTGAGCACGCCGAGCAGCGCGGCGACCATATCCGTCGTCCGTTCGAGACAGAGCCCGATCACGTCGCCCCGGCGCGGGCGGAGAGATACCAAGCGGCGCGCTACCCCCTCGGCCCTTTCATCGAGCTGGCGGTAGGTCAGGACGGCGTCGTTCTCGTCCGAGACGGCGACGACCGAAGGGCGCCGCCGGGCTTGTCGCTCGAAGAGCTCATGCAGGCAATGCCCCGGAAGGCGCAGCGTCGGGCCGACGAGAACGGCTCCGCGCAGTTCGGCCGGCGTCTGTATCGGAAGACGGTGGAGCGGAGCCCGAGGCAGCGACATCATGCCGTCGAGCAGGGCGTGGTAGTGGGCGGCCATCCGTTGGACGGACTCTCGCCCGAGCCGGACGGCGCCGTGCTTGAACCGGATCGAGAGACGGTCTCCGCCATCGATAGCCACCACGTCGAGATCGAACTGGCCCTCTTGGAGCGGCAGATCGAGCGTCTCGAGGCGGCAACTCCCGAAGGCGAGCTGCCGCGGATAGGCCTTCACCAAGTTGAGCGACGTCTGAAAGAGCGGCGAGCGGCCCGCGACGCGCGGCGGATTGAGCTCGCGCACCAGACGCGATAACGGGTACTCGCTGTGAGCGAGGGCCGATAATATTTTCGCGTGAAGGCGGCTTAGGAGCCGGCGGGCGGAGGGCTCGCCCGATAAGTCTCCGCGCAGCGCCACCGGGTTGACGAGGCAGCCGACGAGTCCCTCAAAGCCATGCGAGCGCCCGCCTTGGGTCGGGCAGCCGACGACAACTTGGTCTTGCTCCGTATACCGGCTGAGCAACGCTTGGTAGCCGGCGAGCAGCACGGCATACAAGGTCTTGCGCTCCTCCCGAGCGAAGCGCTTCAGTTCCGCGGTCTTCGCCGCGCTCAGGTCCAGAGAGACCGTGCCGGTCCCGGAGGAGCCGGCGGCGGGGTCCATCGGCAGCTCGAGCTCGGGCGGGGCCCCGGACAGCTCGGCGTGCCAATAGCGCCGGAGACGATCGCCGTCGGGGCCGGACAACCGCGCGTCTTCCCAGCGGATGAAATCGGCGTAGCTCGTCGCCGGCGTCGCCAGCTGCGGCTCACCGGCGCGGAGCGTCGAGTCGTAGAGCCTCGCCAGCTCGTCGATCGCGATCAGCCAGGACGGCCTATCCATGACGATATGGTGCGAGGCCAAGAGCAAGGCGGATACGCCGCTCCCGCGCACGAGGTCGGCGCGGAAGACGGGACCGCTCTCGAGGTCGAAAGGGCGTCGCGCCTCCTCGGTCAGCCGCTGGACGATCTCCGCTTGGTCGAGCCCAGGGTCGTCGATGACCCGCAACGGGCAGCCGACGTCGGTCCGGAACCGCTGCAGCGGACGGCCGTTGCGGAGAGCGAAGACGGCCCGCAGGCTGTCGTGCCGGCTCACGAGCGCGTCGAGCGACCGCTGCAGGGCCGCTAGGTCGATTTCTCCGAAGAGCCGGAAGGCGAGGAACGTGTTGTATGACGCGCTGCTCGGGTCTTGCTGGTGCAAGGCCCAAAAGCCCTCTTGGACCCCCGACAGCGGGAGCTCGGGATACTCATCCATGGGACTACGGGTCTGGCACCCCCTTTCGACGCAGCAGCTCTCTAAGCCCGGCGACCGTCATGGCGAGCTCGAAGTCCTGCTCCTCGATCTTTATGCCGTAGATCCTCTCGAGGGAGGCGAGAAGGCGCACGTGGGCGAGCGAATCCCAGGTCTCGAAGGAGCCGACGCCGTCGTCGTCGGCCAGCGGCTGGGACGATTCCAGGGCCGCGGCCTCGCGGATCAGGTCGAGCAGCTTCATGAGGCCAGCCTCGCGGCGCGCAGCAGGCCGCGCAGGATCTTTCCGCTGACGCCGGTCGGCAGACTGTCCACCCAGGCGAAGATCGAGGGGATCTTGTGATGCTCCAGCCGGCCGATCAAGAAGTGGGCCAGATCGGCGGAGGAGGGCCGGGAGGCGCCCGGCTTGACGACGAGGAAGGCCTTGATGGCCTCTCCCGTGAAGCCGTCGGGATCGCGGATGGCGATGCAGGCCGCCTCGTTGACGGAAGGGTGCTCCATCAGGGCGGCCTCGATCTCCGCGGGGGCGATCTTGAAGCCGCCGATGTTGATGAGATCGTCTCCTCGTCCCTTGAGATGGAGCATGCCGTCCTCGTCCCGGTAGGCCACGTCCGCCGTCCGCAGCCAGCCGTCCTGGATGGCGGCGCGCGTCCTCTCCGGATCGTTCCAGTATCCGCGCATCACGCTGGGGCCGCGCAGAAGGAGCTCGCCCGCTTCGCCCTCCTTGGCTTGGCGGCCGTCGGCATCGAGGATGCGGGCTTCGATCCCGGCGATCAGCTCGCCCACGCAACCCTCCCGCTCGGCGCTGTTGCTGATCGGGTGATAGGCGAACGTCGACGTCGTCTCAGTGAGCCCATAGGTGTTGAAGAGCCGCGCTTTGGGCAGGAGGGTGAGCAGGCGCCGGCGCTGAGCCGCGTGAAGCGGCGCCGTGCCGGTCTCCACGTAACGCAGGCTGCGTCCATGGGAGCCTAGCGCGTCTCCCGAGAGCTGGAACAACGCGGCGAACCCCGACGGCACGCAGCAGAGCCCGGCGGCCTGGTGGCGCTCGATGGCGTCGAGGATGACCTTCGGGAAGAGGAAGCCGGGGATGACGATGGAGGTGCCCCCATGAAACAACGTGGCGCGCAGGCGGCCGAGGCCGTAGCCGTGGCTCAGCGGCACGGGGATCGCCACGCGGTCGTCTCCGCCGGCCCCCACGAACCGCCAGCGCCCGGCGGCGAAGGCGGCGATGCCCGCGTGGGTCTGGAGGACGCCCTTGGGCTTGCCCGTGGAGCCGGTCGTATAAAGGATGTCGGCCACGTCGTCCTGGGAAGGACGCATCGGGCCGTCCGGCTCTTCGTCGGCGTCCAGGGAGGCCAAGGCGAGGGCCGGGAACGAGGCCGACGCGGGAGCGTCGAGGAACATCAGGCGCGGACGCGCGTCGGCGGCGAGCGCGTCGCGGCGGGCCGGGGCGATCTTGGCCTCGATGGGGACGGCGATGGCGCCCAAGCGATGGCAAGCGAGATAGCCGTAAACGAAAGAAGGATCGACGCTCGAGGCCGTGAGCATCACGCGGTCGCCGGCGCCCACGCCGCGGCTCTCCAGCAGCCGGGCCGCTCCGTGGACCTTTCGATCCAAGACCGAATAGGTGATCGTCTCGTCGCCGTAGATCAGCGCCGCCCGGTCGGGGCGGGTGCGGGCGTATTCGGAGACCTTGGCGCTGATCATGGCGCTACGCCGGGAACACCAGCAGGCTCCCGGGCTTGAGGGTCACGACCATGCGCAGCCCGCGCTTGGCGATCCCCGGCTCGACATAGGCCCGCAAGCGCAGGCCGTGGGCATTGAGGATGACCTGCTCTCCCTCCCAGGAGTAGCGCACGTCCTCGACGCGACCCAGCCAGCCGTCGGCGGGAGGCTCCCCGCGCCCGGCGGGCGCCAGAGCGAGGTCGCGAAATCGCAGGCAGGCGACGACCCGGGCGCCATCCTCGAAAGCGCCGGACCAGGGCAGCGCGGCGCCGGCGAGCTCGACCACGCCGCCGGAGGACTTCTTCCGGAAGACCCCCTCCACGACGTTGGAGCCCCCAAGGAACTCGGCGGTGAAGCGGTGCTCCGGACGACGGTAAAGGTCCTGGCCGCGGCCCTCCTGGACGACGCGGCCGGCCTCGAGCAGGATCAGCCGGTCAGAGATCGCCAGCGCCTCCTGCTGATCGTGAGTGACGTAGAGGACCGTCGCCCCGGCCGAGCGCAGGGTCTGACGGAGCTCGGCGGCGATCTCCTCGCGCGCGCGCGTGTCGACGTTGGCCAGCGGCTCGTCGAGCAGCAGCAGCTTGGCCTCGTAGATCAGCGCGCGTCCCAAGGCCACGCGCTGCTGCTGGCCGCCCGAGAGCTGCGAGGGGTAGCGCCCTTCCATGCCCTCGAGGCGCAGGAAGTCCATGATGGCCCGCACGCGCGAGCGGATCCGGGCCTCGCTCCAACGCCGCACCCGGAGCGGGAAGGCCATGTTCTCGTAGGCCGACATGTGCGGCCACAGCGCGTACGATTGAAAGACCATGCCGATGCCCCGTCGCTGGGGCGGCAGGAAGACTCCGCGGGAGACGGACGTGGCCAGGCGCCCGTCGAGGGAGATCTCCCCTCCGTCGGGCGCGTCGAGCCCGGCCACGGCGCGCAAGACGCTCGTCTTTCCCGCCCCCGAGGAGCCGAGCAGGCAGACGAACTCCTGCGGCTTGACCTCGAAACTGACCGAATTCAAGATCGAGCCGCGGCTGAGCCTGTCCACCCGCAGAGCCGGTCGTCTCATCAGCGGTGCAGGGCGGCGTTCAGACGGTCCATGAAGTCCTTGGCCTCTTTGGCGTCGACGCGCTCGGCATCGAGATACCAGCCCCCCGCCGACTTGAGGGTCTTCTCGTCCCCCCGCAGCGGCACGCCGACTCCCTCGCGGGACAGCCGGTCCTGCGCCTCGTCCGACAGCAGCCAGTCGAGGAACAGCCGGGCGGCATACGGATGCGCCGCGCGGCTGCTCACGGCGACCGGCATCATGTGCAGCATGAAGCCTTCCTTCGCCGTCCTGAACGCCACCGGGACGCCCTTGCGCTGCGCGCCGCGGAACTCGGTGTCGCGGACGATGGCCACGGCGCGGCGGCCGCTGCCGACCGCCTCGTCCACCTGGGCGGCGTTGACCATCAACAGCGGGTCGTTGGCCTTGAGCTTGTCCAGCCAAGCCCATCCCAGGGAAGGATGCTCGAGGAGGAAGCGGAAGAGCGGGATGGCGAAGCCCGCCGTCGTGTCGAAGAGCGCCACTTGCTGCCGCCACCGCGGCTCGGCCAGCTCGGCGAAGGAGCGCGGCGCTTGATCCGCGGGGATCAGCTTGGTGTTGTACATCAGGCCCACCTTGAAGTTGGCGTAGTAGAAATAGGAGCCATGGGGGTCCTCGGACCAGCCGGGCCGCTTTTTCCAATCCGGAAGGCCGCGCAGGTCGGCGATGTAGCCCTTCTCGCGCAGGCGTGGGTATGCCTCGGTGAGCCCCGAGGTGATGCAGTCGGCGCGCGGGGAGCCGCTCTCCTGCTCGAGCTCGAACTTCTGCAGCAGCAGCGTCCCGCCGCCCTTGAGGACCTCGACCTTCACTCCCGGATACTTCTTCTCGAATTCCGAGACGATCACGTCGTTCATCGGGATCGGCACCGCGTACCAGAGCACGCTGCCCTCCTTCTTCGCCCCCTCCAGCAGCTGCTCTCGGCTCAACCCGGCGAACGGATCGACGCTTCCCGCGAGCGCCGCGGTCGCCGCCGCCATCAATGCGGCCGCCATCAAACGGATCCTCATGCGTTTGCTCCTCCTCTCTGCCTAGTGGCCCATCTGACGCAGGCGGCCGTCGCGCCGCAGATCGCCGCCCCCAGGAGAGCGAGCGCGCTGATCTGCCTCCACGTGCCGTCTTGAAAGCCGTTGAAGAGCTGGTAGCCGAACACCTCCCGGCCGGGTCCCGCCAGGAGCACGGAGCTCTCGACCTCTCGGTAGGACGCCAAGAAGACGAGCAGTCCCGCCGCCGAGAGCGACGGGGCGAGCAGCGGCGCGAGCACGCGGCGGGTCAGGTACGGCGTGTCGGCGCCGCACATCCGGGCGGCTTCCTCGAGCTCGGGGCCCAGCTGCGATAGGGAGGCTTGGATGACCTTGAAGGAGACGCCCAGCTCACGCGCGGTATACGCCAGCCACAACAGCGGCAGCGTCCCGTAGAGCCGCAGCGGCGGCCGCGAGAAGGCCAGGATGTAGCCCAAGCCCAGGACCAAGCCGGAGAACGCGAACGGGGCGACGCAGAGGGCCGGCAGCCAGCGGGACGCCGGTCCACGCGACCTGACGGCGTGATACGCGAGCACCGCGGCCAGGCCCAGCGAGGACACCGTCGCCGCCGCGGAGAGGACGAAGCTGTGGACCAGGCCGCGGCGCATCGCGGGATCGGCCAGCAGCTCGCGGTAGCCGTCCAGGTTCAGGTCGCGCAGCCAGCTCGCCGGGCCGGCGAAGACCTGGACGCTTTCGCCGGCCAACGAACGCCACAGCAGCGCGCCGTAGGGCAGCGCCGTGGTCAGGACGAACAGCGCCGCCGCGACCGTGAGCGCGGCCAGCCGCTCCCCGGTAGATAACGGCCACAGGACCCTCCCGCGGGAGCGTCCCGTGACGACGTGGTAGTCGCGGCCGGCGAGCAAGTGGGCTTGCAGCCACAACAGCGACAGGCTCACGGCGAGGACGCCGAACGCCAGGGACGACGCCGAGTCGAGGTCGCTGGGATAGGTGCCCAGCGTGTAATAGATCAGGTTGGCGACGGTCCAGATGTGGCGCGGGACGCCCAGCAGGCCCTGCACGCTGAACATGACGTTCGAGAGCATGAAAGACAGCAGCCCGGCGGCGGCCACGCCTGGCCACAAGAGCGGCGCGGCGACTCGCCTCAACGCTGCGCCGCGGCCGGCGCCGCAGACGAAGGCGGCCTCCTCGAGCCCGGCGTCCAGATTGAGCGCCAAGGCCTCCAGGATCAGGAAGTTCAGAGGCAGCGTCAGCAGGGTGGTCGTGAACACGATGCCGGGCAAGGACAGGATCTCGAAGGAGAGGCCCGCCCCGACCCGCTTCAAGGCCACGTTCAGCAGGCCGCCTCGGCCTTCGGCGAGGACGATCCAGGCGATCGCCGTCACCGACTGCGACAGGAGAAGAGGGCTCAGGGCGGCGGCTCGCAGCAGGCCGCGGCCGGCCGAATCCGTCCGCGCCGAGAGCAGCGCCAGGGCGCCGGCCAAGACCAGGCTCAGCAGCGAAGAGGCCGTGGAGATCAGAAGCGTGTTGCGTACGGCCGTCCCCAGGAAGGGCGAGCGGCCCAGCGAGCGCCAAGCCTGCAGCGACCAACCCGTCTCCGGCGGGTGGAAGCATCGGAGCGCGAGGCAGCCGATGGGATAGGCCACGGCCAGCGCCACTACGACGCAGGCTAGCCATAATACGAGCCTCGGACGATGACGGAAGCGGGCCATAGAGAGCGGGCCGCCAAGCCCCCCGGAGCGTAACAGGAAAGCGGCGGATTGTCCATGGATCGGTGACCTCCCCTCGTGCCAGAATGAAGGGCGTGAGGCGCGGGCGCCGCTGGCCGTTCTTGGTCTTGCTGCTCGTCGCGGGTCTCGCGCCCGCGGCGGAGCAGCCGCTGACCTACGCGCGCGGGGAGTACACCTTCCAATACCCCGCCGAGCTGATCGTCCTCCAGGACTACGACTATGCCGAGGTCACCCTCCCCGGAGGCGGCCATGTGGTCGTGCTCAGCCATCGCGACGCCCAGGTCGGGGATCTTCGCTCCATCGAGATCAACATGCTGCGCAGCCTCAAGCGCCGCCAGACCTGCGCCGACTACGCCGCGTGCCGCGTCGTCGACGGCGTCGTGATCGGCACGAACTCGCAGGACCCGGAGCTCCAGCGGGCTTTCGGCGTCGTGACGGCGACCTTCCGCCGGCGCTAGTCCTGCAGCAGCTTCTTGACGAGCTCGCTCAGCGAGATCGGATCGTAAGGCTTCGGGATGAAGTGCGTCAGGCCCAGGGCCTGCATCTCCGGCCGCGCCGTCTCCATGGAGGTGGCGCTGAGGACGATGATCTGGATCTTGGGATCGCGCTGGCGCAGCTCGCGGCAGACCTTCCAGCCCGACATGTCCGGCAGGCCGATGTCGACGATGGCCAAGTCCGGCCTGAACTGACCGGCCAACTCCAGGGCCTCCTGCCCTTTGCCGACGCAGCGCGTGGGGATGCGGTCGAACTCCAGGTTGTCCTTGAGCAGGATCCGGATGTATTGCTGGTCGTCGACGACGAGGACGTTACGCCCCATGGCTCTCCGGACGGATTCTAGCAGGCAGCAAGCGGCGAAGCAATGCCTGGACCAGAGCCGCCTCGTCGCGCGTCAGCGGCCGCCGCAGCAGCGCCGAGCGCAGGCCTTTCTCGAGGACGGCGTCGGGGTCGGCGCTGCGGTAGCCCAGCCGCCGGCAGAGGGCCACGGCTTGCGCGACGAAGGCTTCACGCTGCTCGTGCGTCATGGCCGCGGGCTCCTCTCGCGAAGGCGACCGCGCCGGCAGGGAGGAGAGCTCGTAGGCGACGACGGCCACGGCCTGGGCCAGGTTCATGGACGTGCAGGACGCCGAGGTCGGGATGCGGACGGCCGCCTGGCATCGGTCGAGGACCTCGTTGGGCAGGCCGTTTTTCTCGCAGCCGAACAGCACGGCGAGCCGGCCTTCGCGCGGCAGCCGGCTCGACAGCCAGACGCCCAGCTCGGGAAGGTCGACGACGGGCGGCCCGCCGCGCCGACGTCCGTCGTGCGTGCCGAGGCAGACGTGCGTCCCCTCGAGAGCCTCGTCGAGAGAGAGGGCGGGAGCGCGGCGCAGGAGCTCCTCCGCGCCCACCGCGGACTTGGCCTCTTTCCAGACCGGCAGGTAGGGATCGACGGCGACGAGGTCCTCGAAGCCGAAGTTCGCGAGCGCGCGGGCCGCGGCGCCGACGTTGAGAGGGTTTCGCGGCCGAACGAGGACGAACCCGATGCGGGCTCGGCTATCGCGCGCCGGGCTATCGCGGGCCAGGCTCACCACGCCGTCGGCTTGTAGTCCTTCAGGAACTTCCCCCACAGGTGGCTTCCCGTGTTGAGGCCCGAGAAGAACGGGTCGCAGACGCGCGCGGCTCCATCGACGATGTCGAGCGGCGGCTGGAAGTCCAGGGCGTCGCGCTTGCGCGTGGCGTGCTGCGCCGGGTCCTCGTCGGTGACCCAGCCGGTGTCCACGGCGTTCATGTGGATGCCGTCGCGGACGTAGTCGGGAGCGGAGGTCAGCGTCATCATGTTCAGCGATGCCTTCGCCATGTTGGTGTGCGGGTGCTTGTCGGTCTTGGTGCGGCGCGAGAAGCTGCCTTCCATCGCCGAGACGTTGACGACGTGCTGTCCCCCTGTCTTCACGCGCAGCATGAGCGGCTTGAGCTTGCCGCACAGGATGAAGGGCGCCACGGCGTTGACGAGCTGCACCTCCAGCATCTCGGGCGTGGAGACCTCGGCCAAGCGCATGCGCCAGCTGTTGACCAGGCGAAGGTCGACCTGCTGAAGATCGGCGTCGAGCCGGCCGTCCGGGAACAGGCCCCGGCCCGACTGGGCGTCGTCGTAGGTGTAGCGCAATTGCGAGAGCCGCGCGGACTCGCGCAGGCCGACGCCCGGAGCGCCCCCGTGCCAGGCGGCCAGGCCGGTCGTATCCGGCCCTTTCAGGCGGTCCTCGGCGGGGCTCGCCAGCGCGGCCTTGCAGGTCTCGTGCGAGGCCAGCAGGGCGGCCGCTCCGGACGGGAGCTCGCAAGCGGGCAGCGCCTCGGTCTCGAGCAGGTGGGCGTAGAAGCCGGTCGGCCGACGCACCGTCTGGGCGGCGTTGTTGATCAGGATGTCCAGGCGCGACTCGGTCTGCTCGAGGTGGCGGGCGAAGATCTCCACGCTCGGCGAGTGCCGCAGATCGAGGCCGCGCACGCTC
>CAZZGQ010000027.1:0-2484 GCA_964653765.1 uncultured Elusimicrobia bacterium | reverse complement strand
GCGGGCGAAGATCTCCACGCTCGGCGAGTGCCGCAGATCGAGGCCGCGCACGCTCAGGCGCTCGCGCCACTCCGGGAAATCCTTCTCGCGGCTGTAGCGCAGCGCCGCGTCGTTCGGGAAGCGGGTCGTCGCGATCACCCGCGCGCCGGCGCGCAGCATCATCAGCGACGCCTGATAGCCGATCTTGAGGCGCGCGCCCGTGATCAGAGCGGTCCGCCCGCTCAGGTCCGCGGTCTGGAAGCGCTTGGCGTAGTTGAACTCGCCGCAGTCCTCGCACAGCGTGTCGTAGAAAAAGTGCAGGCGCGTATAGGCCGACTTGCAGACGTAGCAGAAGCGCGCCTTCTTGAGGTGGCGCGCCGGCGCTTGCGCTTGCGGAGACTCGAGGCGCAGGGGCGCCTCGTAGACGGGCGCCTGCCTGGCCTCGCGGATGCCGGAGCCGTCGCGCGCGCGGCGGTCCTCGAGGCGGCTCTTCTCGCGCTCTTGCCGGCGCAGCGCCTTGCGCATCTTGGAGCGCTCGAGCGGCGTGGGCCGCGCCAGCCGTCCGGCCGCGCGCCTGAGCCGCACGCGGTCCTCCTCCGACATGGCGGCCAAAGCGTCCGCATCGTCGGCCAGGGCCTCGAGAGCCGCGATGTCGAGAGCCGGCTTGGTCGTGGAGTCGGAGGGCGTCATTTGCGAGCGAAGGCGAACGTCTTCTGGGTCAGGGCGTCGCGGAACCAGCGCGACAGGCGCGTCTGGTAGTCCACGTCCAGCTCGCTCTTCTCGCGAGAGAAGGGCAGGCCTTGCCGGCGGCTGCGGGCGAAGCCGCGCTCGTAGATCACGAAGGCCGGCAGCGGCAGGGGCGTCATGCCGCGCGGCAGCAGCGCTTTCGAGTCGGGGTCGGCTGCGTCAAGCTTGAAGAAGGACCAGCGCGGGAAATCGGGCTTCAGCTGGCTGATCACGGGCGAGACGAGGTCGCAGTCCGGGCAGCTGCGGCCCATCACCAGCACGAGGACGGGCTCCGTCGACTTGAGCACGAGCGGCGGCCATTGGCCCTTCGTGACGTCCTGGATCGCGGGCGGCGCCTGGGGCGGCGGGGCGGCGGGCTGCTGCCGTTGCTGGGGCGGCTGCTGCGGCGCCGACGCCTGCTGCTGGCCGCCTTGATTGCCGTCCCAATCGGCGACGTTGACCTCGCCGCCTCCGGAGCTCGGGCCGCCTCCCCCTCCGCCCGAGGAGGCCTTGGGCGCGTCCTTCCGGGCGTTGGGGTCCTCGCCGCAGCCGTCGCCGCCGCAGGCCATGACGCCGAGCAGGGCGGCCATCGGCAGCAGGGCGATCCAGGCGGGAAAGCGTCGTCGAGCGATCGTCACGCGGAGATTATACCTAATGCGGCGGCGAGACCGGCCGGACGGTCTTGACGATCGTGCCGTCGGGCTTCAGGTCGAAGACGACGTAGTGATAGAACCTCTGCTTGGGCCCCGGGAACAAAGCCGAGCCTCCTCCTCCGCTCAACGTGTAGCGCACGCCGCCGATCTCGATCACGTCGTAGCCGTGCACGTGGCCGAAGACCACGCCCTTGACGCCGCGCTTCTCGAGGATGCTCTTGAACTCCTCCGCGCCCTGCCGGAAGCCGGCCAGGCGTCCGATCGGCCCCCACCGGCCGCTCTGCGCGACGTAGGCCGGCGGCACGTGCGTGAGCACGAGCTTGTGGCGCGGCGTGTCGAGCTGCTCGTCGAGCCAGCGCAGCTGCGCGGGGCCCAGCCGCTGGTTGCCCGTATGGAGGAAGACGATGCGCCAATCGCCGCGATCGAGGACCTGGTCGCCCAAGCCCGAGTACTTGGAGTGGAGCCGGAACTGGCTGACGCCGTTGGGGTGCTCGCCGTCGTGGTTGCCGGGCATGAAGACCAGCGGCGTCCTCAGCCACCGCTTGGCCGGCTCGAGCAGCCGGAAGAACTTCACGAAGAAGCGCTCGGTGCCGCGGCTCGTGTAGTCGCCTCCCTGGGAGATCAAGTGGGCGCCTTCGGCGTCGGCGGCCTCGAGGACCTGCATGAACATCCCGGGCGTGTTGAAGAGCGCGCGCCAGGCCCAGAACCGCCCCTCCTCCGCGTCGCCGATCCAGGCCAGCCGGAAGGTCTCGCCGCGGCCGAGCTCCGGCACTTTGGCCAGCTGCTCGCGCGAGTGCCAGCCCGCCGCCAGCCGCTTGAGCTCGCGCTCTCGCCCCAGACGGAGAGCGCGGCGGCGCGTCCGCCGCAGGAAGGAACGGCGGGCGGCGTCGAGCGTCGCCGCGGCGTCTGGGCCCGCCCCGCGACGCCGGCCGTCGCCGTCGAAGAAGGCCGAGCCGTCGTCCGCGGCGGCGGCGGCCGAAGGCCTCGCGCGCTCCGCCCCGCTCTCGACGGCCGCGGGCGCGGGGGCCTCGACGGACGGGACCGCGGGCTGAGGCGGGGCCAGGCCCGCCTGAGGTCCTTCCGCGCCGACGGGCGCCGCCGCGGCCGGCGCCGCGGCCGGCGCGGC
>CAZZGQ010000026.1:7397-21739 GCA_964653765.1 uncultured Elusimicrobia bacterium | reverse complement strand
TCAGCGCGTCCCGATAGGCTTGATCGGCGGAGGCGGCCTGCAGCTGCTGCAGCCGTGCCGCGTCGAGCGAGCCCAACGGGCCGCCGGTCAGCAGGTCCGCCAGCCCGGCCATCTCTCGCCCCCAGCCGGTCGGGGGGTGGGCTTTCAACCGGCGAGGCGCTAGAGCTTCTTGGCGAGCTTGTAGCCCTTGCGGCAGCGCCGGATGTCCCAGCCGCAAAGCCGGAAGAACTTCTCGGCGGTCTCGGAGAGGCCGGGATGGAGGTATTCCTCGACCGTGGCCACGCCCTTTTTCTTGAGGGCGGCGTCGAGCTCGAAGCGGAGGCTCATCGAGACGCCCTTGCCTTCGTGCTCCGGCCGCACGAAGAGGCCGACGACGCGCGCGGCGTCGGCCCGGCTTGGGGACCAGGAGAAGGGCGGCAGCGTCTCGCCGCCGCCGCCGCGGGCCGCGGCGGCGTGCAGGTCCCGCTCGAGCTCGAAGATCCGCCGCAACCGGTGGACGAAGATCGTCCGCGCCAGCGCGGGCCTGCGGACGGCGAACCCGAGCCAGAACTTGCGCGGGTCGATCACGGCCAGGACGTAGCCCGCGAGCGGGCCCGGAGACTTGGGACGAGCGACGAGGAGGACCGAGCGCGGGCTCCCGGCGGCGTAGCCCGCGAAGGTCGCCAAGCCCTGAGGGGATACCTTCCTCATCCAATACGACGGCTTGCTTTCCGCCAGCAGCTCTCCGAGGGGAGGGGCGTCCTCGCAGCCGGCGGGACCGATCTCGAACGCTTGGGTGGAGCCGATCATCGGTAGAGATAGGATAAGCCGGCGGCTGGTCGAGGGGACGTAAAGATCGTGCAAGAGATTACGCCGCTTTGCGCGGCAGCCTGCGCGATTAGGCCCTGATCGGATCGTGACGCCGCGGCTATGGCCAGTCCGCTCGGCAGTGCCTTATCATGGTGCGCTTCAAAGGAGGCATTCATGAAGGCCACATTCGCCGTCGCCGTGACGGTGCTGGCGCTGGGGCTCGCGGCATATGCCGGAGCCGCCGAGCACAGCAAGAAGGACATCAAGATGCTCAATCACGCGGCCGCCGCGCTGCAGTCCACCAACCCGGACCTGTCGGCGCGCCTGAAGCAGTACGCGGTCAAGGAGTCGGGAGAGAAGGAGGAGGGGGGACGCGAATCGTCCGAGATGGGCCAGTCGCAGGACGACATCCAGATGCTGCGGGATTCCGCCGCGGCGCTGGAGACCTCCAATCCGAGGCTGTCCAAGGACCTGCAGAAGTTCGCCGACAAGGAGGCTCGCGAGCACAAGGGGACGCAGACCGAGAGCCAGCGGCCTTCGTCCGGCGGCATGGGGACCGAGCAGCCGACCGCGCCGAGCCAGGAGCCGGTGACGCCCAGCCAGCCGACGACGCCCAGCCAGCAGCCGGGCTACTGAGCCGCAGACTTGTTCCCGGCGCCGGGCGGGCGAGGCCGTCCGCCCGGCGCCGGACCTGGAGGAGCCATGGCCGCCGTCGCCAAGTCGATCGACGAGCTCTGCGTCGACACGATACGGACGCTGTCGATGGACGCCGTCCAGCGGGCGAACTCCGGCCACCCCGGAGCGCCCATGGCGATGGCGCCGGCCGCCTACTGCCTCTGGCAGCGCTTCCTCCGCTTCGATCCCAACCACCCGGTCTGGCTCGACCGCGACCGCTTCGTGCTCTCGGCCGGCCATGCCTCGATGCTGCTCTATTCCTTGCTGCACTTGGCGGAGGTCCAGGCCGTCGACCCGGATTACGAGACGTTGGGCCGCCTCTCGGTGACGCTCGACGACATCAAGCGGTTCCGGCAGCTCGACAGCAAGTGCCCGGGACATCCCGAATACCGCTGGACCTCCGGCGTGGAGACGACCACCGGGCCGCTCGGCCAGGGCGCGGCCGCCAGCGTCGGCATGGCGATCGCCGGGCGCTGGCTGGCCGCCCGCTTCAACCGTCCCGGCTTCACGATGTTCGAGCACGACGTCTACACCCTCGCCGGCGACGGCGACATGATGGAAGGGCTGTCCTCGGAGGCGGCATCCTTGGCGGGTCACCTGAAGCTGCCCAACCTCTGCTGGATCTACGACAGCAACCGCATCAGCATCGAGGGCTCGACGGACCTGGCTTTCACCGAGGACGTGGCCGAGCGCTTCGCGGCCTACGGCTGGAGCGTCCTCCGGGTCGCCGACGCCAACGACCTGGGTCTGCTGAGCCGCGCCTTCACGGCTTTCAAGAAGACGCGCGGCCAGCCGACGCTGATCATCGTGCACAGCCACATCGCGTACGGCTCGCCGCACAAGCAGGACAGCGCGGCGGCCCACGGCGAGCCGCTCGGCGAGGACGAGGTCCGGCTGGTCAAACGCGCCTACGGCTGGCCCGAGGACGCGCATTTCCTGATCCCCGACGACGTGCGCAAGGCGTTCCGAGAGGGGATCATCGCCCGCGGCCGCGAGCTCACGCGCGATTGGGCCGGCCTGCTGGGGCGCTACAAGAAACAGCATCCCGAGCTCGCCGACGAGCTGCACCGGATGCAGCACCGCAAGTTGCCGGACGGTTGGGGCCAAGGCCTTCCCGTCTTCCCCGCCGACCCCAAAGGCCTGGCCACCCGCGAATCGTCGGGCAAGGTCCTCAACGCTCTGGCCCGGACGGTCCCGTGGATCGTCGGCGGCTCGGCCGACCTCACGCCTTCCACCAAGACCCGCGTCACGGCGGAGGGCGCCGGCGACCTATCTGCGCAGAACCCGGGCGGGCGCAACATCCATTTCGGCGTCCGCGAGAACGCCATGGCCTCGATCGTCAACGGACTCTCGCACAGCAAGCTACGGTCCTTCGGGTCGACGTTCCTCGTCTTCAGCGACTACTGCAAGCCCGGGCTGCGTCTGAGCGCGATCATGGAGCTGCCCGTCGTCTACATCTTCACGCACGATTCGATCGGCGTGGGGGAGGACGGGCCCACCCACCAGCCCGTGGAGCACCTGGCGTCCCTGCGCGCCATCCCGGGCCTGCTCGTGTTCCGGCCCGCCGACGCCAACGAGGTGACGGAGGCCTGGCGCGTCATCGCCCCGATGCGCCACGGCCCGAGCGCCCTGGTCCTCACGCGCCAGCCGCTGCCCACGCTCGACCGCTCGAAGTACGCCCCGGCCTCCGGCACGGCGCGAGGGGCCTACGTCCTGGCCGACGCCGGCGGCGGCGAGCCGGACGTGATCCTGCTCGCCACGGGCAGCGAGGTCTACCTGTGCCTGGCGGCCTATGAAGCCTTGCGCGCCGAGGGGATCAAGGCGCGCGTCGTGAGCATGCCGTGCTGGGAGCTCTTCGATCGACAGGACCAGGAATACAGGGACGCCGTCCTGCCGCCGCGCGTCAAGGCGCGGCTCTCGGTGGAGCAGGCCGCGACCCTCGGCTGGGACCGCTACGTCGGCTCCGAAGGGCGCTCCATCGGCATGAGCACCTTCGGCGCCTCGGCGCCGCTCAAAGCGCTGCAGACCAAGTTCGGCTTCACGACGGAGGGCATCGCCACGGCGGCCAAAGAAATCATTAAATCGAGGCATGCCTGAACCGAAGGTCGTGGCCGGGTCGTGCCTGTGCGGTCGGGTGCAATACGAGGCGACGGGGCCGTTCCCGACCTTCCGCTATTGCCACTGCGAGCGCTGCCAGAAGTCCACGGGGTCGGCGCACTCCGGCGGACCCGTGCCCAAGCTGCAGCGCGACGGCAAGCACGTGATGCTGCCCGGCGGCACGCTCGAGACCGACCCCGGCGTGCGCCCCATCGCCAACATCTTCTGGAAGCTGCGCGCGCCGTGGTTCGTGGCGAGCTCCGAGCTGCCCAACCACGACGCCCGGCCGGCTTCGTAAGGGCGTCACCGGGCGGCGCTCACGCGTTGACCACGCGGCCGAAAGAGAGCTAAAACCTCGTCATGCCGCTAGGCGCCGCCGCGGCGGTCGCGGCATTGTTTGCGGTGGGCCACGCCCACGCTCTCACGCTGCCCGAGTGCCTCCAACGGGCCGAGCAGTCCGCGGTCCAGTACACCCAGGCGAAGCTGCAGAGCCGCCAGGCGGCCGAAGCCGCCCGGGAGGCCCGGGCCTTGCTGCTGCCTCAGGTCTCCGCTCTGGGGGCGTACGATAAGTCCGACGACGCGTCGACGCAGCTTCCCGACGCGAACAAGGCGGTGATCCACGCGGACCAGCCTCTCACGCCGTTCACCGGCGAATGGACGGCGGTCCGCCAGCGCGGGATCGAGCTCTCGGCGGCGCAGCGCGAGCAGCTCCAGTCCCTGCGCGATACCGAACGGCGCGTGCGCCAGCTCTATTTCGGCGTCTTGCAGGCGCGCGAGGCCGTCGCCAGCATGGACGACGCGCGCTCCCATTACGAGCGGCTGCTCGACGCCGTGCTGCCGCGCTATACAATGGGGCGGGCGCCGTCGTTCGACGTCGTGAAGGTCCGCGCCGCGTTGGCCGATCTCGAGAGGTCGCGCGCCGGCCAGCAGGCCCAGCTGGTGGGCCAGTCCGCCGAGCTGTCCCAGACCCTCGGCTTGGACGCGACCTCGCAGCTCCAGCTCGCCGGCCTCGCGGCGCTGCCGGCGGTGCCGGACGAAAGCCACGTGCTGGACGCCGTGCTGGCCAATCCGGGCCTGCAGGCCCTGACCGACCGCGCTCTGGCCGCCCGCGTGGGCGTCACGGCCGCGCGGTACGCGCGCCTCCCGCGGTTGGTGGGCTCGGCCGAGTACGGCTACGCCGGTCAGACCTCGTCGGACGCCTCGCTCGGCTGGGACGTGGCGCTCTCGCTGCGGCTGCCGCTCATCGACTGGGGCGCGATCTCGGCTCGCGTCAGGCAGCAGCGCCTCGCCACCGGTCTGGCGCAGGCGAGCTACGAGCTCGAGAGGCAGACGCTCGTCTCGCAGGCGCTGGAGAGCCGGGCCAAGGCGAGCTCGGACCGGGAGCTCTCCGGCCGCTTCGAGAAGCTGCTGCCGGACACCAAGCGGGCGGCGGCGGCCGGCATCGAGCGCTACCGCCGAGGCGCCGCGACTATCCTCGAAGCCACCGAAGGCATCGACCTGTGGCTGACCCTGTCGCTGAACCGGCGCGCCGCCTATTACTCGTACCTCTCCGATCTTGCCGACCTGAGCTGGATCGGGGGCCGCGCCCCGGGGGCCGATGGCCTCTGATCGCCGCCTCGTTTTCCTGCTGGCCGCTTGCGCGGCTCTCTGCGCCTGCTCGCGCAAGCCGTTCGAGGCGCCCGACCTGTCCGATCCTCCCGTGGTCGTCCCGGCGCGGCTGGGCGAGATCCGGCTGACCGCGCCCGGCTACGGCATCGCGCTGGCGCGCGGCGGCGGCGTGAAGTTCGAGGTCAATCTCGAGGCCGAGGACGCTCCGAACGTGCGCGACGGCGACGCCTGCGTGGCGTACGCGCCGCCTTCGACGGCCACCGTGTCCTGCGCGGTGACGAGCGTCCTGCGCGGCGTCAGCGAGGAGACCGGGCAGGCCATCGCCTGGCTTTCGCCGCGCGGCGGGGCAAGCCTGCCGGCGGGAGAGTTCGTCTTCACCGTCATCACGACGCGGGTCAAGAAGCGGGCCGTCCTCGTTCCGCAGTCGGCCGTGCTCACGAAGGACGGAAAGTCGTGGGTCATCGTCCAGCGACGCGGAGAGAAGGGCGCGGCCTACGAGCCGGCCGAGGTCGAGGTCGGCGACACGGGCGACGGCGTCGTGGAGGTGTCCCAGGGCCTGCGGCCCGGGACGCTTGTCGTCGCGCAGGGCGGCGTCGGCTACTTGTATCCGGAGTTCAAGGCGGCGGCGGAGTGATGGGCGAGAAGGTCCTGCGCGCCGTCCTGCGCTCGCCCGGCGCCGTCGCGGCCGGGGCGCTGGTCCTGCTGATGCTCGGCGCGGCCGCCTATCGCGGCCTGCGCGTGGATCTGTTCCCGCCGCTCAACTTCCCCGTGCTCAACGTGATCACCGAGCTGCCCAGCTATTCCTCGCTCGAGATGGAGCGGCAGGTGACGGTGCCGCTGGAGAGCGCGGCCGGCGGCGTCCTGGGGGTGAGGCGGCTGCGCTCGACCTCCGCCACCGGCATCTCGATGGTGTCCGTGGAGTTCGAGTGGGGCACGGACATGCTCGTGGCGCGGCAGCTGCTCAACGAGGCGATCGCCGGCGCGCGCGGCCAGCTGCCGGGCGCCGCGGAGCCGTCCATCGAGACGTTGAGCGCGGCGCTCTCCGAGATCGAGGGCTACAGCCTCCAGGGCGTCGACGACCCGGTGGCGCTGCGGGACCTGGCGGTCTATACGCTCAAGCCGCGGCTGCAGCGCGTCCCCGGCGTCTATAAGGTCATCGTCATGGGAGGCAAGGTGCGGGAGTTCGCCGTCCGCCCCAACCCTTATCTCCTCATCAAGTACGATCTGACGCTCGGCGACCTCAAGAGCGCCCTGGCGGGCAACAACATCCTGGCCAGCCCCGGCGTCGTCAACAGCCACGCCCAGGAGCTGGTCATCCACACCAACGGCCAGTTCTCGGGGTCCGAGGAGATCGCCGACACGGTGATCGCCGTGAAGGCGGGCATCCCGGTGCGGGTGCGCGACGTGGCGCGCGTGATCGGCGGCTTCCAATACGAGCGCGGCGACGTCTCGGAGAAGGGCGTGCCGGCGGTCAGCATCAACATCCTCAAGCAGCCGCAGTTCGACACGGGCGCCGTCGCCGACGCCGTCAGCAAGGAGCTCGACGCCTTCGCCGCGACCCTGCCGAAAGGCTACTCGGTCCGCAACTACTACGATCAAGCCGGGCTGGTGCGCGACTCCATCAAGAGCGTCGGCGAGAGCGTGTGGATCGGCGGCTTGCTCGTCTTGATCGTGCTGGGCTTGTTCCTCCGGGACTGGCGCACGACGCTGATCGCCTCGCTCTCGATCCCCTTATCGGTGGTGGCCGCCCTGGTCGCCCTGCGCGGCCTCGGGGTCGGCCTCAACATCATGTCCCTCGGCGGCCTGGCGATCGGCACCGGCATCATCGTCGACGACGCCATCGTCGTCCTCGAGAACATCTTCCGCTGGCTCTCCACCGAGGAGCTGCGCCGCGGCCGGTCGCAGGCCGACATCGTGGTCGGCGCCACGCGGGAGGTGATCCGGCCCGTCGTCGTCTCGACGCTGACGAACATCGGCATCTTCGCTCCGATGGTCTACGTCGCCGGCTTCGCGGGCCGGCTCTTCGCGCCGGTCAGCGTCACGGTCACCTTCGCCTTGCTGGCTTCTCTTCTCGTGGCCCTGACGGTCATCCCGCTCCTGGCCGAGCGGTGGCTGGCCGCCGGCGTCCATGAAAAGCAGGAGCACGATGCCCTGCACCGCGCCTATGGACGCGCCCTGGACTGGTCCCTGCGCCATCGCCTCAAGGTGCTGGGCCTGGGCGCTTTGCTGGTGGCGCTGGTGCCTTTCGCCTATCGTCGTCTGAACACCGAGTTCCTGCCGAGCCTCGATGAGGGCGCCCTGCTCATGCAGACGGTCATGCCGGCGGGGACTTCGCTGGCTGAGTCGCGCCGGCTGAACCTCAAGATCGAGGGCTGGGCGGCGACGCTCCCGGGAGTCGAGACCGTGGTGCGCCGCACCGGCCACGCTCCGGGCGCCGAGGACACCGACAACGTCAACCACAGCGACATCATGCTCAAGCTCGCGCCCAAGACCAAGCGCGCGGTGCCGCTCGACGAGATGATCGACGCGATGAAGGAGAAGACGGACGGCCTGGCCACCGTCGTCGTCAACTACCTGATGCCGTTGGCGGACAAGATCAACGACGCTCTGGGCGGCGTCCCGGCCGATATCGGCGTGGACCTGTACGGGCAGGACCTGGCGGTGCTGCACGAAAAAGGGCAAGCGCTCGTGTCCTCCATGGAGAAGGTCCCGGGCCTCGTAGACCTCCGCCCTCCCACCGACACGCCGGTCCCCTCTCTCGAGATCCAGATCGACAAGAAGACGGCCGGGCGCCTGGGCGTCTCCGGCGACGCCGTCCACGAGGCGCTGGAGGCGTACGCCTCCGGCTTGCAGGCGACCTCGATCCGCCAGGTGCAGAAGGAGATCCCGGTGGCGCTGCGCTTCGCCCCGCCGGGACAGGACTTGGATCTCGAGGCCATGGGGAGCCTGCCGCTCAAGACGGCGGGGGGCAGCGTCGTGCCGCTGGAGCAGGTCGCGAAGCTCTCCTACGGAGGCATCCCGAGCGAGATCTATCACGACCACCTGACCCGGAAGGTGACGATCACGGCCAACGTGAAGGGCCGCAACGTCGGCGACGCGGCCGCCGACATCGCCAAGGCCGTCGGCGACCTGAAGCTGCCGCGGGGCTACTCCTGGGACTTTTCCGGCAAGTACAAGACCGAGCAAGGCGCGCTCTCCAACCTCGCGGGCGTGCTCGCCATGGCCGTCTTCGTGGTCGCCGTGATCCTGTGGCTGGAGTTCCGCTCCGTCGTCTCGGTGCTGCTGATCCTTCTCACCCTGCCGCTTGCCGCGGTCGGCGCCGTCGTCAGCCTTTGGGCCGCCAGGCAGACCGTGAACGTCTCCTCGATGATCGGCGCCGTGATGCTCGTGGGCATCGTCGTGCGCAACGGCATCATCCTCCTGGATTACGTGAACGCCCAACGCGCGCGCGGCTTTTCGGTCCGCGACGCCGTCCGCTCCGCGGCGATGAAGCGCGCCCGGCCCATCCTCATGACGGCGACGGTGACGATCCTGGGCCTGGTCCCGTTGGCCGCCGGCTGGGGCTCCGGCGCCGAGCTCCAGCGCCCGCTCGCGGTGGCCGTCATCGGCGGCCTGGCGGCCTCCACGCTGCTGACGCTTTTGGTCCTGCCGGTCGCCGCTTCGCTGGTCTTGCGGGACCGGAACCGCTAGAATCTCAGCCGTCGGTATCCCGCGTCCGCTTTCGGGCGGACGCGGGGATTAAAAGGGAACCCGGTGAGAATCCGGGGCTGCCCCGCAGCGGTAAGCAGGAACGAAAGCCGTCAGACGCGCCGGCCCATAAGGCCGGGAAGCGACGGCCGGTAGAAAGCCGGACCAGCCTGCAAGCCCGAAGACCTGCCGACGCCCGCGAGCGATCGCGGGAATCGTCCCGTGGGGGAAGTCATGACTCGTCTCGTTTGCCTCGTCGCGGCGCTGCTTTGGACCCCGTCGCCCGCCGTCGCCGGAGAATCCGTCTGGCTCCGCAGCCTGGCTCCGGCCGAGGAGCTGATCGAACGCATGCGGCGCCTGCGCCTCGGCGCAACGGCCTGGACCGCGGGTCCCGACCTGAGCTGGCTGCGCGCCGAGGCCCAGGACCTGCGCCGGAAGGTCGACGAGGCGGAGAACCCGCCTCCCGGGATCGGGCTCTTCTTCGAGGGCCAGTCCACGCGGGTCTCCCAACTGCTGATCGGCGGCCCCGCCGAGAGCGCCGGGCTGGCCATCGGAGACGAGATCGTCTCGGTGAACGGCGTCCCCGTCGCCGACAACATGGCCGTCGTCGGGCTCGTCAACGAGGCGCGAGGGCCGATCGAGGTGACCGTGAAGAGGAAAGCCGGGCGGCTCTCGTTGACCAAGAGGCCGCCCGAGTACCTGAGCGCCGAGTTCCTGGCCGGGATCGAGGCGCGCTGCCGCGCCCTCTTGGCGGAGACCTCCGCGTTGGAGCGGGCCGCCCGGGCGCCGGGCGCGGACATCGCCGCGCGCGCCGAGAGCCTCGCCGCCCGCATCCGCGCGCTCGAGGACGAGCTCCTGAAAGCCCAGATCCAGGCCTTCACGACGCGCTACCGATCCCGCTGACGTCACTCGATCGTTACCGCCGCCGCTGGTCCATCGCCCTACAATGGAGTCATGGAGACGCGAAGGCACCCGAGACCCGCGGCGCGCTCCGAGGCCCCCGGAGACGTATTGCACGACCGGCTGGCTCCGTTCATGGCGCTGTACGAGTTCGCTCCCGTCGGAGCGGCTCTGATCTCGGCGGACGGCCGCATTCTCGGCGCGAACCGCGGCTTCCAGGACTTCATCGGTTATACAGGAAAAGAGCTCCGGGAGCTGCGGTTCGACGACATCACCTACGGCCCGGACGTCGCGGCGGCCCGAAAGATGTTCGGGCGGCTGCGGAAGGGCGAGGTCCGCTATTACGAGCTGGAGAAGCGGTACGTGCGCAAGGGCGGCCGGATCGCCTGGGGGCGCTTGGCGGCGAGCGCCCTCGGGCCGGGCTGCGAGCCGGCCTTCTGCCTGGGCCTGGTCGTCGACATCACGGAGCGCAAGGCCAACGAGCAGGCCCTGCGGCGCAGCGAGGAAAAGTACCGTTCGCTCTACAACCGCACCCCGGTGATGGTGCATTCCATCGACTCCGAGGACCGGCTGCAAAGTGTCAGCGACCGGTGGCTCTCGACGCTGGGGTATTCGCGCGAGGAGGTCCTGGGACGCAAGTCGACCGAGTTCCTGACGCCCGAGTCCCGGCGCTACGCGGAGGAGGTGGTCCTGCCCGCCTTTTTCAAGACCGGCTCCTGCTCGGACGTCCCCTACCAGTTCGTCACGCGCGAGGGCGAGATCCTCGACATCGAGCTCTCCGCGACCTGCGAGCGCGACCAGGACGACCGCGTCGTGCGCTCGCTGGCCGTGCTCATCGACGTCACCGCTCGTCGCCGCGCCGAGCGCGCCCTGGCCCGGCTCACCGCCGAGCTCGATCACCGGGTGGTGGACCGGACCTCGGAGCTGCGGCTCAAGGCCGCGCTGCTCTCGGCCGAGCAGGAGGCTTCCATCGACGGCATGCTGGCCGTCGATCCGGACCGGAGGATCATCTCCTACAACCGGCGCTTCGTGGAGATGTGGGGCCTGTCTCCCGAGCTCCTCGCCACCCGGTCCGATGAGGCGGCCGTGCGCCAGGTGCTCTACAAGCTGGCCGATCCCGCGGCTTTCCTGGAGCGCATCGCCCAGCTCTACGAGGACCGCACCTCGCGGAGCTTCGAGGAAATCGAGCTGCGGGACGGGCGGACTTTCGAGCGCTATTCCAGCCCGGTCGTCGGCGAGGGAGGACGCCATTACGGCCGCATCTGGTATTTCCGCGACATCACGCGCCGCAAGCAAGCCGAGCTGGAGGTGCTGCGCAAGACCGAGGCCCTGGCCCGCTCCAACGCCGACCTCGAGGCCTACGCTTATTCGGTCTCGCACGACCTGCGGGCCCCGGTGAGCAAGATCAGCGCCTGCGCCCGATTGCTCGAGCGCCCGGCGGCGGGCCTGGCCGAGCGCGACCGCTGCCTGGTCGAGCGCATCCGCAAGAGCGCCGAGCGCATGGCCGCGATGATCGGCGACATCCTGTCTCTCTCGCGGATCGGGCGTAGCGACGAGCCGACGCAGCTGGTGGACGTGGGCCGCGTGATGGATTTGGTGCTCTCGGATCTCGAGCTCCCGATCAAGGAGGCCGGCGCGGCGGTCGTCACGGGGCCCCTGCCGCAGTTGAGGGCGCACGAAGCGCTCATCCGCCGCCTGCTCCAGAATCTGATCTGCAACGCCGTGAAGTTCCGGCGGCCGGGAGTCGCGCCGCGCGTGCGCGTGGAGAGCCGCCTCACCGCGGACGGCGTCGAGCTCTCCGTCTCGGACAACGGCATCGGCTTCGACCCGAAGCGGGCGGACCGGATCTTCGAGCCTTTCGTCCGCCTGCACCGCGGCTACGAGGGCGAGGGCATCGGCTTGGCCGTCTGCCAGCGGATCGCGCAGCGCTACGGCGGCCGCATCACCGCGGCGAGCGAGCTGGACCGCGGCTCGACCTTCACCGTCCATCTCCCGCGCGCGGTCCTCGCCTAGGGGCCTCCAGTTGGTGAACGCTACTGCGGGATCCAGCGAGGGGAGGCGAGGAAGAGGCCGTCGACGAAGCCGATGTGATACGTCACGTAGAGGCCGAAGCAGAGGCTCAGCGCGCCGCTGGCGAGGATGAGGCCGCGCGCCGCCGCGGCCGAGCGGCGGACGGCGAAGACCATGGGCAGCTCCATCGCCGCGCTCAGGAGCAGCATGCCGGCGAGCGTGCCCAGCCCGAAGACGGCGAGGTAGAGCAGGCCCAGGGTCGGCGTGGGGATCGTGGCCAGAACCAGCAGCGCCACCGCCGCGCTCCCCGCCAGGCCGTGCGCCAGTCCGACGGCGAGCGAGCGGACCAGCCGCCCGCGGCCGGCGGCCTCCAGCGAGCGGCGCAGCCAGGCGGGCCGCAGCCAATGCACGTGGCGATGGGCGTGGTCGCCTGCCGCGTGGCCGTGGGAGTGGCGGTGGGCGCGCCACAGCCGGCCTCCGAAGAGATTGAGCAGGCCCAGCGCGATCAGCACGAGGCCGACGGCGAACTCCATCGCCAGGCCGACGCGCGGGGGGATCGCCACCTTGAGCACGATGATGGCCGCGCCGACGGCCAGGATGGTGAGGCTGTGGCCCGCGCCCCAGAACGCGCCCAGCAGCCAGGCGGCGCCCAGGCGCTTGGTGCGCGCCACGATCGTGGATACGGCGACGACGTGATCGGCGTCGGAGGCGTGGCGCAGGCCGAGGGCGAAGCCCAGCCCGAGCACGGACAGGAGGCTCACGACCGCTAGGGTAGCAAATCGTTTGCTAGCATTGGCCTCATGGCGGTTTCACGCGAGCTCCCGCGCGACGTCTGGGTCCTGGGCATCGTCAGCCTGCTGATGGACGCCTCCTCCGAGCTCATCCACAGCCTGCTGCCCGTGTTCATGGTGGCTTCTCTGGGCGCCTCGCCGGCGGCCGTCGGCGTCGTCGAGGGCATCGCCGAGGCCACGGCCTCGATCGTGAAGGTCTTCTCCGGGACGCTCAGCGACTATCTAGGCCGGCGCAAGGAGCTGGCCGTGCTCGGCTACGGCTTGGCGGCGGCCTCGAAGCCGCTGTTCGCGCTCGCCGGCTCGGTGCAGGCGGTGCTGGGCGCGCGCTTCATCGACCGCGTCGGGAAAGGGATGCGCGGTTCACCGCGCGACGCGCTGATCGCGGACATCACTCCTCCCGCCATGAGAGGCGCCGCGTACGGCCTGCGCCAGGCGCTCGACACCGTGGGCGCGTTCCTCGGCCCGCTACTCGCCATCGCGCTCATGGCCTGGTCCGGCGGGCGCTTCCGGCCCGTCTTTTGGCTGGCCGCCGCGCCCGCCGCCCTGGCGGTGCTGCTGCTGGCGTTCGGCGTGCGCGAGTCGAAGGCCATGGCCGCTCCGTCGCGGCCGCGGACGCCGATCAGCCTTGCCGCTCTCGGCGAGCTCGGAAGCGGATACTGGTGGATCGTCGGCGTGGGCTCGGTCCTCGCCCTGGCCCGTTTCAGCGAGGCGTTCCTGATCCTGCGCGCCCGCGACCGGGGGCTGGCGGACGGACTGGCGCCGGCGGTCTACGTGCTGATGAACGTCGTCTACGCGGCCTGCGCCTATCCCGCGGGCAAGCTCGCCGACGTCCTGGACCGGCGCGGCCTATTGCTCTGCGGGCTGGCCTCCCTCGTGGCCGCGGACGTCACTTTGGGAAGCGCGCGCACGCTGACCGTGGCGGGTTTCGGCGTGGCCCTGTGGGGCCTCCAGATGGCGCTGACCCAGGGCCTGCTGTCGGCTCTCGTGGCCGACGCCGCGCCTGCGGAGCTGCGCGGCACCGCCTTCGGCGTCTTCAACCTCTGCGTCGGAGTCGCGGCGCTGGCCGCCAGCGTGCTGGCCGGCGTCCTTTGGGACAGACTCGGCGCGCCCGCGACGTTCTACGCCGGCGCGGCGCTCGCCGCCCTGAGCCTGGCCTTGATCGCGCTCAGGGGCCGTCGGACGCTCGCGATAGGATAGTCGGCCGGCGGGAACTCTCAGCGCTGCGAGTGGTGTGGATAACTCGCCGGTCCGCGCCGGCGCTCAGAACGTGACCGTCGCCGACACGTTCGTGATCTGGTCGCGGTAGTTGAACTGGCCGCTCAAGCCCTTCGAGAAACGGGCGCGGTAGAGGTAGCCGGCTCCCACCTTCAAGTAGTCGCCCAGCGGATATTCCACGTCCATGCCGCCCTGGTAGTTGTAGTCGCGGCGATTGACCGACAACGGGCCGATCTGGGTCGTCGTGGGGTATTTGTCGAACTCCAGGCCGGCGTAGGGATGGGCGATGAGGTTCCAGGTGAAGGTGTGGGTGAAGGAGAGCAGGCCGGCGGTGGCGATGTAGAACTGGTTGATGTCGAAGGCGGACTCTTCCAGCGACCGCGTGAAGGTGAGGTCCACCTTCGAGCGCTCCTGGGGCTGATAGTCGAGCGCCACCTGGGCCGTCAGGTTGTTGGTGTCGCGCCCCAGGCCGGCGGCCGGCGCCTGGTCGTATTTGCGATCGACGAAGCCCACCTGCGCCTTGCCCGAGATCTTGGCCGTCAAGTCGCCCTCGAGGCCGAAGTCGACGAG
>CAZZGQ010000026.1:5771-7297 GCA_964653765.1 uncultured Elusimicrobia bacterium | reverse complement strand
GCCAGCGGCGGCGAAGACCGGTCAGCTCGGTGCTGCCCTGATCGATGGTATTGAGGTAGGCGTCGTGCGCGCGGAAGGCCAGCCCGGCCGGGGAGCGGTGCCAATAGCGGCCGTCCACGGCCTGGATGAGCCCGTTGCCCACCCCGGGATCGTGGGAATAGACGCGGTACTCGCCGTCGTAGCTCAGCTGATAACGGTTGGCGTCGCCGAGCTGCCCCGGGATGCGCACGCCGGCGCTCGGCGTATGGACCCAGGAGGAGACCGGCGAGGGCAGCAGGAAGATGTTCGAGTCGTACGTCTCCAGGTAGCCGATGTAAGGATGGAGCTCGATCGGCCCGCGCGTCAGCTCCGGAGGCACGTCGGCGGGCCGCAGCGTCGTCGCCCGCGCCGGAGCCGGGGCGACGGCCAGGGCCGCAGCCAGCGCCAGCCACAGCCGAGCCCCGCGTCTCATGACGGCCACTCTAGCTAATCGCCGCGGGTTTTCGAATGTCGGCCGCGTCACGACGTCGCGACGAAAATTTCGATCGCCGACATCAAACAATGACAGGCCGTCCATGGATTCGCATCGGCCGCTCGCGTTATTCTTGCTCGCCATGAGACGACTTTGCGGATTGTGCGTGGTGCTGGCCGCCCTGAGCGGCTGCGCGTCGCATCAGCGGCGGCAGTCCTCGTCGCGCGTCGCGGCAGGGGCTATGGAGGACCGCGACGGGGGCGCCTTGGCCGAGGCCATGAAGGCCGCGGCCAAGGCTCGCAGCGAGTATCCGATCGCCAGCGACGACCTGATCGACGTCACCGTCTACCAGGATCGATCGCTGAACGTCCGGGCGCGCGTCGACGCGGACGGGCAGATCGTGATGCCCCTTCTAGGGACCGTGCGCGTGGGCGGGCAGACCTCGTCCCAGGCGCAGGGGCTCATCGCCGGCAAGCTCGCCGCCTATATACGCGATCCCCACGTCGCCTTGATGGTCGAGTCGCGCGGGGCCAAGCAGCTGTTCGTGCTGGGCGAGGTGCAGAAGCCGGGCCCATACCCGATCGTGCCGGGCACCACCGTCACGATCCTCCAGGCGATCACCGACGCCGGCGGCTTCACGAAGATGGCCGCGCCGGCGCGCGCGCACGTGCTGCGGTACGTGGACGGCAAGAGCGTCGACTTCAAGGTCGACGTGAAGTCGCTCATCCGCCGCGGCAACAGGGAGAAGGACATGGTCCTAGAGCCCAACGACGTCGTTTACGTGCCTCAGAGCCTATTCTAACCATGATCTCCGATCAAGATTCCGCCCTCGCGTTCTACGACTATGTGGAGATCCTTTACCGCCGCCGCTGGACGGTCGCGGCCATCGGGGCCTCCGTCTTCGGATTGCTTGCGGCCTACGCCTTCCTGAGCAAGCCGGTCTACCGGGCCCAGGCTCTCCTCGACGTCGAGAAGCCGGGCGACCTGATGCCCGGACGAGACGGCTGGACGCCGTCCGACGACGACTTCCTGCCCACGCAGGCCAAGCTCGTCCTCAGCGAGACGGCGCTGCGGC
>CAZZGQ010000026.1:0-5671 GCA_964653765.1 uncultured Elusimicrobia bacterium | reverse complement strand
CAGGACACCGAGGCCCAGATCATCCGGGCGGAGGGCGAGCTCGCCAAGCTGCGCGAGACGTTCACGGACGCCCACCCGGCCGTGATCGACGCCAAGAAGCAGCTGAACCTGCTGCGCGTCGCCAAGGACCGCGAGGTGGCCGCCGTCGTCAGCGGCTTGATGACTCAGATCTCCGGACAGTTCCGTCCCAACAACGTGCGCGTCGTCGACTCGGCCACGCGGCCGCTGCGCCCCGTGCGCCCGCGCAAGGAGCTGGCGCTGCTGCTCGGCTTGGCCGGCGGCTTGGCGCTGGGCGGCCTGGGCGCTCTGGCGCTCGAGACCTTGGATCAGACCGTGCGCACCCACGGCGACGTGGAGCACGGCCTGGGCGTGCCGATGCTCGGCCACATCCCGCTGACCCGCATCGCGCGGGGCGAGCGGATCTACCAGCCGCTCGTGTCCGCGGACATCTCGCCTTCCAGCGAGGCGTTCCGCAGCCTGCGCACGATGGTGCTCTTCGCCAAGCAGACCGGCGCCGAGCCCTCGATCCTCGTCACGAGCACGCTGGAGGAGGAAGGCAAGAGCTTCGTCGCCAGCAACTTGGCCGTGGCGCTGGCCCAGACCAACCGCAAGGTCCTCCTGATCGACGGTGACCTGCGCCGGCCCAGCCAGCATCGGATCTTCGGCGCCGGAGCCGAGGACGGCCTGGCCGACTACCTGGCCGGCCGGATCAGCGATCCCACGCAGCTGCTGCAGGCCACCGAGGTGCCGCATCTGGACGTGCTTTCCGGCGGGGCGCGCCCGCACAACCCGTCGGAGCTGCTGACGTCCGAGCAGCTGGCGCGGCTGGTGGAGTGGGCGCGCGAGCGCTACGACCGCGTCGTCGTGGACTGCCCGCCGATCTTCCCGGTCAGCGACATCCTCCTTTGGGGGCGGCACGTCCGCTCCTCCATCGTCGTCTCGCGCGCGGGCCGGACGCGGCTGCCCCTCGTCCGCATGGCCTGCGCGCGCCTGAGGACCGGCGGCATCGACATCCTGGGAGGGGTGATCAACGGCAGCAGGCTCCAGACGATGAGCTACGCCGACGGCCACGACTTCCATAAGTACTGCCGCAGCCTCGCGCCGCGCATCCCGCACGACCCGGCGGCATGAGCACCGGCGGCAGCCTCCTCAAGGGCTCGATCTTCCGGACCGTCGACCTGGTCGTCCTGGTCGGGGCTTCCTTCATCCTGACGCCTTACCTGGTGCATTCGCTGGGCGACCGCATCTACGGCTTCTGGACGATCGTGGGCTCTCTGATGGGCTACTACGGCCTGCTCGACTTCGGGCTCTCATCGGCGGCGGCGCGCTACCTCTCCCAGGCGATGGGCAAGGAGGACGCGGGCGAGCTCGACCGCGTCGCCAGCACCGCTTGGCTGCTCTTCTGCGCGATGGGCGGCCTCATCTTGGCCGTGACGGCCGTCTCGGTGGCGGCCTGCCCGCGCTTCGTGAGCGCGACGAGCGACGTCGCGCTCTTTCAAGAGCTGCTGGTCATCATGGGGGCGGCCACGGCGGCGTCGTTCGTCGCCAAGACCTACCTCGGCATGCTGACGGCGGGCATCCGCTACGACCTGATCGCCGCGGTGTCGATCGCGCGGACGCTGGCCTGCAACGTCGGCATCTATTTTTGCCTGCGCGCCGGCCGGGGCCTCATCGCCGTGGCCGTGGCCACGCTCGTGGTGGGCCTGCTACACTGCGCGGCGCTCTACGCCGCTTTCCGTTCCCGCTTCCCGCGCGTGCGGCTCTCGCTGCGCGTCGCCGACGCCGCTCGCGTGCGCTCGATGCTGGGCTACGGCTCGAAGACGCTCGTCTGCCAGCTGGGCGACATCCTGCGGTTCCGCCTCGATACGGTCTTGATCGCGAGCCTCCTCAGCGCAAGCCTCGTCACGCCCTACGCGGTCGGCACGCGGCTGATCGAGGGCTTCGCTCAGCTCGTGCTGAGCTCGGTGGGCATGATGCTGCCCGTGTTCAGCCAGTACGAGGGCCGCGGCGACTACGAGGCCATCAGGAGCGCGCTGCTCAAGGTCACGCGGCTGAGCACCATCCTGACGGTCTTCGTGGGAGCCAGCCTCATCTTCTACGGCCGCGCCTTCATCCTGCGCTGGATGGGACCCGGCTTCGACTCCGCCTACGTCGTCGCCGCGATCCTGGGGGCGGGCTTCATGCTGGACCTGCCGCAGTCGCCCGGCATCCAGCTGCTCTACGGCCTTTCCAAGCAAGAGGTCTATGCCTACCTGAGCGTCGCCGAGGGCGTCGCCAACCTGATCCTGAGCCTGCTGTTCCTCAAGCGCTGGGGCATCTACGGCGTCGCCCTGGGAACAACGGTAGAATTCGCTGTCTTCAAGCTCTTCATCCAGCCGGTCTATATCTGCCGGGCGGTGGGCCTGCCCGTGCGCGCCTACCTCCTCGACGCGATCCTGCTGACGACGCTCAAGACGGCTGCGCCGTTGGCGCTGTTCTTCTTCGTCGTCCATCGCTTCGTCGCGCCGAGCTATTCGGATCTGGCCGCCTGCGTCGCGGCTCAGACGGCGCTGTTCGCTCCGGCGGCGTACTTCTTGATCATGGGCCGGCCGGAGCGGCAGGCCGTCGGCAACGCCCTGCGCGCGTTGGGAACGCCGGCGCCGGCGGGAGGCTGACGGTGGAAGCTTGCTCCGTCGTCGTGCCCCTCTATCACGGTCCGCGAGAGGCGCGGCGCGCCGTCGAGTCCATCCTGAAGCAGACGCGCGGCGACTTCGAGCTCATCGTGGTCGACGACGACGCCTCGCGCGAGAGCCGCGAGGCCGTGCTGGCCTTCCGCGATCCGCGCATCCGCCTCGTCTCCCAGCCTCATGCCGGGGCCGCCGCCGCCCGCAACCGCGGCCTGGCCGTGGCGCGCACGGAGTGGGCCGCCTTCCTCGATTCCGACGACGAGTGGACGCCGCGCTTCCTCGAGCGCACCCTGGCTTTCGCCGAAGCCCATCCCAACGTGTCCGCCGTCTTCACGAACATCCTCGGCGCGCGCGACGGCAGGCCCTGGCTCGAGCTGCCTTTCCACGAGGACCGGGTCCTCGACGACTACTTCGGCCTGGCGATCCGCAACCGCGGGCGCGGCATGACCTCGTCCTCGAGCCTGGTCAACGCGCGGGCCCTGCGCGGCGTGGGAGGCTTTCCGGCGGGCGTGGCGCGCTCCGAGGACGTCGACGCCTGGCTGCGCCTGGCGCTGGCCGGGCCGATCGCCTGCCTGCCCGAGGTGCTGGCCGTCTATCACAACGAGGACTACGGCGGCCGCCGGCCGCTGCCGGAGCCGACTTATCCCGAGTGCGTGCGCACGCTGCGCCGGCTGAGGTCGCAGCGCCTGCTGCCGATGACGGCGGAAAGACCGCTGGCGCGGCTGGAGGCGCTCTATCTCCTGGTCCACGCCCGCGACCTGATCGACTACGGCCGGCACGCCCGCGCCCGCGAGATACTGCTCCAGGACTGCGCCTGGCGCCATTGCCCTCCGGTCCAGCTCGGCAAGGCGCTGATCCGCTCCTTCGGTCTATGAGGCCCGCATGAACGAGCTCGCCCTGCCCGCCGTTTCGCCCGCCGCCGAGCCGGGCCGCCTCTCATCTTTCGGCAAGAAGACCGTGCAGGCCGTCTACTGCGCGTTCCTGCTCTCGATCCCGCTCGAGACCATCGTCTACTACCGGAACACGGACCAGCCGGATTCCGGCATCAGCCTGGCCCGCATGATCGGCGTGCTCCTTTTCGCGCTGGCGTTCGTCCAATGGCGGAGCTGCTTCAAGAAGGTCCCCGCCGCGTTCTGGATGCTGGCCTGGTACCTGACGGCGTTCGCGTTGTCGCAGCTCTGGATCCCGACGCACCTCGATCCGAAGTTCCACGAGCTGCAGACGACGCTGCTGCAGATGACGGCGCTCTTTCTTGTTTCTTACAACCTCTTGCGCGACGAGGCGTTCCGGACCAAGGCGCTGCGCCTCTACGGCTGGTGGATCGTCGTGATCGGCCTGCTGATGCTCCTGGGCATCCTCGGCGTGCAGTTCGACAGCGAGGCCCGCGAGTCCGTGGCCGCCCAGGACCCCAACGTCACGGCGGCGCTGCTGAGCCTTGGCGCGCTCTGCATCGTGGGCGATCCGCTGCTGCTCTCGGCCAAGCGGAAGCTCGCCCACGTCGGCGCCTCGGCGCTGGGGACGGTGATCCTGATCGGCGCCATCCTGCGCACGGGCTCGCGCGGCGGCCTGCTGGCTTTCGGCGGCGGCGTGCTCGCTCTCGGACTATGCGCCGGCAAGGCGACGCGCAAGGCCCGCGTCGTCCTCATGGTGCTGGTCCTCGGCATGGCCGCGGGCCTGGTGGCCCGCGAGTTCGCCCTCGGCACGGAGACGGCCGCGCGCCTGCAGCGCACCTGGGACGAGGGGGACACGGCCGGCCGCACGATCATCTTCGACGAGGCCTGGGCGATGTTCAAGGAGAAGCCGCTGCAGGGTTACGGCGGCGCGAACAACCGCTTCGTGCTGGGCGCGCGGCTGAATTACCCGGACCGTGACACGCACAACTCGTATCTGGCGGTCCTCACCGAGGTGGGCCTGCTCGGCGGCATCCCGTTCTTCCTGGCGCTCTTCGAGGCGCTGCGCCGCTCCTGGCGGCGCGGCAAGCGGGTCGGCGACGCGCTGCCGTTCGCGTTGATGGTCTCGCTGCTGATGATCAACACCTCCATCACGGGCTCGCGCGAGAAGATCTTCTGGATCGTGCTCGCGGCCGCCGTGGCCGCCTCATGAAGGTCGCCCTCGTCTCCGTCTTCCCGCGCCGGCCGGAGCGCGTGGTCGGCGGCGTCGAGGGAGCGGTGAAGTACCTGGCCGACGAGCTGGTCAAGCTGCCGGACGTCAGCGTCACCGTCATCGTGCCGCCGGACGGCCCGCGGGACGCGCCGGCGAGCGAGGCGTGGGGCGCGCTGCGCATCGAGCGGCTGCCCAAGTCCGGCCTCTGGCGGCGGCTGCCCGGCACCGTCTACGACCTGATGGCCGGCAAGCGGCAGCTCCAAGAGGCGCTCGAGCGGGCGGCCCCGGACGTGGTGCACTTCCAGGGCAACTCGTTCCTGGCGGCGGGCGGCGGCCGGCGCAGCGTGCTGACGATCCACGGCGTCGCCGAGCGGGACGCCCTGTGGGACCGCCGCTGGGCCCCGGCGCGCTGGGCCAAGCGCGGCCTGCTCTCCGTCACCGAGTCGTACGGGCGCCGCCGCAGCCCCAACGTGATCCTGATCAGCGACGCCGTGGGCTCGCTCTTGCCGGCGGACGAGGCGCGGCGCGTCTGGCGCATCCCGAACCCGGTGGCGGACTCCTTCTTCGCGCTGCCCCGGCGTCCGGAGCGCGGGCGCGTCTTCTGCTGCGGCCGCGTCACGCCGCTCAAGAACGTCGTGGGCTTGATCCGCGCGTTCGCGGCGGGTCCGGCCCGCCGCTCCGGAGGCCAGCTGCGCGTCGCCGGCGCGGCGCAGCCTGGCTACCTGGCGGACTGCCGCGCCGAGGCCGAGAGGCTGGGCGTTGGCGCGCGGGTGACGTTCCTCGGCGGCCTGAGCGTCGCGCAGGTCCAGGAGGAGCTGACGCGGGCGCAGGTCTTCGCCCTCACCTCCTTCCAGGAGAACGCGCCGCTGTCTCTCGCCGAGGCCATGGCGGCGGGGCTGCCC
>CAZZGQ010000025.1:4039-21922 GCA_964653765.1 uncultured Elusimicrobia bacterium | reverse complement strand
CGCCACCATGCCCACGATCGGCATGCCGAAGAGGTCGGCGAGCGGGATGAAGCCGATCAACGCCAGGCCGATGCCGGCCAGCGAGCCCAGCAGCCCGGCCTGCGGCACCACCTTCTGCACCCAGCCGCCGAAGAAGGAGAACACGAGCTTGAAGACGCCGATGAACATCATCGTGGCCATGCCGATGTACCAGGTCATCATGGCCGCGTCGCGCTCCGGCATGCCCTGGCCCTTCATCGCCAGGAAGGCCGGGCCGAGCACGGCCAGCGCCACGCCGATGGTCGAAGGAGCGTCCAACCCCAGCGGCATCGCGGTGACGTTCGGGTTGCGCGTCTTCTTGGCCAGGCGGAAGGCCATCCACGTATAGACCAGGTCGCCGAACAGCACGCCGATCGCCGTTCCTGGGAACATCCGCTTGTAGACGATGTCCGCCGGGAACTGGAAGGCGAAGATCAGGATGCCCGCCAAGAACGAGAGGTTCGTCATGTTGTCGAAGGCGAGGCCGAAGAAGCCGTTGATGTCTCCGAGCGCGAACCAGCGGTACTTGAAGGGCTTGTTGGTCATAGAGGCGATTATAGTATCCTTGACGGGCATGCACCATCTGGTTGACGCCCTGCACCGGCTGCTCGACGTCCGCGCCCTGATCCAGGCGGGCGGCCTCCCGGCGGTCTGCCTGATCGTCTTCGTCGAGACGGGCCTCTTCGCCTTCTTCCTGCCCGGAGACTCGCTGCTCGTCACCGCCGGAGTGTTCGCCCGGCTCGGCTTGATCCCGCTGGGCTGGCTGCTGCTGCTCGGCGGCGCCTGCGCCGTGGCGGGCGATCAGGTGGGCTACTGGATCGGCGTCAAGACGGGGCAGGCGCTTTACTCGTGGCCCGACTCCTGGTACTTCAAGCAGGCCCATCTCAAGAAGACCCGCGACTTCTACGAACGCTACGGCGCCAAGACCATCGTCATCGCCCGCTTCGTGCCCATCGTGCGCACCTTCGCCCCCGTCGTGGCCGGCGTGGGCCAGATGAGCTACAAGCGCTTCGTCTCCTACAACGTCATCGGCGGCCTGGCCTGGGTCTGGGGCATGGCGCTGGCCGGCTACGGCCTGGCCTCGGCCATCCCCGACGTGGAGAAGAAGATCCACAAGATCATCCTCGTCGTGATCTTCCTCTCGATCCTGCCCGCCGTCATCGAGTTCTGGCGGGAGCGGCGGCGCGGCGCGGCCGCCGCCTGAACTCGCGACGAGCCGGCGGGCTCTTATGTCGGCTCAGGCATAGTATTTGTGCCCAGGCACAATACTTAAAGCCTGGCACCGCCGGGCAGAAGAATTAGACGGCCTCCAGATCGGCGTAGACGAAACCAGAGCGCTCGACGATCTCGCCTCGCTTGACCGCGATCGGGGCCTTGAAGACCGGCGAGTCGTAGACGAAGGTGTGGAATTCTCCATTCTCGCCGCACGGGTCGGCGCTCGCAGGCAAGTCGGCGAGCAACGAGCGGTCGAATTCGCGCCCGGCCAACGCGGCGGGAACCTGTTTGGGGTCGATACAGACCAGCACGGCCTTTTGTCCCGCCGCGATCATCTCCTCGGCCAGCCGCCGCGTCTCCCGCTTCCAAAGCGGATAGACTCCCTCGAGCCCGGCCTTCGCCAAGGCGGCATCGCGGTACTTCTTGACGTCCGCGAGGAAGAGGTCGCCGAAGACGACGCAAGAGACGCCCTCGGCTCTCTTGCGGCCCAGGTACTCCCCCAGCCGCGCCTCGTAGACCTCGTTCGTGCAGGGCCACGGGAGCATGATCTTGGCCAGCGGAAGTCCCGCCGCCTCGGCCTGCCGCTCCAGCAGCGCCTCGCGGCTTCCGTGCATGGCCACGCGGCGGTGCGTCTCGTTGACCGTCGTGAAGAGCTCGACCACCTCCAGCTCGCGCGCGGCCAGCGTCGCGGCCAGCGCGAAGGCGCTGTCCTTGCCGCTGCTCCACGAGACGACGGCCTTCTTCACTTGGCCTCGCGGCCGGCGCAGCCCGTCGTGGGCAGGCGCGGATACTTGGCATAGCGCGGGTCCTTCCCCGAGCGGCCGCACAGGAAGACGGCCGAGCCGCCCTTGGTCTTGAGCGTCTGAGCGTGCCGGCAATCGAGGCAGTCCCCTACGCGCGCCGTCGCCACCGCCCGCAGGCAGCTCAGGCAGAGACAGTCCTCGTCCGAGAACGGGCCGATCGGCGGCAGCTCCCGGCACCAGCAGGTCACCGCGCCCGCCCCGCAGCCGAACGCCTCGCCGCAGCGCGCGCAGGTCTTGCTCTTCTCCATCATCCCGCATTGTAGCGCTACCGCGACCCGAACCGCCAGCGCGCCCCTCCCGCCACGGTGACGCCGGCCGCCGGGGCGCGCCCACCCCGACGGCCGGAGAACCGCCTACGCCTTCGCCGCCGCGCGCTTGTAGGCGCGCAGCACCGCCTCCTTGGCCTTCGCCCGCGTCTTCTCGTCGAGCGGCCGCGCCGTCTCGAAGAAGCCGCCGCCCGAGGAACGGCGCGCGGGGAACGTCACGTAAGGGCCGTCGCGCCCCTCCAGCACGCGCAGGCCCCTGATCTCGAAGCCCGCCACGCGCAGGTCGGCGAAGGCCAGCAGCGTCCGCCCGCGCGACGCGTCCCGATGCAGGCGGACGACGGCTTTGACCTCGGCCCCGCTCAAGCGCGCCCCGTCGTGGCCGCCGCCTTCGCGTAGGCGCTCAGCACACACTCCTGCACGGCCTTGCGGGCCTCGGCCGTGACGGGGTGGGCGATCTCGAACCACTTGTCGGCGGCCGCGCCGCGGCCCTTCTGCGCGGGGAACGAGATGAAGGGCCCTCCCGGCTTGTCGTCTTTGGGCTTGCCCATCACGATGCGGATGCCCTTGATCACGAAGGCGCCCGCGATCACGATCTCGGCGAAGCCCAGCAACTCGCTGGGCCCGGCGGCGTCGCGGTACAGCTTGACGGTCGTCTGCAGCGGCGGAACGGCGTGGTCCATGTCCCCTCCTTTCAGGAAACGTCTGAAGGGGATACGAACGAGGGGCCGAAAAAGTTCCCTTCAGCGCCGCAGGGCGGCGAGGATGCTGGCGTAATCGTCGGTCCAGGCGCGGGCTTGCGGAGAGGCCGCGAGCGGCTCCCAGCCGGCGGCGCGCAGGCACCGCAGCTTCTCGTCGTCGCGGCTGAGGACGACCCAGGAGGAGTAGAAGTGCTCCTCCTTCATCAGCGCGAAGTCCGTCTGCTTGGCGACGGCCCCCAGCTCGGCGTCGCGAGCCTCGGCGGCCAGGACTGGCCGCAGATCCAAGAAGCGATTGGTGACGTGAACGGCGATGAGCCCGCCGGGAGCGAGCTTCCCTTCATAAAGGGCGAAAGCCTCGCGCGTCAGCGTGTGCACCGGGATCGCCCCGCCGGAGAAGGCGTCGAGGACGAGCAGGTCGTAGCCCCCCGGGGCGCGCTCGAGCGACAGGCGGGCGTCGCCGGGGACCGTGGACACCGCGGCGCGGCTGTCGGCGAGATAGGTGAACCAGCGGCGGGCGAGGGAGATCACGTCGGGATCGAGCTCGAAGAAGTCGAAGGCCTGGCCGGGGCGGCCGTAGGCGGCCAACGTCCCGGCGCCGAGGCCGACGACGCCGACGCGGCGGAAAACTCCGCCGAACGCGGCAAAGACTCCACCGATGGGAGAATCCGGGCCGAAATACAATGTCGGCTCGACGCGCTTTCGCGCGTCGAGCGATTGCACCCCATGCAGCGTGTTGCCGTGGAAGAAACGCCGCTCCCCTTCCGTGTCGACGACGCGGTAGTAGCCGTAGAAGTCCCGCAGCGACTGGCGCGTGCCGCGCTCGAAGGCAGGCGACTGGCGCACGTAGAGCCAAAGGCCCGCCGCGCCCACGAGCGTGACGGCGGCGAGCTCCCCCGCGGTGACGGCGCGCGCCGCCCCCGGAACGGAGGTCCGGGCGCAGTACAGCAGGCCGAAGAGCGAGAGCAGCCCGGCGGCGACGGCGTCGAGCTCCGGCATCGCCAGGCGTCGGGCCGCCAGCGGCATGACGACGGCCACCAGCACCCCGCCCAGCCAGCCGCCCAGGGCGATGAGGGCGTAGAAGCGGCCGGCCCGCGGGCCGCGGGGACGGCGCAGGGCCAGCGCGCGATGGCAGATCAGGCAGAGCACGAAGAGAGAGCCGCAGACGAGCAGCCCCTTGTTGACGACCCAGAGGCGGCGCAGCACCTGCCAGCGCTGCGCGAGATCGCCGGAGTGCGCCACGGTCCACGTCACGCCCACGGCCCAGACGGCGAAGAGGCCCGCCAGAAGCGAGGACAGGCGGCGCGGATACCAGGGCGTCCTCTTGAAGTTGAGCACGAACGTGGCGAGGTAGAGCGCCAGCGGCAGCGCCCACAGCAGCGGCACGGCGGCGAAGTCGAGGGTCAGGAGGTTGGTGGCGGCCAGCAGCGCCGCGCTGGGGCCCAGGGCCAGCAGCAGCCAGGACGCCTCGTCGCCGGGACGGGCCGGGTCGGCGCCGACGCGCTCGGCGGCCCCGCGGAGCACGGCGGGAGGCTCGTCGCGGCCGGGCAGGACGAAAGCGTGCAGGGCGGCGAATCCCGCGTAGAGCCAGCCCCAGAGGCGCGCCTGCAGCGAGAGCGGCAGGCGCGGCTCGAGCAGGATCGGATAAAGCACGAGCGCCGCGAGTGACCCGGCGTTGGAGGCGGCGTAGAGCGCGTACGCCCCGGCCTCGTCCCCGGGCCGCGCGCGGCGGCGCCAGCCCTGCAGCACCGTGCTCGTGGTGGCAAGGACGAAGAAGGGCAGGCCGATGGAGCGCAGGAGGGCCGAGAGCAAACGGACCATAGGCGAGCCGAAGGGCGAGACGGACGTGGCGATCGGCAGGGTGAATAAAGGAACCGCGAGGAGCGCCAGATGAGAGGTCCGATATCGCGGCCGCCGGATCGCGGCGTCCGCGTACGCGTAGCCGAGGAAGAGCAGGCCCTGGTACGCCATGAGCGAGCCGGTCCAGACGTACGCCGCGCCGCCGAAAGCCGGCAGCAGCAGCTTGCCGGCGAACAGCTCGAGCCAGAAGAGCAGGAAGGCGCCGGCGAAGGCCAGGACGGCCAGCAGGGCCGGCGCCCCGTTCACCGAGAGCCCAGCAGCTTCTCCATGTCGTCCATCGTCGAGTTCATCTCGGCGATCGCCGCCTTGAACGGCTCCGGAGAGGCCAGGTCGACCCCGGCGCTCCTGAGCTCGTCCATCGGCTCCTTCGAGGAGCCCATCGCCAGCATGGCCAGGTAGGCGTCGCGCTCCTTGTGCGCGCGCTTGCCTTCCTCGCGGATCAGGGCCGCGATGCGCGAAGAGGCCACGATGCTCGTGGCGTACTGGAAGACGTAGTAGTCGTAGTAGAAGTGCGGCACGAAGGCCCACTCGATGCCGTAGAGGTCGTCCACCTTGCAGACGCCTTCCTTGTCGCCGTAGTATTCCTTCACCAGCCCGCGGTAGAGCGCGCTGAGCTTCTCGCCGGTCACCGGCTCGCCCTTCTCCGCCATCTCATGGGCGCGCAGCTCGAACTCGGCGAACATCGTCTGGCGGAAGAGCGTCGTGCGCAGCGTCTCCAGGTAGTTGCCGAGCAGGGCCAGGCGCGTCTGCTTGTCCTTGGTCCTGGCTAGCATATAGTGGAGAAGCATGTTCTCGTTCAGGGTCGAGGCCACCTCGGCCACGAAGATCTTGTACTGATGCGTGGGGTAAGGTTGGGCGCGGTCGGAGCGCAGCGAGTGCATGGCGTGGCCGGACTCGTGCGCCAGCGTCGAGACGTCCTGATAGGTGCCCGAGAAGTTCTGCAGCAGGTACGGATGCAGGCCGTAGACGGTCTCTTCGTACGCCCCGGGCCTCTTGCCGATGCTGGGCAGCATGTCGACCCAGCGCTGCTCGTAAGCCTTCTTGAGATCCGCCTGGTAGTCGGGGCCGAGCGGGGCCATGGCGGCGATCACCGACGACTGCGCCTCCTCGGGCGTGAACTTGAGCTCGACCTTGCCGACCAGGGGCGCGTAGAGGTCCTCGTAGCGCAGCTGATCGAGGCCCATCATCCTCCGGCGCAGCTTGAGGTAGCGGTGCAGCGTGGGCAGGTTCGCGTGCACGTCCTTGATCAGCTGCTCGTAGACCGTCGGCGAGACGTCGGCGTCGAACAGCGCGGCCGCGAGCGTGCTGTCGAACTTGCGCGAGTCCTTGTCGAAGATGTGCGTCCTGATCAGCGCCGAGAGCGTCGAGCCGAAGGTCCGCTCGAAGTCGTGATACTTGGAGAAGAAGGCGTGGAAGGCCTTGTCGCGATCCTCGCGGACGGGCGACTGGCGGGCTTTCTCGAAGCCTTGCGGGTCCATGCGGACCACGCCTCCGGAGGACAGCGTGATCTCGGCATACGGCAGCTCGGCGTCCTTGAACGTGCCGTAGATGTCCTGGGGGCTCTGTTCCATGCCCGAGGCCTGCGCCACCAGCTTCTCCTCCGCCGGGTTCAGCGTGTGCGGCGCCCAGCGCAGCAGGTCGTTTAGCCAAGGCCCGTAAGGCTTGAGCCGGGCGTCGGCGGCGACGAAGGCGTGGACCTTGTCCGCGCCCATGGCGATGATCTCGGGCCGGACGAAAGCGGTGGCGGCGGCGTCCTTCACGCCAAGGTCCTCGGCGGACTCCATCATCTCTCGCGGCCCGTTGACCCGCGTGTCCTCGTCGCCGCGGAACTTGGCGTAGTCCGTCAGACGGGTGAGGTCCTGATCGACGCCTAACACGGCGTTGAGGCCCTCGTACAGGGCCCCGGCCGACTGCCCGAGCTTGCCTTGATAGTCCGCGAGCTTCGGGATGCGCGCCGCCACCTCGTCGCGCTTCTTGGCCCAGTCGGCGTCGCTGGCGTAGATCGGCGTGAGATCCCACTTAAGGCGTTCCTGGATCTGCGCGCGCTCCGTGGCGCGGGCGGGCGAGGCGAGCAAGGCAGCGAGGGCGATGGTGATCATGACGTGGATGTTAACTTAATAGCGGGCAGCCTTAACATTTAAGTTTTCGAGAAAACTTAAATGTTAAGGCTGCCCGCAGTTAACTTGGGAACTCGTAGGCGGAGCGGTGGGACTCGTGCTCGTCGGCGTACTCGATGAACTTCGAGTAGAAGGGGTGTTGGCCGAGCGTGGCGGAGTCGCCGATGACGATGAGCAGGCGCCGCGCGCGCGTCATGGCCACGTTCATGCGGCGGGTGTCGCCGAGGAAGCCCACCTCGGCGTCGTCGTTGGAGCGCACGAGGGAGACGATCGTGACCTCTTTCTCGCGGCCCTGGAAGCCGTCGACGGAGCCGATCTCCACGCCGGGCACCCTCGCCAGCGTCTTGAGCAAGCGCGCCTGCGCGACGTAGGGCGTGAGCAGCGCCACTTGGTTGGGCTGGATGCCGCCCGCCAGCAGTTGGCTGAGCAGGCGGACGGCCAGCTCCGCCTCGCCCTTGTTCTCGCGGCTCTCGAGCAGGTCGTTCCACGACTCCTCGAAACCCGACCCGGCCGTGTCGACGTAGACGAGCGGCACGGAGGTCAGGTCGTCGCCGGTGACGCCCGGCAGCTCCGCGGCCGTGTGCTCGGCCACGCTCTCGTGGGCGATGAGCTTGCCCTCGTAGAACTGCTTGGAGGAGAAGCCCATGATCGTCTCGTGCATGCGGTACTGCACGCGCAGCAGCGTCTGGAGATGGTCGGGCAGGATGTCCTTGAGCCGGTCGAAGAGGGTCGTCGAGAGTCCCCCCTCGGCGGCTTCTTTCGAGTAAATGGTGGGAGGCAGCTGCAGAGAGTCCCCCGCGAAGATCGCCTTGCTCCCCATCGTCAGCGGGACCCAGGACAGCGGCTCGGTGGCCTGCGAGGCCTCGTCCAGCACGACGAGGTCGAACTGGCCCTTGAGCATCTTGCGCGAGAGGCCGCCGTGCGTGGCGAGCACGACCTGCGCGGAGGCGAGGATGCGCCGGCTGATCTCGAACTCGAGATCGCGCGCCTGGCGCCACAGCTTCTGCACCTCGCGCTCGCGCTCCTGGCGCTCCTCGTAGCCGAGCTGCCCCTGGCCGCGGCCGAAGCGCGACTTCTTCTTGACGAGGCGGTCGCGCCAGGCGTCCAGCTCCTTCACTTCCTCGAAGGCCGGGTCCTCCTCGACGAGCGCGGCCAGGTTGTTGTGGCGCAGGAACTCGAGCGTGCGCGCGGGATGGCCCAGGCGCACGACGCGCAGGCCGGACTCGTGCAGCTTCTCGAGCATGTTGTCGACGGCGATGTTGGAAGGCGCGGTGGCGAGGATGCGCATGCCGCGCGCGGCGTGCTGCCGGATCACCTCCACGAGCACGGTCGTCTTGCCCGTCCCGGGCGGGCCGTGGACCAGCGCCACGTCCTCGGCGGCCAGGCAGACGGCCACGGCCTCTTTCTGGAACTCGTTGAGGCCGTCGTTGAACCATTCGAGATCCTTCTTGATCTTCGGCTTGCGGCCGGGCTTGGCCTCGCCGATGAAGAGCTCGCGCAGCTCGGCGGTCCGGTTCTTCTTGGCCTCCGTCACCGTGACCAGAGCCTTCTTCATGCGCTGGTAGGTGGCGTCGCTGCCGAGGAGGTCGATCTGGCAGGCGCCGCGCGGCCACGGCTCCGGCGCCGGGCCGTTCAGGGCCACGGTGGCGCGGTACTCGTCGACGCGGTACATCGTCCCTTCCGCCGAGGCCGGCGTGCTGCCGGACGGGAAGGTCACGAGCACGTTGTCGCCGTTGCCCATGGCGTGAAAGGGCGACAGCTCCTCGCCCTTGGGCGCGCGCGACATCGTCACGAGCGGCATGCCGGCCAAGCCGCTCTCGATGCCGTCCACGGTCAGGCCGCCGACGGTCTTGCCCAGCGCCTCGCGCTGCGCCACGGGGAACTTCCGAAGCTCGCGGATGTTCTCCTTCTTCTCGGCCTCGCGCTCGAGGTCGATGAGAGCTTGGAGCTTGTCGAAGTGGTGCTTGCCGCCCATTGGAGGAGCGATTCTACCATTTGGCGGCGGCGAGCATGTTCTGGAACATGTTCGGCAGGGAACAAAAACGCGCCCCTGCACGTATACACGTCGGGTGTTGCAGGGTCGTCTAACGGTAGGACGGCAGACTTGCCAGTCTCGCAGATGGGGGTTCGAATCCCTCCCCTGCAGCGCCTTCCGTATCTTGACCACGCGAAGAGCCACCGCTATACTTGCCCCGACTGGCAAGTCTACGACCGCTTGAAGGAGCGGTCGTGAGCGTTAGATGACCCGGGGCCCCGCGCAAGCGGGGCCCTTGTCGCTTCTCCCTACCCGGAGGCCCCATTGCGAGACAAGCTGCTCGTCAAAGGCTTCCGAGAAGCCGTCTACCCGCGCCTCTTCATTGTAGAACGGCAATCCAAGCACGACGTATTCCTGCTTCTCGAAGAGCGCCTCGATCTTCGCCTCATCCTTGAGCCTCAGCAAGAAGCGCTCCTTCCATTCGTCGGCCTTGAGTAGATGCTTGCCTTTGGGCTCGATGAAGGCGATGTACCGCCTTTCGGCGCGTCCGCGCTTCTCGACCAAGTACAATAAGAAATCGGGCTCGAAGGCGGCGCCGTCGTCAAAAGCATATAAGGCGAAATGCTTCTCATTTCGCAGCAGATACACTCCATGAAACTGAGGGGTTTGTCGGTAAACTTCTCCTTGATCATGTACGGCTGGAATTCCTTCGTCCCCTTGAATTCGGACTTGTCCGATCTAAGGACATCGGCGATGGCCGTAAGAGTTCGCACCGCTGAACATGTCGCTCGGAACAAAAAGCGTCATTCATACGTATACATGGACGGGTGTTGCAGGGTCGTCTAACGGTAGGACAGCTGGTTCGCCAACCACGCAGATGCGGGTTCGATTCCCGCCCCTGCAACGCCTTCCTTCCGCCTCTTGACGATGATTGACGGCCCCGCTATACTCGAAACGGTTGGCGAACCGACGATCGCCTAGAGCGGTCGAGAAGTTGGACGACCCTGGGCCCCGCGCAAGCGGGGCCCTTCGTTTGTTAAAATCGCCGCCGAGATGGATTCCCCCCTGCGGCGGCTGCTGCGCCGCAAACGGCCCGGCTCCGGCGACTTCACGCGCCAGCTCGACCAATATCTCCCCGGCAACTCCCTCACGCTGCTGACGCGCGGCGGGCAGACGTACCGCGCGATGTGGGAGGCCATCGAGCAGGCGACGGACACGGTCCATCTCGAGACCTACATCCTGCGCTCCGACGACACGGGACGGGAGTTCTCCAAGCGCCTGCAGGCCAAGGCGCGCTCCGGCGTGCGCGTGCGCGTGATCTACGACGCGATCGGCTCGATGGACCTCGATCCGGTCTTCGTCAACCAGCTGCGCAACTCCGGCGTGCAGTTCCTGGAGTACCATCCTCTGGCGCCCTGGCGGCCCCGCTGGTCCTGGTGGCTGCGCGACCACCGCAAGACGCTCATCGTCGACGGGCGCATCGCCTTCACCGGCGGCGTCAACATCAGCGACGACCACGCCCCCCTGGAGAAGGGCGGCCACGACTGGCACGACGTCCACGTGCGCCTGGAAGGCCCCGCCGCCCACGAGCTCGACCGGGTCTTCCGCGCCCTCTGGTTCAAGGAGACGCGCCGGTGGTTCCCGTTGGACGGGCCGCGCGCCCAGCCCCTCGGGCCCTCCAAGGTCTGGGTGGTGGCCAACCAGGAGTTCATCTACCGCTACCGCATCCGGGCCGCCTACCTGGAAGCGCTGAAGGCCGCGCGCAGCGAGGTGCTCATCGCCAACGGCTACTTCATCCCCGACCTGCGCACCCGCCTGGCGCTGGCCGCCGCGGCCCGGCGCGGCGTGGAGGTGAAGGTCCTCGTGCCCGGCAAGTCCGACGTCCAGTCCGCCTGGTACGCCGGCCGCTACGAATACGACTACCTGCTCTCGCGCGGCGTCAAGCTCTACGAGTGGCAGGGCCCCATCCTGCACGCCAAGTGCGCCGTCGTCGACGGAGAGTGGGCCACGGTGGGCTCCTACAACATGGACCATCGTTCCCTGCTCTCCAACCTCGAGGTCAACTTCAACGTCCTCGACCCCGGCTTCGCCGGCCGCCTGGCCGAGCAGCTGCGCGCCGATCTGGCGCTCTCGAATGCGATCCTGATCCCGGAGTGGCGCCGCCGTCCGCTCGGCGACAAGCTCATCGAGAGCTTCTGGCGCTTGTTCAGCCCGATCTTCTGAGCGTCCGGGCGCCTGGGCCTTAGGTCCCGGTTCGGCCTAGGTCCCCCTCCCGCCGGGGGCCGGCCCGTCGCCCCAGCCCTTTCCCCGGTCCGGGGGCTACACTGCCGCTATGAGGACTGCGGTCGTCGCGGCGGCGCTGGCGCTCGCGGGAACGCCCGTCTTTGCGGGCGGCCCGAAGACCGTCGAGGCGCCCGACCGCATCCTGTCCGTCCCGACGCTGGACCTGCCCGCCGTTGCGGCGCAGCGAGATGTCCAGGCGCTCGACCTCCACAACGAGATCCTCCCTGACCTCCCGCGGGCAAGCGCCCTCCCTATCCCTGCCGAGTACGAGGCCGAGCTCCACGCGGAAAGGGCGTCGAAGGACGCCGCCGACGGGCGCGTCGAGGAGGCGGCCCCCTCTCGTCCGCTGGAGGCATTGCGCCGCTTCATCGGCCTCGGCGAGCGTGACGCCGTCGAGAAGGTGAGCGCGGCGCTGGCCGGCATGCCGGCGGTCCGCGTGTACTTCAGCAAGGCGCCCGGCTTCGGCCACCAGTCGGCGACGCTCGCCGCCGCGCGCCGGCTGCGAGAGCTGGGCTTCCACGGCAAGATCCAAGGCATCTACGGTCCCAGCGTCGAGGAGAAGATGGGGGTGCTGGCGCCCGGCTTCGACGCCCAGGGCGCGGCCGTGCAGGAGATCCCGGCCTTGGGCATGACGCTCGAAAGCCACGAGCACTTCGAGGCGCGCCCGGCGTCCGAGCGGCCTCCCGTGCCGCTCGCCCTGACCGGCGGCAACGACTCCGACGGCAAGAGCACGTCCAAGCTGGCCTGGCTGCTCAATGCCGAGACGTTCTTGAACCTCCAGCCGCTGGGCTGGCGCGGACGCCCAAACGAGGTGTACTTCAACAACGGCAAGAAGAAGGTCCTGCGCGCCGCGCGGCTGCTGCCGTTCATCTATCAGCCCGCGCAAGCCTCCCAGCTCGACGACGCCTACTTCGACGCGTTGCGCCGCCAGCCTTCCCAAGCCCCGGCCAAGGTGGAGGGCCTGCGCGCGCTCACGCGCCGGCTGGAGCAGCATGATCTCCTCGCCGCCTACGGCCTGGCGTTCTTCAAGGCCGACACGCTGCATCGCCTGCTGCTGGGCGTATCCGCGGCGATGGACCGGCGGCCCGACCTCTTCCAACGCCGCGGCGTGGTGATCCCGCTGCTCCTCGACGTTCCCGACATGGTTCAGAGCGTCAAGGGCATCGATGACGCCAGCGACTGGGTCACGGGCCACGCGGAGATCCGGTCGCGCCGCCTCGCGCGCGTCGCCGCCGCTCACGACGGTCTCCAGGACAAGCTGCAGTTCGCGCGCATCGACGACCCGGATCTGGCGCGGCGGCTGGATTCCCTTCAGCGCGGCCAGATCCTGCTGCTCGAGACCGGGCCCGTCCCGCCGGCCGTCTTCGAGACGCTCTTCAGGGCCAGCACGCTGCCGCCGACGCTCGAGGGCAAGAACGCCGTCACGCTGGCGCGCCTGCTGGGCAAGCCTTTCCTCGGCATCGGCAAGAACACGCGCGGCGACGCCTTCGACGCCGGCATCGGGCGGCTGGCCGTCCCGCTTCGCGCGGCTCTGCGACGGATCGGTCTGCGGTCTTACGGCGGCCGCCGCCTGACGCGCGCCTCCGACGCGCTGGAGCTGGAGGGCCGCTACGCCTTCGAGCGCATCGCCGCCTTCATCGTCGACGCCAAGAAAGACGGCTCGCGCCTCATGGATTGGTTCGCCCGCCGGCGGCTGCGCCAGGACGACTACCGCAAGGACAAGCTCGTGCAGGTCCTCAAGGGCGTGCTGAGATGAGACGCCCGCGCCTGGCGGCCGCGCTCTGGCTGCTGCTCTCCGTCTCGGCCTTCGCGGCGCCGCTGCGCACGGCGACCCTCGAGCCGCGCCTCTCGCCGCAGGTCCCCGGCGTCGAAGCCGCCGCCGCTCCCGTCCCGCTCGCCGCCGCCCTCGAGCCCGCCGCCCTCGCCCCGCTGCCCGAGGCCGCCGCCTCCGTCATGCAGGCCGCCAACGCCCTTCCCGTCATCCGCGTCTATTTCGCGAGAGAGCCCGGCTTCGGCCATCAGTCGGCGACCCTGGCCGCGGCGCGCCGGCTGCGCGAGCTGGGCTATGAAGGGCGCCTGGAGGCCGTCTTCGATAACTCCGGCGCCGATCTTCCCGGCAAGCTCGCGGCCCTCTTGCCCGGCTTCCAGCCGGAGGACGTCCGCCGGCAGACGATCCCGTCGCTGGGCATGACCGTCGAAAGCCACGTCACCCTGGAGCGGCGCGCCGCGCCGCGCGTGCCGCTCGCCATCACGGGCGGCGACGACTGGGGCTCGCACGGCCGCTTCGACCGGCTGCGCGCCGATACCTACCTGCGCTTGAGCCCGAACGGCTGGGCGAGCGGCGACAAGGTCTATCGCGGCGAGAAGGTGGCAGCCGAGGAGGTCGCGGGCCCCACGCGCGTGCTCTACACGCCCTCCGGCCCGGACGCCGCGCGCGAGGCGCTGGGCACGCTCGAGAGCGCCGCGGCCGAGAAGGCCCAAGGCCTGCGCACGCTGCTCGACGCGCTTCCCGCGAACAACCTCTGGCCCGTGTACGGCCTCGCTTTCATGTCCGAGGACGAGCTGCACGACGCGGCCCTGGGGGTGGTCCTCGCCCAACAGCGAAACCCGGAGCTCTTCGGCGGCCGCGGCGTCGTCGCCCCGCTGCTGCTCGACTCGCGCCGCAAGGTGGACCAGGTCTTCCATATGGCCGACGAGCGGCTGGAAGGGCGGCTGCGGCGCGCCTCGATCGACGACCCGAATCTCCTCTTCGAGCTCAACGGGCTGAAGCTCGGTGAGCTTCTATTCCTAGAAACCGGCCCCGTCCCTCCCGCCGTCTTCGAGCACCTCTTCGCGAAGGCCACCGTGCCCCCCACGCTGGAGGGTAAGAACGCGGCCGCGCTGGCCGGCCTGCTCGGCATCCCCTTCCTTCCCGTGCGGCCGAACGCCACGACCGACGTGCTGAGCGAGGCGATCGAGCGCGATCCCATGCGGGCAGGCGAGGCGGCTCGCCTGCTCTCCGCGCGCCACCCCGACGGCAGCGCCGAGGGGCTGTTCTCCCTCCTCGCCGATACCGGCGCCGATGAGATCGCGCGCTTCGTCGCCGAGGCGATGCGGCCCGGGTCCCCGCTGCGCCGGCTCTTCGCCGACCTGCGCCAGCGGCCGGACGACTACGGCCGCGACAAGCTGCTCCAGGGCCTCAAAGCGGCGCTCTCGCGCTGATTTTGCTAGGCTTACGGCCCTCATGAAGCTGTACGTCATGCGGCACGGCCATTCGCCCAGCGTCCAGGAAGCCGGCGTCATGCGAGACGCGGACCGCCCCCTTTCCGACAAGGGCCACGCCGACGCCCGCTCCCAGGCCAAGCGCCTGGCCGACAAGGGCGAGCGCCCCGGCCTCATCCTGCACAGCCCGCTGCGCCGCGCCGTGGAGACGGCGCGCGAGGCCGCGGCCGTGCTGGGCGTGGAGGCGCGGGCCTTCGAGCCCCTCTCCAACGAGCTGGGCCCCGACGATCTGGCCGCCCAGCTCGCCCGCCCCCTCTCCGACAGCGGCGCCGTGCTCATCGTCGGCCATCAGCCGCAGATCGGCGAGCTCTCGGCCTGGCTGTGCGGCCAGCTCGTGGACTTCAAGCCGGCCGGCCTGGCCGCGATGGAGCTGCCGGACGGCCCGCGCGCCAAGCGCGGCAAGCTCGCCTGGGCCGCCGCGCCGGGCCAGTAAAATCGGGGGATGCGAAGGCCCGGGTCCTGCCTAGGCCCTTCGCCGCCGGTCTAGGGGAACTTACTTAGTATAATCGGGCATGGCCGCTCGCCGTCGCCGCAAATCGGATCTGGAAGAGACGCGCTGGTTGCGCGCCGTTCCCCACTACGTCGTCTACCCCGTTTTCGGCTTCTTCCTGGGCCTGGGCTCGCCGATCGGCGCCTTTCTCCTGCGCTACTGGCTGGCCGATCCGCTGCTCAAGTTCCACTGGCTGCGCAACGAGCTGGACTACAACTTCCTGTTCTACGCCTACATGGGCATCGGCACGGTCACGGCCTTCATGGTCTTCGGCTACGCCTTGGGGCTGCGCAGCGAGCGCCAGCGCATCAGCAACCGCGTCCTCTCCGCGCGCGTGGACGAGCTGCACTTGAAGTCCGTCACCGACGCCCTCACCGGCGCCTACTCCCACGGCTACCTGCACGAGATCCTGGAGCTCGAGATCCAGCGCTCCCTCACCGCCAAGTCGCCCCTGTCGATCCTCATCCTCGACATCGACGACTTCAAGCGCATCAACGACAGCCACGGCCACCTCTTCGGCGACCGCGTGATCAAGGAGACGGCCGAGACGATCAGCGCCAACATCCGCTCCGAGGACATCCTGGGCCGCTACGGCGGCGACGAGTTCCTCGTCATCATGCCGGGCGCCGACCACGACATCGCCCGCCAAGCCGCCAACCGCGTCTGCGGCTCGATCGCCAAGAACGGCTTCATGGCCACCGTCTCCATCGGCGCCACGACGTTCGCAGGCAACGAGAAGCAGAGCGTCGCCGACCTCATCGCCGCCGCCGACGCCAACCTCTACCAGGCCAAGCGCGAAGGCAAGAACCAAGTCGCCGACAACGTCCCCCCGTCGCCCTCGCGCTACGCCCGTCCGAGCTGACAACTAAACAACGGTGTCAGGCTCGATTGTTTAGTTGTTGGGCCCGTCGAAGCATAGGCCCTTTGAGGCGGGCTTACCTAGGACTCTTGCCGAAGGCCCGTCAGGAGCGTTTTCCTAAGATACCGGCATTATCTCGATCGCCCTTTTCTCCGCGCTCGCCGCCGTCGGCCACGCCGCCGAGCTGCGGTCCTTGCCCACCCCACCCGTCCAAGCCTTTCTTCCGGCTCAACCGCAGGCCGCGGCCGAGACGCCCGCGGCGATCGCGGCGCCCGAAGCGATCGCATCGCCGCAGGCGGCGGGCGGCCTTCCCGCGGAGGCGGGCGCCGCCGCTCCGGCCGAGAGCTCCTCCGACGAGGCCCAGCAAGCGCGGCTCGGCCAGCGGTTCGACGGCTCCGCCCCCGCCGATCCCGCCGCCGCGGCGATCTCCCGCGATGCCGACGGCGTGCCGACCATCACGGCCGCGGACGACAAAGGCCTCTACGAGTCGCTCGGCTACGCCCACGCCCAGGACCGCCTCGGGCAGATGGAGCTGGCGCGCCGCGCCTCGCGCGGCACGCTGGCCGAGATTTTCGGCGAGAAGCTCCTGCCGGGAGACGTCTTCGCCCGCACGCGCGGCTACACGCAAGATGAGCTGAGCCGGATGGTCGCCCAGCTCAAGCCCGAGGTCCGCGCCGCCTTCGAGGCTTATCGCGACGGCGTGAACCGGTACCGCGCGGAGATGCTGGCCGACGCGTCGAAGAAGCCGCTCGAGGTGGGCTATCTGGAGAAGGTCGGGACGACGTTCGCTCCGTGGACGGTCGAGGATTCTCTCGCCGTCAACATCAACGCCGGCCGCGGCTTCGGCGTCTACGTCGCCGCCGGCAACGAGCTGGACAACCTCGCCCTGTTGCAGCAACTCCAAGGCAAGTATGGCGAGAAGGAAGGGCGGCGGATCTTCGACGACGTCCGCTGGATCGACGACCCTGAGGCGCCCACGATCATCCCGTCGCAGCCCGGCAAGGCGACGAGAGCCCCTCGGATCCGGCGGCGGTTCGCCGCCCCCGACGTCCGCGAGGTCGCGCGGACGCTGGCGCAGACGAACCAGAAGGTGGCCGCCGCCTGGCAGGAGCTGGGCGTGCCGCATCGCTTCGGCAGCTTCGGCTGGGCCGTCAGCGCGAAGAAGTCCGCGACCGGGAAGGCGCTGTTCGTGGCCGGGCCGCAAGTGGGCATCGCCACTCCGGATCTAGGGTACGCGGCGCGCCTGCATTCGCCGGACGCGCGCGTCTTCGCTTTCACGATCGCGGGCATGCCGTCGATCGTGATGGGCAAGAACGACCATGTCGCCTTCGGCCTCACCTCCGGCTTCGCTCCCATCGCCAGCACCTATGTCGAGAAGCTCGATCGCCGCGATCCGCGCCGCTACCTCTATAAAGGTAAATACCGCGACGTGGAGACGCGGACGGAGACGTTCCGCGTCCTCGGAAAAGCGCCGGTGTCCATGGAGATCGCGCGCACCGTCCACGGCCCCGTGATCGCCTCCGATCCGGCGCGAGGCGCGGCCTACTCGCTGAAGATGACGGGGTGGATGCGCGAGCACGAGGAGATCAGCGCCGAGTTCGGGGCTCTTTTCAGGGTCAAGTCCATCGCCGACCTCGATCGTCACTTCATGAACAAGCCCTCGTACCTCTCGTTCAACGCCACGGGCGCCGACTCGCAAGGCCATATCGGCTACTGGGGGCTGGGCGCGCGGCCGATCCTTCCCCCGACCCATGACCCTCGGCTGCCTCTCTCGGGAACGGGCGGCGACGAGTGGCTGCCGGGCCGCAAGCCGCTGCCGCGGGCGCTCGATCCCGATCAAGGCTTCCTGGGGAACTGGAACACCAAGCCGGAGGACGGCTTCATCAACCCGCAGGCCTTCATGAACCTGCCCGGGCTCGGTGGCGAGATGTATGCCTGGGGCAAGGCCGACCGCGGCGACGTCCTCTTCGACCACCTGCGGCAGAGCCGCGCGTTCACGCTGGACGACATGCGCTCCATCGTGGTCGACATCTCGAGGACG
>CAZZGQ010000025.1:0-3939 GCA_964653765.1 uncultured Elusimicrobia bacterium | reverse complement strand
CCGCGCGTTCACGCTGGACGACATGCGCTCCATCGTGGTCGACATCTCGAGGACGGAGCGCTACGGCGACGTCTCACGCTACCTCCGCCCGCTCATCGTAGGCGCCCTGGCCGCGGCGACCGACCCCGAGCTGATCGCCTTGCGCGCGCTCATCCAGGGCTGGGACGGGACGATCGTCGCCGATGCCGTGCAGAGCGTCCACCAGCAGCCCGCCGCCACGCTCTACCAGGAGTGGTACGACCTGGCGATCAAGCGCGCCCTCGGCGACGAGCTGGGGCCGCGGCTCGCCGTCTTCGCCAACCGCAACACGCTGCTGCGCATCCTCGAGGGGCGGACCTCCTCGCACGACTACCTCAAGGGCCAGACGCGCGACCGGTTCATCGTCGCCGCCCTCGAGGACGCCGCCGCCAAACTGACGGCGGAGTTCGGCTCGAGCGATCCGGCCAAGTGGCTGAGGCCGCGGCCCAAGGTCGAGTTCGCCCATCCCCTCGGCATCAAGGTCGCCCAGATCCCATGGACGAACACGAGCCCCTTCACCGTGATCGCCGAGATGGGAGGCGAGAGCTACTTCGGCGTGCCGCTCGGCAACAACGGCTTCATCAGCCTCAAGGGCAAGCTCAACGCGCTGTATACGGCCTTCCTGGAGCGCTTCCGGAAGTTCATCTACACGCGCTCTTAGGGCAGTCGCGGAGGACGTGGCTTCGAGTCGGAGCGCGGGCTGACTTATCCACCGACTGGGCATATGCCCAGTCGGTGGATAAGTAGGCGCTCAGATCTTGGCGACCGAATACTTGCACTCCCGACGGTAAACGCAGCGCGGGCAGAACGACGTATCCGGCTTGAAATCATGGGAGGCTCCTGCGGCCTCGATGGCGTCGGCGACGCGGATTATCTCGGCCTTCAACCTCTCTTCACCGCTTGGGTCGTAGGGACGGCTCTCGACACGGTCGGCGGCGAGGTAGTGCACGCTGAGCAGCGACGGGGTCAGGCCCAGTCCTTCCTTGGCGCCCAGCGCGTAGAAGCGCAGCTGGAGGTCGGACTCCTCGGGCGGCGGGGAAGGATCGCGCGGGTCGAGGCCGAAGCGGGTCTTGTAGTCGACGAGCTCGATCGTCCCGTCGGGCCGGCGGTCCAGCCGGTCGATCATGCCGCGCACGGTATGCCGGCCCAACGTGAAGACGAACTCGCGCTCGGCGCCGAGGAGCTCCGAGCGGCGGCCGGAATCGCGCTCCAGAAAGGTCTCGAGCATGCGCTCGCCCTTGCGCTTCCAGCGCTGGCGGGTCTCGGCGTCGGGATAGCCCGAGCGCAGGAACTCGGCTTCGTAGGCCTCGAGCAGGTCCTCGCCGCCGTGATAGCGCTCCAGGGCGCGGTGCAGCGAGAGGCCCAGCGACGCGGGAGCGTCGAGCGGCGGCTTGCGGCCGTCGACGAACTGCAGCTTGTACTTCCAGGGGCACTCGCGGTAGATGCGAAACCGCGAAAAGCTCAGCTCCATCGGCGAGCCAGGCCTAGGCGGCTGCCTTTCTGATGAAGTCCACGAACGTGTCGCCATACTTCTCTTGGCGGAAGCGCTCGTAGCCCGCGGGGACCTCGACCCCCTCCTTCACCTGGTGCTGCAGCATGATCCAGCCTTGCGGCTTGAGCAGGCCGGCCTCGCAGACCTTGGCCAAGGAGGGCGTCGAGTAGGCCAACGGCCGGCCTTCCTCGTCCTTGTAGGGCGGGCCCATATAGATCAGGTCGAACTGCTGCACGCCGCCGCGGAAGGGCAGCCAGGAGAGGTCGCTCAACGCGTTGCCGAGCAGGGCCCGGCCTTTGGCCTTGAAACCCGTCTTGACCAGCGCTCCCTCGATCTGGGCCACGCAGGCGCGGCTCAAGTCGACGAAGACGGCGAGCTCGGCGCCGCGGGAGAGGGCCTCGATGCCGACGGCGCCGGTGCCGGCGAAGATATCCAGCACCTTCGCCCCGGGCACCAGGCCGGCGATGATGTCGAAGACGGACTGCTTGATGCGGCCGGAGATCGGGCGCACGCCGGGCTGGTCCTTGAACTTCACGCGCCGGCCGCGCAACGATCCTGCAATGATTCTCACGGACTTATGTTATAAAATCGCTACCGCCCATGGCCGTCAAGATCCTTATTGTAGACGATGACCCCATCGCCGGGGGCTTGGCGCGCGACCTCCTCTCCGAGGGCGGCTTCGACGCCGAGCTCCTGACGGAGAGCCTCAAGGCCGTGGCCAAGGTGCGCCAGGACCGCCCTAAGCTCGTCGTCCTCGACATCCTGATGCCCGGCGTCGACGGCCTGACCCTCTGCCACGAGATCACCAGCGCTCCCGACCTCAAGGACGTCAAGGTGGTCATGATCTCGGGCAAGTCGTTCCAGGCCGACAAGGACCGTGCCCGCAAGTACGGCGCCACGCTCTTCATCGAGAAGCCCTACAACGTCGAGACCTTCGTGCAGCAGATCCAAGAGGTCGTGGGCCGGCCCGCCCAGCCCGCCGTCACCGGCAAGGGCACGGACGTGGAGTCGCTTTCCGCCGGAAGCGGCCCGCTGTCGCTCACGTTCTGGGGTTGCCGCGGCGCCGCGTCCGAGGCCCCCGCCGACTCGCGCTACGGCCGCCGCACGAGCTGCGTGAGCGTCGACACGGGCGAGAACCTGCTGGTCTTCGACGCCGGCACCGGCTTGATCGACTTGGGCAAGGATCTCGAGACCAAGCCCGCCCGCTCCGAGCTCTGGCTGCTCCTGGCCAACTTCAACCCCGGCCACGTCGAGGGCCTTCCCGGCTTCGCCCCCGCCGCGCGCAAGGGGCTCAAGCTGCACGTCGGCGGCTCCCGCGATCCCGACGCCTCCCTCGAGCAGCACGTCGGCGAGGCCTTCCAGAGCGCCCCGGCGACGATCTCCGGCGTCGAAGCCGAGATCGACCTCTACGAGATGCAGGAGAACGCCTACGACGTCGCGCCCGGCCTCAAGGTCTCCTCGTTCTACGCCAACCATCCCGGCGCCACGTTGGGCTTCGTCATCGAGACGAAGGGCCGCAAGGTGGTCTACTGCCCGGACAGCGAGCTCTACGGCGAGACGGCCACGGCGCTGCAGGACTACGACGAGAAGCTGGGAAGGCTCTGCGCCGGCGCGGACCTCCTCATCCACGACGCGCGCTACACCGCGGAGGACTACCGCACGATGCGCAACCAAGGCCACTCCGCCTTCACGAGCGTGGTCGATTTCGGCGCCCGCCACTCGATCAAGCGCGTCGTCCTCTTCAACCACGACCCGCGCTACGACGACGCCACGCTCGATCGCATCGGCGCCCAGGCGGCCCAGCAAGCCGTGGACAAGGCCTACGTCGTGCAGGTCGCGATGGCGCGCGAAGGCGCGTCCCTGAAGATCTAAGGCCGCAGCGCGGCCACCCAATCCAGATTGCGGCGGTCGCCGCCCGGCGTCTTGGGAGTCTCCAGGATGGCCGGCGTGTCGGCGTACTCCTCGCGGGAGAGCAACGACTCCAAGCCCTCGCGCCCCAAGAAGCCTTCCCCCCAATGGGCGTGGTCCTCGCGCCCGGAGGACAGCCGCGCGCGCGTGTCGTTGAGGTGGAAGGCCCGCACGCCGTCGCCGAAGAGCCGGTGCGCGCGGGCCAGGAACTTCAGGACGCCCTCGGCGCTGGAAACATCATAACCGGCGGCCCAGGCGTGAGCGGTATCGAGGCACACGCCCGACTTCGCCCGAGCGCCGATGAGATCGCGAAGTCGGGCGATCTGTTCAAGTCGGCCCCCAAGCCTCCGACCGCCGCCCGGGACGTTCTCTATCAAGATCGTTCCTCTAAAGTCCGTAAAACCGGCTGCCTTGGAGATCGATTCGCCGCACTTTTTCAGTCCTTCTTCCGGCGTCCCCCCCGGCGAGTAAGCCCCCGCATGCAAGACGAAATCCTCCGCCCCCAGCCCCTGCGCCAGCTT
>CAZZGQ010000024.1:18925-22305 GCA_964653765.1 uncultured Elusimicrobia bacterium | reverse complement strand
CGCCCGAGACCGTCCGGCGCGCCGCGGCGTCGCGCAGGCCGGCGAGCAGCGGCAGATAAGCGCGTCCGGCGGCCGCGTCGGCGGCCCAGCGGGCATGATACATCGGCACGTCGACGCGGCACATGAAGGCGACGTAGGCCGTCCCGGCCGCGATCGCCAACGGCAGGATGCGGCGCAGCCGGGCGTCGGCGCGGGGCCAGAGGCCGCAGGCCGCGACGACCAGCAGGGTCGCCGACAGGGTCCAGATCGACTCCTCGAAGAAATTGCCGGCGTAGCACGTCGTCAGCACGGCGTACCAGGAGCAGCCTTCGGCGACGGCGATGAGCGGGACGATCAGGCGCGAGGCGAGCACGGCGGCCGGCGCCCTCAGGCGCTCTCCGAGGTGTCGCAGCGTCAACGCCCACTGCGCGACGAAGCAGAGCTCCGCGGCCGTCGCCACCGAGCGGCCCAGCGCCACGCTCGAGAGCCAGGAGTCGACCAAACAGAGCCGCTGTACGTCCGCGCGGGGGAACCAGGACCGGAACGCGCAGCCGAGCACGAAGATGGAGGAGAGGGCGAGCTGGCGGCGTCGGAAGCCTTCGGCGCGATCGGACAGCCGGGAGCGCCCGGCGGCGGCCCAGGCGAAAACCCAGAGCGCGGCGTTGAGGACGCTGGCCGCGCGCAGCCAAGTCCACCAGGCGCGCACTTGCGGCTCGAGATCGGGGACGAGCATGATGCGATTGTGGCAAATGGCCGCGGCGATGGGGTGACGATCTCGCGACGCCGTTAGCGCTTGGGAGCGCGGGGCGTCCTGACCACGTCGCTGGGCAGGACCAGGCCCGCGGCCGCGGCCCGCTCGCCGTCCACGGTCACCTGCACGCGCTCGCCGAAGACCTCCGGAGGCTCTGGGTGTCCGGCCAGCAAGCCGCGGACGATGTCGGCCGCAGAGCGGCCCATCTCCTCGGGAGTGACGGCGACGGCCGCCGTGGCGCCTTCCTGCACGAGGTCGGCGGTCGGCGCGTAGAACACGATCTTGGCGCCATCGGCGAACTTCCCGATCATGCGGAAGTTGGCGGGCGTGACCAGGAGCGGATCGGGCGCCAGCCAGAGCGCGTCGGCCCGGCCTTCGGCCAAGTGGAGAGCGCGCGGGAGATCGGAGGAGTCCGAGGGCAGCGAGAGCACCTTGATCCCGCTCTGGTCGCCTTGCGCGACGAGCTCGGAGACGTAGCCGCGGTACGCGGCTTGGCTCCACAAGACGGCGAGCGTGCGGGCCTTGGGCTGGACGGACTTGATGCGCGCCAAGAGGTCCTGCGGCCGGGGCACCGCGCGCACGTGCGTCGATTCCGGCCGGCCGCTGTCCACCTCGATCGGAGGGGTCAAGAGGTAGACGACGGAGACGCCCGGCGGATACGAGCGCCGGGCCGCCCGTCCGCCGACGGCCAGCACCACGCGCGTATCGGCGTCGAGAGAGCCGTCGCCGGAGGCCAGGCGCATGGGCACGCCCTGGCCGAACGCCGCGGCGAAGCCGTCGTAAGCGCGCCGGTAGACGCCGTGATCGGCGCTCAGCACGGCGATGACGCTGGCGGCGTCCGCCAGAGCGGGGCCGAGGAGGGCGACCAGCGCCAGGAGCATCGCGCGCGAGGATCTCACCGGAACCTCACGCGGACGCCGCCGTTGAACGTCCGGGGCACGGTCAGGCCGTCGACGAACTCGACGTGGCGGGCGGTGAACAGGTTCTGCCCGGCCACGAAGAGATCGAGCGACGGGCTCACGGCGTAGCTGAGCTTCGCGTCGAGCCGCCAGAACGGAGGCACGTCGACCTGGTTGGTGCCGGAGACGGAGTCGCCCAGATAGCCGTCCTTCCAGCCCGCGTTGGCCGAGGCGCTCAGGCCGCGCCAGACCTGGGCGATGAAGCCGAGGTTGACGATGTGGGCGGGGGTCGTCTTGATGTAGACCGTGTGCGAGTCGCGGTCGGTGACGATCTCGTGGCTGTAATTGGCGTAGAAAGAGTTCCCGGCGGCCAGGTTGAGCTCGGTCTCGAGCTCGGCGCCGCGCGCGATCAGATAGTTGGAGTTGTCGTATTGCGCGAGGATCGGGAAGACGGTCGTGTCGATCGTCTCGAAGTTCACGTGATCGCGGATCTTCATGTAATACAGCGAGGCGCCGACCATGGCCTTGTCGCCCAACCACGTGCCGCGATAGCCGGTCTCGTAGTTGGACAGCTCGTACGACTTGAGGAACGGATTGGGGATGAGGCGGACGAAGCCCCCGGGCCCCGTCAGGGTGTTGGGGTAGGCGTCGCCGAAGCCCGGGTTGGTGTGCGCCAGGGAGTACGATAGGCGCACCATGTGCCCGGGCTCGACTTCGTAGAGCGCCGCGGCTTGGTAGTCCGCGTGCCGCGTGCCCACGTAATAGGGCGACTCGAGGGAGACGCCGCCGACGAGGCTGGCCTTATCGGTCAGCTTCGCCGTCTGGTGGATGAAGCCGCGGATCGTGCGGTTGACCTGCAGCGGCGTGGCGGTGCTGAAGTAGTCCGGAGAATCGGCCACGGAGTAGCGGAACTCGCCGCCCCAGGTCGTGTGCAGCCGCCCGTCCATGAGGCCGAAGCTGTGCTGCGCCTCGAGATCGTAGGCGTAGAACTTGAACATCTCCTGCGTGGTGGGAGGCGGCACCATCCCGATGACGGAGACCTGCTCGTTGCGCGAGAGGCTGACCTCGACGTCGGAGTCCGGCCCCAGCTGGTGAGCCAGGCGGGCGGTCTCGAAGTGGGAGCGGAAGCGGCCCTGCTCGTTCGCGGCTCCGGGCAGGCCGAAGCCCGTGGGCAGGCCCATCGTGTCCCACGAGCCGCCGGCGTACACGTCCAGGCTCGTGGCGCGGCTCGGCCGCCAGACGGCGCGGGCGCTGCCCTTTTGCGAATGGAGGAAGTCGTTGGACGGCAGGCCGGTCACCGTGGGATAGCCGTCGTTCTCGCGGAAGGTGTGGCTGAGGCGGTAAGAGAACGGCCCGTGGGCGTCGTCGAAGGACTCCTCCGAGATCGCCGTGCCGAGGCTGCCGCCGGTCCCCGCCGCGGAGGCCTCGAGGCGCTCGGCCGGGGCCTTCGTGATGATGTTGATGACGCCCAGGCCGGCGCCCGAGCCGTAGAGCGCCGCGTTGGGGCCGCGCACGATCTCGATGCGCTCGACGTCCTGCAGCTGCACCGGCAGCTGCTCCCAAAGCGTGATGCCAGAGACGGGGCTGTACACGCTGCGGCCGTTGATGAGGACCATCAGCTCCCGGACTTGGTCGCGGGCCATGCCGCGGATCGAGACCACGCAGCGGTTGGCGCCGCCGGCGCTGCGGCCGTCGATCACGTCGAGCCCGGGGCGGTAGCGCAGCAGGTCGCAGAAGTTGAGGGCGCCGGA
>CAZZGQ010000024.1:17463-18825 GCA_964653765.1 uncultured Elusimicrobia bacterium | reverse complement strand
GACCACGCCGTGGTGCGCGAGGGCCTGCGTTCGCTGCTGCACGGCCGGCCCCGCCTGCGCGTCGTGGGCGAGGCCTCCAACGGCGAGCAGGCCTTGGCGCTCGCCCCCAAGCTCTCTCCCGACGTGGTGCTGCTCGACATCAGCATGCCCGGCATGAACGGCATCGAGGTGGCCCGGCGCCTGCGCCGTCAGAAGATCTCCGCTCGTGTCATCATGATCTCGATCAACGACGACGCCGAGCACGTGACGGACTCCTTCCGTGCCGGGGCCTGCGGCTACATCGTCAAGGACGCCGCCCCAGAGGAGATCTGCGACGCCGTCGAGGCCGTCCACGCCGGCGGCGTCTATTGCAGCGAGACGGTCGCCGCGCGAGTGGGCTCCGCGGAGAAGCTGCGCCGTCTTTTGCCGAGCGAGCTGGTCGAGCGTTGATGCGGTCGCGCTGGCCGGCCGGTCAGTTCATGGCCGCGGCGGTGCTGCTGGTCTCGGCCGCGGCGTTCATGTTCGTCAGCATCGTCCGCAGCGCGGAGGCCGAGCGCGAGGCGCAGCGCATCGACGACGAGCTGCTCCGCCTGCAGACCCTCTCCACGAGCGTGCACGAGTTCGGCCAGTTCGCCAGCGAGTACGTCGCCACCGGCAGCGAGCGCGCCGCCCGCTCCGCTCGCGAGGGCCGCGGGGAGGCCTTGGCGGAGCTCGCCGAGGTGCGCCGCGCCGCCGAAGGCCGGCCCGGCTGGTACGAATGGGTCCGAGAGCTGGCCCCGCTCGTCGAGCGCCGCGTGGCGCTCTCGGACCGGCAGACCGCGATCCGCCGGGAAAGAGGCGCCGGCCCGGCCATCGCCTCCCTGCGCAGCGCGGAGGGCGACCGCCTCGACGATGAGATCGGGCGCAGGCTGGACGCCCTGCAGGAGGACGCCTTGACGCTGCAGCAGACCCTGCGCGTGCGCTCGCGTCATCGCCGCCTCGTCTTCCTCGCCGCTTTCGTCTTCATCGTGGTGCTGAGCCTGGGGCTGCTGGCCGGCTCTTTCCGCACGCTGCGCCGGGAGATCTCCGCGCACCGCGACACCGCGGACAAGCTGCGCGAGGTCTCGAGCGCGCTGGTCAGGGCCGAGCAGCGCGAGAGGCGCCGCCTGGCCCAGATCCTGCACGATCATCTGCAGCAGACCCTGGCCGCGGCGGCGATGCACCTCAACCTGATCTCCCGGCGCGAGACCGACGCTGAGCTGCGCGAGAGCGCGGTGTCCGCCGCCGCCATCCTCAAGGAAGCCGTGCAGACGACCCGGGCGCTCTCCTACGAGCTCTGCCCTCCCGACATCGCCCGCTCGAGCCTCGGGCGCTCGCTGCGCTGGCTGGGCGATCAGATGCGCG
>CAZZGQ010000024.1:9278-17363 GCA_964653765.1 uncultured Elusimicrobia bacterium | reverse complement strand
TGGAGCTCGTACGGCGAGGTGGCGCTCAAGAAGATCACGGGCAGGCGCTCGCCGATCGGCAGGCTGCGCAGCCGCCCGAAGACCTCGACGCCCGAGGCCGCCGGCATCTGGTAATCGAGGACGATGAGGTCGGGCTTGTGTTTGTTGACCTGGGGCAGCACGCTGTAGCCGTCGCTGACTTGGACGACCTCGTGCCCCAGCGGGGTCAGGCAGGACGCGAGCATGGTGAGGATCAGCGCGCTGTCGTCCACCAGCATGATCTTGGCCATATCGGGTAACCCCCGATGCCAAGGCTAGCATAAAGCCGAGCGCCAGAGGGAGAGCGCCTCGGCATCGTCCAGCTGGCCGAAGTCGTCGTAGAACTCGCCGATCGCGAAGAGCTCCTCGGGGACGAGCACGCTGACGGTCTCGTCGGCGAGGCTTGCCAGCGCTTCCAGCGAGCCGCGCGAGGCCACGGGCACGGCGGCGACGATCCGCGCGGCGCCGCGGCGCCGCAGCAGCCGGATCGCCGCGACGATCGTGTTGCCCGTGGCGACGCCGTCGTCGACGACGAGGGCGGTCTTGCCGCTTATGGGAAGCGGCGGCCGGCCCTGGCGATAGAGCGCCTCCCGGCCGCGCAGGACGGCGCGGATCTTCTCGATCTCGGCGCGGAGGTAGGCGGCGTCGATGCCGTCGCGGCGCACGACGTCCTCATCGAGCACCTCTCCCTCGAGGTCCACGACGCCGATCGCGTATTCGGGCTGAAGCGGGTGGCCGATCTTCTTGGTCAGCACGACGTCCAGCGGCAGGCGCAGCCGCCGCGCGGCTTCGGCGGCCACCACCAAGCCGCCGCGGGGGATGCCGAGGACGACGGCGTCGCTCGAGCCGCGGTAACGGCCCAGCTTCTCGGCCAGCTGCGCCCCGGCGTCGACGCGATCGCGGAACATGGCGCCCTCCTACTCAGTGTAGCACCGGGCTCACTCGAAGTCGCGCAGGGCGCGCGGCGGCAGCGAGACGCGCACGGCGTTGAGGACGGCTAGGAGATCGATGAGCTCTTGCGCGACCGCGCCCTCCACGGGCGGCAGCCGCCCGAAGCCGGCGAAGGCCATGGCGACTAGGCTCAGCGCCATGCCGCCGATCGCGCTCTGAAGGGCGATGCTCCGCATGCGGCCGCCGATGTGGATCAGCTCGTCGAGCTTGCCGATGGCCGGGGTCATGATCACGGCGCCCGCGGCCGCGGAGGTGACGTCGCTGCCCTGCCCCATCGCCACGCCGACGGTGGCGGCGGCCAAGGCGGGCGCGTCGTTGATCCCGTCTCCGACGAAGAGGGTCTGCGTGCGTTCCGTCTCGCGCTTGACCAGGGCGAGCTTGCTCTCCGGGCTCTGCTCCGCGAAGACCTCGGAGATGCCGACGACGCCGGCGAGGTAGCGGACCTCGGAGTCCCGATCGCCGGAGACGAGCATGATCCGCTGCACGCCGTGCGCGGGCTTCAAGTGCCGCAGGAAGGGCCGGCTCTCCGGCCTGGGCGCGTCACGGAACCGGAGGAGCGCGCTCGGCTCGCCGTCGACGACGACCACGCACTCCAGCCCCTCTTGAGCCGGAGGCAGGGTCGCCCCCGCCGGGCCCAGCCGGCTTCGTCCGGTCACGCGCACGGCCCGGCCATCGGCTTGGCCGCTGAGGCCCTGGCCCGGCTCTTCGGCGATGGCGGAGGCGGAGGCCGGCGTCACGCCGAGCGCCGCCGCGCGGGCGAGCACGGCCGCCGCCAGCGGGTGGCGCGAGTAGCGCTCGAGGCCGGCGGCCAGCCGCAGGGCCTCGCGCGGGTCTTCGCCGTCGAGCGCGACGACCTCGGTGACGGAGGGCTTGCCGAACGTCAGGGTGCCGGTCTTGTCCAGGATGACGGTCCGGCATCGCGTGATCCGCTCGAGCGTCGCCGGGTCCTTGATGACGATGCCGCGGCGAGCGGCCAGCGAGATCGCGCCGATGACGGCGACGGGGATGGCGATGAGCAGCGGGCATGGAGTGGCCACGACGAGCACGGCCAGGAACCGCTCGACGCTCCCGCTGGCCAGCCAGGCGCCCACGGCGGCCGCGAGGGTGAGCGGGATGTACCAGGCCGCCAGCTGATCGCCCAAGCGGCGCAGGCGCGGCCGCGAGAGCTCCTCGGCGCGCATCACCTTCATGATGCTGGCGTAGCGCGAGTCGGCCGCGCGCTTGCCCGCCCGGATCGTCAGCGCGCCGGCGCCGTTGATCGCGCCGGAGAGGACCGTCGAGCCCGGCGCCTTGGCGAGCTCATAGGGCTCGCCGGTGAGATAGGACTCGTCCATGCCGCCGCGCCCTTCCATGACGACGCCGTCGACGGGACAGAGCTCGTGGGGCAGCACCAGCAACAGGTCGCCGGGAGCCACGCCGCCGATGGCTACGTCCGTCACGGCGTCGCCGGTCTTGCGGTGCGCCAGCTGGGGCATGCGGCGGGCCAGCGTGTCGAGGACGCTCGAGGCGCGGCGCGACGCGAAGCGCTCGAGAGCGCCGCCGCCCGAGAGCATGAGGACCAGGATGTCGGCGACCAGCCACTGGCGCGTGGCGACGGAGGTGGCGATGGCGAGGGCCGCGAGCAGGTCCGCGCCCAGGTCGCGGGCGAGCAGGCGTCGGCCGATCCGGTAAACGGAGATCGTCCCGCCCCAGATCACGGCGGCGACGAGCGGCCCCTCGCGCGCCGCCGCCGGCGCGCGGGGCAGCCAGCGCGCCGCCAGATGGACGGCCAGCGCCGCGGCCGAGATGAAGGCGAGCGCGGATTCGCTCGCGAGCCGGGAAAGCGCTCTCATGGGGCGACCTCCGTGCGTGACGACCAGGCGCCGGGCAGCATCGGCAGCCAGAAGCTCAGGACCCGGAAGAGGAGGGTGGCCGAGAGGGCGGCGGGCACGGCGACGCCGGCGCGCGCGAGAGCGAGCACGCAGGAACCCTCGAACGCGCCGAGCCCGCCCGGCGAGAAGGCGACGCTGCGAAAGAGGCTCGACAACATGAAGCAGGCGAACACGACGATGGGAGACGCGTGCGCGCCCAGGGCGCGCAGCAGCGCCCAGAGCGTCGCCGCGTCGGCCAGGATGACGGCGAGCTGCAGGATCGCCGAGCGGGCCAGCAGGCTCGGCGAGCGCAGCAGGCGAGGATCGGCTTGGCGGACATAGCCGGCCAGCCGGCCCGGCCACGCCTCGGGCGCCGGGCGCCCGGCTTTCGCGCGTCGCGAGAGCAGGAGGAATCCGGCCCCGACGGCGACGCCGAGCAGGGCGAACGCTCCGGACGCCGACAGGAAATGGACGCCGCGGCCTCCGCGCGACGCGGCCTCCAGCGCCGCGCTCGCCAGCGCTAAGGCGTAGGCGAAGTAGTAAGAGACCAGGTTGACGGCCACGCAGGCCGCCCCGGCGGGCCGCGGAAGGCCGCGGCGCTCGAGGGCCTTGGCGGCGAAGACGGTGCCGCTGAGGCCCGCCGACGGGATCGTCTGGTCGATGAAGAGCTTCGAGAAGCTGAGGGCGTAGGCGCGGGCCATCGGGACGCGGAAACCGGCCGCGGCGCCGACGGAGCGCCAGACCTCGCCTTGCGAGAGGTAGGTGGACGCTTGGAGGAGCACGGCCAGCGCCAGCCAGGGCGCGTTCGCCCGCTTCAGCAGCGGCAGCGTCTGCGCCGCCGGGAACGAGCGCCGGGCGGCGACGACCACGACGGCCAAAGCCGCCATCCCGAGCGCCCACGCCAGGAGCGAGGTCCGGCGGGCTCCTCCGTGGAGCTCCGCCCAGCCGCAGGTGCTTTCCATTGCCCTGGTCTATCACGCCTGCGACGCCGCTTCCACGGACGGATCGTTGCTTCTTTGTCATCGAAACGTGACGAGAGCGGCGCTATCCTGATCTTAGAGGAGGACGCCATGGCGACGAAACAGGCGGTCAAGAAAGAAGGCTTGTCTCGGAGCGTGTTTCGATTCCCCCCGCGCAGGATCCTCGTTCCTCTGGACGTGGGAGAGGGCTCGCTCACCGGTTGGAAGCAGGCTCAGGCCGCAGGGCGCTGGTTCGGCGCTTCCGTGGAGGCCGTCCACGTCCAGCCGTGGATGAGCGTGACCTACGCCCTGGCCGGCGCCGGAGGCGTGCCCGCTCCGTACCTCTCCCAGGAAGCGCTGCGCTCGAGCTTGGAGGAGCTGCAGGGCCGGTTGGGCCCCGAAGCGGTGATCAACACCTTCGCCGGCGACATCGAAGAGGGCATCATGTCCTGGGCGCGCCACGGCTACGACCTGCTCGTCATGGCCACGCACGGCCGCTCCGGCATCGAGCGAGCCATCCGCGGCTCGGTGGCGGAGCACGTCGTGCGGCATTCTCCGGTGCCCGTCCTCGTCGTGCGGCGTAGGGTCGAGAACGTCCGAGCCGTGCTCGCGCCGATCAGCTTCGAGCCCGAGTCGCGCGCCGGCCTGCTCGCCGCCGGGCACGCCGCCGACCGGCTCGGCGCGCGGCTGGAGGTCCTGCATGTGGTGGGAGGAGGGATCGCCGGCCACGGCTCTGTGCGCGGGCTCAAGAGGCTCATGGGCGAGTGGGTCGAGCGCCTTCCGGAACGGATCCGCCGCTCCTGCCAGCCGCGCGTCGAGCTGGCCTTCGGCTCGCCCACCTCCGCGATCTGCGCCGCGGCCCAGCGGTCCGACCTCGTGGTGCTGACGGCCCATCGTCGGGGGTTGCTTTCGGAGACCGTGCTCGGCACCGTGGCGGAGCGCGTTCTGCGCCACTGCCCGGCGGCCGTCTTGACCGTCCCGTCCACTTGACTGGCGACGGTCAAGAAAATGACAAATAGAAGTCACAGGACGGCGAAAGGCTCCTTGGTATGATCGCCTGTCGTCATCCGGCCGTCATCCGCCATCACGACGGCCGCGACAGGAGACCGCCGAAGCATGAAGCCGCGATTGAGATCCACCCTGCTGGCCCTCGGATTGGCCTGCCTGCCCGCCTTCGCCGCGGCGAAAGTGACGTTCACGGGCTACGGCGACCTGCGCTTCGCCCCCGGCTCCACCTTCGTGCTCGGCGGACCGGCGGCCACCCTCGCCAAGTTCTCCACCGCGGAGCAGCACGCCAGCGCCAGCGGGTTCAGCGCCGACGCCGTCGGGCTCTTCGCGTCGACGCAGCTGCAGGAAAACCTCCAGTTCCTGATGGACCTCACCTTCAGGAACATCGGCAACACCGTGGGGCAGACGCTGGTCCAATACGCCTATCTCGACTGGGCCCCGACCGCCGACACGTGGGTGAACGGGGGGCGGGTCACGCTGCCGTTCGGCTACTTCAACGAGAACCGCTTCTACGGCTTCCAGCGCTATGAGGTCACCGCCCCGGTCTTCCAGTCGTCGATCCTGGGCCTGCCGATCGCCGATTGGGGCGTCACGGGCAGCCAGCGCTTCCGCTTCCAGCCCTTCAACGTCGAGGCCACGGCCTACGTCGTCAACGGGTACGGCGCGGCGCCCGGGCAGAAGAACATCCTGCGCTCGGCCTCGATCCCCGGCGGCATCTCCCTGTCCTCCAACCTGACCGCCGTCAACAACAATCAGAAGCTGGCGTACGGCGGGCGCGTCACGCTCAAGGACATCGGCGGCCAGAACGTGGAGACGGGCCTGTCTTACTACTGGGACGACTGGGACAGCAGCGGCCTCGAGCCTCTCTACTTCGTCGACGCCCACGTGCACGCCGCCGTCGCCGGCTTCGACCTGCTCGTCGAGACGCTCCACATCGGCGTGCGCGGCGACCAGGGCTTCGCGCAGTCGATCGGCTCCTCCAATTGGAGCACCGACGGCGGCTTCGCCACGCTGTCCTACGACCGCTTCAAGCCGTTCGGCCGCGTGCTCGCCCCGTACGTCCAGTACGAGAGCTACCGCAGCCGCCCCAACAACGGGGACGCGGACCGCGAGATCCTGACGTCGGGCACCGTGGGCGCGGCGCTGAAGCTGTCGCCGCAGCTCATGCTCAAGGGAGAGTACCTCCATCTGGGCTACTTGCTGCCTGACCGCGCGACGGCCGGCTCGACCAGCCTCACCGCCAACGTCACCCAGTTCGCCGCGGTACTGACCTTCTAAAGCGGCCGCCGTGATCGAATCCAGCGCGCTTATCCTCCTGCTCGGGCTCGGGACCGGCCTGCGGCTGGCGGCCGCCCAGCCGCAGACCGCCGTGGCGGTGGTCGAGGCGCAGGACGCGGCGGGGCGCAAGCTGGGCCAGCGCGTGGAGAAGGAGCTCGGGGGCGGCGTCCGCTTGCGCTGGCTCACCTACTCCGAGGACCAGCTCGGCGATCCGATCTACAAAGGCAAGCTCATCGCCGCCCTCGAGAAGGCGCGCCTGGTCGTGGCCGTGGGCGACGACGCCGCGCAGTTGGTCTCGAACGAGGTCGAGCAGGCCCCGATCTACTTCGTTTCCTCGGTGGCCGCCGGCTCCGCGCTCGCCGACCCTCGGGTCGCCGGCACGTTCACCTACAGCGCCCAGGATCTGCTTTCGGCGATGCCGCGGTCGTGGAAGCGCGACCTCGGGATCCTGTACACGCCGGGCTACGAGCCGGTCGTCGCCCAGATCCGGGCGCTGGCCAAGGGCGCCGGCGTGACGCTGCGCGAGCGCAGCGTCATGCGCGCCGGCGACGTGCCGACGGCGGCGCGTTCCTTGATGAGCTCCTCCAAGGCCGTGTGGGTGCTGGGCGATCCCGTCCTCAGCCGCGGCGCGGGTTTCGAGTTCCTCGTCGAGCAATCGCTATCCCAGTCGATCCCGCTGATCGGCGCCGGGCGCTGGGAGGTGTCGCAGGGCGCCGCGCTCTGCTCCGAGGGGCGCGATGACACGGTGGCGCAGCAGGCGTCCCACGCCATCGCGGACGTGCTCGCGTCAAAGGCGCAAGGCCAGAAGCTCGGGCTCGCCGAGAGCGGCGGCTACATCGACTACAACCGCAGCCTCCAGACCCGCTTCGAGCTGACGCCCCAGCCGCCGATGTGGCGCGGCATCCCCTGATGGAAAAGACCGGCGAAGATCACGACCGCAAGTGGGCCGAGTTCGCCCGCAGCGTCATCGGCGTCCTGGGGGCCACCGTGGTGGCGGCCCTGGGAGTCACCGTGGCCGTGACGACCGTGAAAATGGGGGCGGTGTCTCGCCAGGAGCGCCTGGCGTCGGCGCAGCAGAGCGCGCGCTTCCTCGCCCGTCGAGCGTTCGTCCCCGTCATCCTCGAGGACGCGGCCACGCTCAAGCGCGTCGTCGAGGCCTACTTGGAGGATCCCGACGTCGTCTACATCGAGATCGACGACGCGCGCGGCAAGGTGCTGCTGTCGAACCGGCGGCCCGGCGCCAAGCACACCGTGACCGCGGTGCAAGATATCCTGCCGCCGGCGGAATCCGGACGCGTCAAGGAGACGCGCAGCGTGGGCCGGGTCACGATGAGCTTCAGCCTCGACCGCGTCTACCGCATCCTCGCGCGCTTCCTGGCCTGGGTCGCGGCCTTCTCGGCCGCGCTGCTCCTGCTGGCGATCGGCGTCGACGTCGCGCTCATCTCCCGCATGACGAGCCGCCTCAAAGAGCTGGTGGGCGAAGCGCGCCTCGCCGAGGACCTGCGCCGCTCCAACAAGGAGCTCGAGCAGTTCGCCTTCGTCGCCTCGCACGACCTGCAGGAGCCCATCCGCAAGATCGTGAGCTTCTCGCAGCTGCTCGAGCGCCGTTACCGCGGCAAGCTCGACGCCGAGGCCGACCAGTTCATCGACCACATCGTCAGCGGCGGCAACCGGATGCGCGCGCTGGTGCAGGACCTGCTGTCGTTCTCGCGCGTCGGCACGCAAGGCCGGCCGCTCGAACCCACCGACTCCGCGGCGGTGGCGCGCGAAGTCCTGGACCTGTTCCAGGACACGATCGCTTCCGGCGGCGGCGCCGTCGACCTGGGGCGGCTGCCTGTGGTGCTGGCGGACGCGGGGCAGCTGCGGCAGCTGCTGCAGAACCTGATCGGCAACGCGCTCAAGTTCCGCGGCGACGAGCCGCCGCGCGTGACGGTGGGCGCCGAGCGCCAGGGCGACTGGTGGCGCTTCAGCGTGGAGGACAACGGGCTGGGGATCGGCGAGGCCGACCGCGAGAAAGTGTT
>CAZZGQ010000024.1:0-9178 GCA_964653765.1 uncultured Elusimicrobia bacterium | reverse complement strand
TCAGCGTGGAGGACAACGGGCTGGGGATCGGCGAGGCCGACCGCGAGAAAGTGTTCGAGATGTTCAAGCGGCTGCATTCGCGCGAGAAGTACCCTGGCACCGGGATCGGCTTGGCGATCTGCAAGAAGATCGTCGAGCGCCACGGCGGGCGCATCTGGGTCGACGACGCGCCGCGGCGGGGGACGATATTCCGCTTCACGATGCCCGCGGCGCCGGAGGCCGGCGCGTGAAGAGACGCCAGCCCACGATCCTCTCCGTCGACGACAGCGCCGAGGACGCGTCGCTCCTGCGCGCGGCGCTGCAGGAGGGCCGCCTCGACTGCGCGCTCAGGAGCGCCGTGAGCGTCGACGAGGCCGTCGAATACCTGCAGGGCCAGGGCGCCCACCGCGACCGGAAGGCCAGCCCTTTCCCCGATCTGGTCCTGCTGGACATCCAGATGCCGGGCAAGGACGGCTTCGCCCTCCTCAGCTGGATCCGCGGGCAGACCGCCGACTGGCATCGCTTGCCGGTGGTCATGCTGACCACCGGCCACAACTACGAGGAGATTCGGCGCGCCTACGACCTGGGCGCGAACTCGTTCTTGGTCAAGCCGGCGGACTTCGACGAGCTGTCCAAGATGCTCGGGCAGCTCGTCGGCTACTGGTTGTCCTACAACAAGACCTTCGTGCGCCCCGGGCCGTAGCCCGAGGCCTCACGGTCCGATGCCGGTCGGGTTCCGCTGAGACGGGACCCCGGGCAGGGGCGCCGGAGCGCCGGAGGCCGGCAAGCCCGGCGTCGGGGCGGGGACGCCGGCCGGGGCGTTCGCGGGCGGCATCAGCTGCGCGCCCGTGGGCGCCGGCGTGTTCGGCGTGGCCGGAACGGCGAAGCCGGGCGCGGACTCGCCGGGCTGGGCGAAGCCCGAGTTGCCGAGCACGCCTTCGGTGTCCGGTCCTTCCAGGCTCGAGCCGAAGCCCGAGAGACCCGTGTTCACGCCTGAGCCAGGCGAAGGGCTGCCCACCGCTCCCGTCCCGACGCCGGACGAGCCGGGCGAGCCGCTCGACCCGCCCGAACTTTGAGCCCAGACCGCGGCCGGCCAAGTCAGCAGCGCCGCCATCCACAAGAGGTTTCGTTTCATAGAGGCCGCCTCCTGGCCTCAGTATACCGCCCGGTTATGACGGCGATTTGGCCAGGCGGACGCGGATCCAGACGCGGATCGGGCGAAAGACCTCTTCGCGCTCGAGCGGCTGGCCTTCCTTGACCTTGGGGGCGGCCGGAGCGTGGTCGGGAGGCGAGGCTTCCAGGCCCACGGCGATCGTCTGTCCGGGAGAGACGCCGAAGGCCGCGAGCGGCAGGCGCGCTTCGAGCACGCTGCGGCGGTCGGGCTCGGGCATGGCGGCCAGGGCCGCCGGGGCGCCGGCGGGGACGGCGCCCACGGGCTGCATCTGGATGGCCGTCGCGTGGCCCGGCGAGGCCACGGCGAAGCCGGCCGTCTTCTTGATCTTCGCGGAAGGATAGACCCAGATCGTGAAGACCTGCTTGTAGCCGCCCGTCACCTGGAACTTCGTCATCTTGGTGTGCGGGATGTAGACGATATAGAGGAAGTCGGCGTCGTTGGCGAAGCCGTACGTGATGCCGGCGGTATCGTCGAAGGCGCGCTGGTCCCAATCGCCCTCATCGGCATCGAGCACGGGCGGCTTGGAGGCCCACAGGCTCTTGGCCCGCGCCCCGAACCACCAGGAGGCGTGGGCGGGAGCGGCGGCCAACAGGGCCAGCAAGGCGGCCGGCAGGAGAAGGCGACGCATCACCGCCATTATAATAGAAGCGATCCGCCGAGGTCTGTGGATGGCTAGCCTGGGCTCACAGCTGTCCGGAGAAACTCTTCTTCACCCGGTTCTCCAGTTTAGACCGAGATCGCAGCGCAAGTCAGCTTGTCGACGGCGACTTATCCACAAACTGGGCCGGGTGCAGGCGATTAGGCACGGGAAGGCATCGCTCCGTCGAGAAATCGCCTGATAGTTATCCACCAATCGCTTCCATCCCCTCCACGTCATGACGTCGTAAGACAGCTCCTCAGCTGTACAAGGCCATACAGCTGCTGTTCGGTAAAACGGAAACCGGGGATATAGCCAAACGATGTCCCAATATTACCAGCGATAATGAAAAATCGGCCTTAATGGACCGGAAACTGACTTTTGCGAGGGAAGAGAGCCTGTTGAGTCCGGCTTACATGTTCCAGAACATGCTGTCCGAAGAATTTTCCCCGGACAGGTGTGAGCCTGGGCTAGCCGTCCACAGGCCGCTGTGGATAACTCGACGCTTCGGCGTGACGTTGACACGTCTTGAAGTCGGATATACACTCCGCCTTATGCCTCCGTGGCTGATAGCTCTCCTGCGTCTGACGGCGGTCGCCGCGCATGCGCGGGCGGGCGGAGGCCACGCTTTCTCCTCGGGGGGCTCGTTCCATTCCGGCGGGGGCTCCTATGGGGGCTCGGGCTTCTCGAGCGGGGGCGGGGGCGGCGGCGGGGGCGACGCGATCGGTCTCCTGATCGAGCTCTGGATCCGCTTCGTCATCCTGCACCCGGTCCTGGGCGTGCCCCTCACGCTCGTCGTCGTCTACGTCGTCGTCCAGTGCTACGGCGTCGTCGACGACGCCCGCGTCTCCGGCACGATCTCGCGAGGGCTCGAGCAGCAGGACACGCTCAGCCTCAACAACAACCTCACGGCGCTGCGCCAGCGCGATCCCAAGTTCGACACGGAGGCGTTCCTGCGCCGCGTGGAGTCGGCTTTCCTCGCCGTCCAGGCCGCCTGGAGCGCCATGGACATGGCGCCGGCTCGGGCCTGGATCTCCGACGGCGTGATGGAGCGCTTCGCCGTGCAGCTGGCGATGATGCGCGGCGACCGGGCGCGCAACGACATGCAGGACGTGAAGGTGCTCGAGGCGGAGATCCTCCAAGTCGAATCGTCGGCCTTCTGGGACGTGATCCACGTCCGCGTGCAGGCTTCGGCCGTCGACCGCGACGTCTCGCTCGACGACGGCTCGGTGCTGCGCGGCGGCGACGCGCCCGAGAGCTTCGAGGAGGTCTGGACCTTCGCCCGCCGGCCCTCGGCGCGCACGCTGGCGGGGCGCGGGGCTCTCGAGGGAGCCTGCCCCAATTGCGGCACGGCGCTCAAGCTCCTCGACGGCGAGCAGTGCGCCGCCTGCAAGTCCTGGCTCAACTCCGGCGAGTTCGACTGGGTGCTCTGCGAGATCACGCAGGCCTCGGAGTGGGGCGCCCGCCAGCCCCGCGAGGTCCCAGGCTTGGCCGAGCTGGCCGCCCGCGACGCCGCCCTCAACTCCCGCTTCCTGGAAGACCGCGCCTCCGTGGCGTTCTGGCGCTGGCACGAGGCGCTGTGGAGCGGCCAGGCCCAGGCCCTGCGCGCCGTGGCCTCCGACGCCTTTTGCGAGAAGCTCGAGGGCGGCGGCTCTTATTACCGGGAGGCGGCCGTGGGCGCGGTCGTCGCCCTCGCCGTCGAGAGCGGCGGCGACGAGGACCGCGTCCATCTCGTCGTGCGATGGTCGGGCGAGCGCTGCCGCCGCGGCGAGCCGCTCCAGGGCGCCAAGAACTACGCGGAGACGGTGCTGGTGCTCGCGCGAAAGGCCGGCGCGCTCACCGACGCGCGCTCCGGGCTGCGCTCGCTGCGCTGCGCCTCCTGCGGCGCCCCGCCGACGTCGCGCGAGGCCTCCGCTTGCGACTATTGCGGGCATAAGTTCAACGACGGCAGCCGGCACTGGGTGCTGGTCGAGCTGATGCCGGCCTCGGCGTGGCGGCGCCCGGAGGTCCGCGTGCCGGCGGCCGCGGGGGCGCAAGGCGCTCCCGTCGCGGCCGCGGCGGCCGCGAGCGCCGTGGGCGAGGACTACGGCTGGACGGCGTCGATCAGCGCCGACGCCGCCCTGCGCGTCATGGCCGCGGCGATGGCCTGCGACGGCGAGATCGACCCCGCCGAGCGGACTTATCTCGAGACTTTCGCCCGCCGGCGCGGCATCCCCGAGCCCGCGATCGCCCAGCTCGTCGACGCCGCGCGCGCCGGCCGCATCGACGTGCCCAAGCCCGAGAACAGCGCTCAAGCCTGCGCCTTCTTGCGCGGCGTCGTCGTCATGAGCCTGGCCGACGGCAAGATCACCCGCGACGAGCGGCGCGCCATCGACGCCTGCGCCCAGGCGCTCTCGCTCAAGCCGGCCGAAGTCGACGATCTCATCGCGCGCGAGCGCGACCGTCTCTATCGAAACGCGAAGGAAGCGCTCAAAAAAGCCTAAGGAGAAGCCATGGCCATCATCGATGTCGTGAAGTTCGACGGTCCGTCGGACATCCTCGTCTGGAAGCATCCGGTCGGAGACCTGACCTGGGGCACGCAGGTGATCGTCAACCAGACGCAGGAGGCCCTGTTCCTCAAGGGCGGACAGATCGCCGATCTCCTGGGCCCGGGCACGCACACGCTCAAGACGGCGAACCTGCCCATCTTGCGCAAGCTCGTCGAGGCGCCGTTCGGCGGCCAGACGCCCTTCGCGGCCGAGGTCTACTTCATCAATAAGGCCGTCCACCTGGACGTGAAGTGGGGCACGACCAATCCGATCCCGCTCCTCGACCCCGTCTACCACGTGGCGCTGCCCGTGCGCGGCTTCGGCCAGTTCGGCGTGCGCGTGGTGGACTCCAAGCAGCTCTTCACGCAGCTCTCCGCCACGAGCGACCAGTTCACCACGGACCGGCTGGTCGAGATGTTCCGCGGCGCGCTGATGACGCGCGTGAAGGACTACATCGCGGCGGTCATGCTGAACGGCAAGATCCCGCTGCTCGAGATCTCGGCTCACCTGGAGGAGATCTCCAACGCCTTGGCCGCCAAGCTTGCCGGCGACTTCCATGCCTACGGCGTCGAGGTCGTCAACTTCTTCGTCAGCTCCATCGACGTGCCCGACGACGACGACTCCGTCGTGCGCTTGAAAAAGGCGCTGGCCGACAAGGCCGAGATGGACATCCTCGCCGACGGCTACCGCACCAAGCGCACCTTCGACACGCTCGAGAAGGCCGCGGGCAACGAGGGGATGGGCGGCGCGGGCATGGGCCTGGGCATGGGCATGGGCGCGGGCGCCGGCTTGGGCGGCCTCATGGCCGGAGCGCTGGGCCAGGCGACGCAGGTCAAGCCGGCCGGCGTGCTCTGCCCGTCCTGCCGCGCCGAGAACCCCGCGTCCTCGCGCTTCTGCGGCAGCTGTGGAAAAGGCCTGGGCGCGCCGCGCTGCCCGAAGTGCCAGGCGGAGCTGGCCCCGGGCGCGCGCTTCTGCGGGTCCTGCGGCGCCGCCGCGGCTTGACGCGGGCGCCGCTCGACCGCTGGGAACGCGGCCTCTGGGCCGCGGGCGTGGCGCTCTGGCTGGCGTGCGTCAACGCGGTCCCTTTCGGGCACTACGTCGACGACGTCGTGTGGGTCTTGCTCAGCCGCCGCATGCTGCACGGCTCGCTGGCGGCGGACTGGAGCTGGTTTCCGCGTCTCGAGACGAGCCTGCCCTGGGGCTTCTCCCTGCTCCTGGCCCCGGCGGCCGCCGCGGCGGGCTCGCGGGCGCTCGTCTTCAAGCTCGCCAGCGCGGCGATGACGCTCGGCGGCCTGGCGCTGATCTACGCCGCGCTGAGAGAGGAGCTCGAGCCGGCGGCGCGCCGGGCCTGGCTGGCGATGCTGCTGCTCAACGGCTTCCTGCTCTCCTTCGACGGCGCCGTGATGAGCGAGGCGGGCTATCTCCTGCTCTTCGGCCTCTCGCTATGGCTTGCGCTCGAGCGGGGCTGGCTGCGCGAGCCGACGAATGGGCGCGCGGCGGCGCTGGGCGCGCTGGCCGGCCTGCTGATCTCGACGCGGCTGCTCGGCTTGGCCTGGCTCGTCGCCGCCGCGGCCGCGCTGCTGCGGGGTAGGCGACGGGCGTCGGCCGCGGTCTTCGCCGCGGCCTCGGCGCTCGTCGCGGCGCCGTACGCGCTCGCCGCCAAGCTGGCTCCAGCGGCGCAGGCCTATACGGGCGCGGGGCCGGGCTGGCGCCTGCTCCTCGGCCGCGGAGCCGGGCCGGCCATGGCGGCGGCGGCGGCCAATGCTTGGTTCTACGCCAAGGGGCTGGGGCTGCTGACGGCCGTCTATTTCCCGGCCTTCTGGCCGAACGTGGGCTGGCTCAAGGCGGCCGCCGCGGCGGCCGTGGGCGCCCTGGCGCTCGCCGGTCTGCTCAGGCAACGGGAGGGGTCGCGGACGCCGCTGGGCCTCTATGCCGCCGCTTACGCCGCCGCCTGCGTCTGCTGGCCGTTCCAGACGCCGCGCTTGATCGCGCCGCTCTATCCCCTCTTCGCTTTCTGGCTGGCCGCCGGAGCGGCCGCCGTCTCGCCGGAGAAGCGGCGTCCGGCCGTCCTCGCCGCTCTGGCCGCGCTGGCCGTCGCCAGCAACGCGGGGCAGATCCGGGGCGTCGCGGCCGCGTCCTGGAGCGGCCCGGTCGAGGTCTCGCATCGCGCGGAGTCTTGGCTGGGAGAGAGCGCGCGGCCGGGCGATCTCGTCGTCTCGATGGACGTGGCGCGCCTGCGCTACTACGCGGGCCTGCGGGGCGTGCACTTCGTCGCCTCCAGCTCGGCGGAGGATTTCGCCGCCCGCTCCAGGGCCATGGGCGCGCGCTGGTTCTTCGTCCGCGCGGCGGGCTATGCTCCCTTCGCGCCGGGGCTCGTGAACGTCGTCTCCGAGCAGCAGGACCGGCTGGCCGCCTACTTGTCGCGCGCCGATCTCTTCCGGCTCGTCCACGAGGACGCGGGCGAGGGCGCGCGCGTCTACGTGCTACTTGAGCGGTAGCCCGATCGCGGCCGCCAATTCGCGCAGCTTGTCCTGCACGAGCTTCTCGTTGCGCGGGCCCAGGCGGATCAGCTGCTTCTGCGCGGGGCTCAGCGCCTCCAGCGAGCGGTCGGCGAAGGCGTAGCCCAAGCCCTTTTCCTTCAGCGTCACCGGCCCGCTCGGCACGGGAGCGGCGAGCAGCTCCGAGACGGCCTGCGGCAGCGTGCTGCCGAGGTCGCAGCGGCGCGAATCGAGCTCGGCGCAGGCTTGCTGAAGGAGGGGCTGGAACTCCTTGTACGCGGCGGCGGCGCGCCCGGCATCGATCGAGCCGAAGGCGGCGGCGAGCCCGTCGTAGCGCGCGTACGAGCGCGGGTCGACGACCAGCCTGCCGCCGCGCCGGACGGCCCTGAAGGAGCCGTGGGGGGCGAGGAAGTCCAGGGCGCTCGTGGGCGCTTGGCCGTCCGCCGTCATCGCCAGGGCGGCCGCCAAGCGGCGGATCAGGTCCTCGTGCGAGAGCCAGCCCTTCCAGAGGGGGTTCGAGGACAGGCCGGCGGCCTCCGCGCGCACGCGGGCGTCGCTGGCGTCGAGGGCCGCCGGAGTGGCCGCGGGCGCGGCCGGAGCCGAGACCTCGGCCGGAGCGGTCGGGGCCGCGGGGGGCGCCGGCGGGGCCGTCAGCCGGCGGTAGAAGAGCGCGCCGGCGGCGGCCACGATCAGGACGGCGGCGCCGGCGGCCCAGGCTTCGGGAGAGCGGTCGGACATCAGTAGACCTCCAGCGCCGCGGAACGGCGCGCGATCTTGGACGGCGCCGGGCGCAGCAGCTCGAGCAGCGGTCCGGTCAGCAGCGTCGTGGCCAGCGCCATCACCACGAGCATGGCGAAGAGGGCCGGCGTGACCAAGCCCAGCTCGTAGCCGATGTTGAGCGCAACCAGCTCCATGAGCCCGCGCGTGTTCATGAGCGCGCCCACGGCCAGAGAGTCCCGCCAGCGCAGCCCCGACCAGCGGGCCGCCGCCGCCCCGCCGCCCACCTTGCCGACCGTGGCGAGGGCCGTGATGCCCGCCGTGGCGGCGAGGGCGCCGGCCCCGGTCAGCAGCCCGATGCGGGTGCGCAGGCCGGTGACGGCGAAGAACAGCGGCAGCAGGATCAACGTGCTGAAGTCTTCCAGGCGCCCGACGAGGCGTTGGCGCAGGCCGGCCTCCCGCGGCATGACGACGCCGGCCAGGAAGGCGCCGAACAAGGCGTGCAGGCCGATGAGCTCGGAGGCCGCCGCGGAGGCGAAGAGGACGCAGAGCGCCGCCGCCGCGACGGAGCGGCCCGCCCGCTCGGCGGCCGGCATCCGGGCCAGCCAGCGCTCCAGCGCGGGCCGCGCGAGCGCCGCCATCGCGAGCACGTACAGGCCGCCGGCCAGCAGCGTCCGCGCGGCGCCGCTCCCCGTGCCTCCCCGGGCCACGCTGACGACGAAGGCCAGGATGCACCAAGCCGTGACGTCGTCGACGGCGGCGCAGGCCAGGGCGAGCGAGCCCAGGGGCGTGGCGATGAGGTCCTTGTCGCGCAGGATGCGGGCGAGCACGGGAAAAGCGGTGATGCTCAGGGAGATGCCCATGAACAAGCAGAAAGGCCGGAAGGCCAGGCCGGCGGGCGCGTAGGCGCCGTAGAGCGGCAGCGCCGAAAGCGCGCCGAACAAGAACGGGACGGCGATGCTGGCGTGGGAGACGAGCACGGCCGAGTCCGCGCGCTCGCTGACGGCGCCGAGATCGAGCTCCATCCCGACCACGAACATGAACACGACCAGCCCGATTTGGCTCAGGAAATTCAGCGTCGCCAGCGAGGCCGGCGGGAACAAGCGCGCGAAGAGAGCCGGAAAGAGCCAGCCCAGGACCGAAGGCCCCAAGAGGACCCCGCCGATCACCTCGCCGACGACCGGCGGCTGTCCCAGCCTGGCCAGGACCCTCGAGCACAGCCGCGCCGCGACGATGATGACGAGCGCCTGGACCAGCAGCAGAGCCAAAGAGCCTCCGGCGGGCGCCGGCAGCGAAGAGCCCAGGCGCACGACCGCGCTCACGGCCAGCGCGAAGCCGCCGAGCAGGGCGGCGTACGCGGCGATGGCGAGCATTCGTCGGCGCATGGCGCAAGTATAGGCTTCGCGAGGAAGAAAGGGAAGGGCGCTCATGCGTAAGCTACTATGGCCGGCCACAGTAGCGTACGCGTCACGAGAATCGGCGGCCCAGGATGAGCTTCAGCGCGAGCCGGTCGGTGGCGCGGGTCAGGCCGAAGCCCGCGCCGGCGCCGACAGCACGTCCGGCCGTTACGGCCCGGGCGACGCCGGACGGAGGACGTAGGCGATGCCCTTGGCGTGGCCGAGCCACGTCTTGTACAGCTGCGCGC
>CAZZGQ010000023.1:0-22832 GCA_964653765.1 uncultured Elusimicrobia bacterium | reverse complement strand
CCGTCAACCAGCTGAGCCTGGGCTACGTCCACGACTTCGGCCGCTGGAAGCACGGTCAATGGGGCGTCGGAGGCGTGGGCAGCGTCTACCCGCTGCCCGCCTCGCTCCGGGGCACGTACGGTCCGACGCCGGGCTCCTTCATGCTGTTTATCCGGGCGAAGCTCGTCTAGGTCAGCCAAGACGGAAGACGCGGAGGCGCGGCGGCTTACAGGAAGCCCGCCTTCCGGCAGACGTTGCGGGCGATCTCTTCCAGTCCGGTGTACTCCACAGGCTTGACGTGGTAGTCGGCCCCCAGCTTGGCGGCCCGCTCCCGGTCGCCCCTGAGGCCGGAGCCCGTCAGCACGGTGACGGGGAGCGCCTGGGTGGCGGGGTTGCCTCGCAGCCACTCCAGGACCTCGAATCCCGAGCGGCGAGGCATCTTGAGGTCCAGAATCAGGTGGTCCGGCCAAGGATACGCGCCGCGATCGGCGTACTTGCCGTTGCCGGCCAGATAGTCGATGGCTTCCTCCCCATCCGTGACCTCGACCATTCTCACCGGCGGGCAGGCCTCGCGCAAAGCCTGCGCGAAGAACTCGCGGTCCGAAGGGTCGTCGTCGGCGATCAGAACCACCCGGTCGCTCATGCGCGTGGCGCGGCCTTCAGCGCGATCCAAAAGCGCGAACCTTGGCCCGGCGTCGATTCGAAGCCGACCGTCCCTCCCATGCGCTGGGCCGCCCGGCTGACGATCGCCAAGCCGATTCCGGCGCCCGGGTAGCTTTCTTTGGGGTGCAGCCGCTCGAACAGCCCAAAGACCTTGTCCTGATACTTCGGATCGACGCCGATCCCGTTGTCGTGTACCCAGAGGACGACTCGCGCGCCCTTCTTTTCAGCGCCGATCCTGACTTGCGGCGCCCGATCCGGCGGCACGAACTTCAGGGCGTTGGTGAGGACATTGGTCACGGCTTGCGTCAGCAGGAAGTCGTCGGCCACCGCGCGCGGCAGCGAAGGCTCGACGGTGACGACGGCACGTCGCTCGGCGATCTCTCCCTCCAGCGACCTGAGCACCGACCCGATGGCCGCGTTCAGGTCCTGCGGCGCGAGCGTCAGCTTCGCGGAGCTGATCCTGCTGTAGTTGAGCAGGTCCGCGATCAGCCTGTCCATCCGCTTGGCGCCGGCCGCGATATTGTCCAAGTCGCGCTCAACGGCGTCCCCGCCCATATCCCGCCACTTGCGGCGCAGACGGTCGACGTGATGATGCACGTTGCGGAGGGGCGCGCGCAGATCGTGGGCGACGGTGTAGGTGAAGCGCTCGAGCTCATCCACCGTGCCGCGAAGCTCCTCGGTCCGCTCCGAGACTTTCTCCTCGAGGCGACCCATCGCCTGGGACACCTGCTCTTCCGCTTTCTTGCGGGGCGTGACGTCGATGTTGATGCCTATCACTCGGACGACCCGCCCAGAGGCGTCGCGCACCGCCCGGGCGATGCCCGCGAGCCAATGCACCGAGCCGTCGGGCCAGAGCACCCGGAACTCGACACGGTAATCCACGCCGCGAGCGATCGTATCCGACATGGCTTCGAGGACCCGCGCGCGGTCCTCCGGATGGATGCGATCGGTCGCGTCCCTCGCGCTCTTCGGTCCCGTCCCAGCCGGCAAGCCCCAAAGCGTCGGTTGAAGCTCCGACCACTGCAGCTCCGCGTCCTCCGGCCTCCCGCCGCGAGGCAGCAGCTCCCATGTGCCGATGCCGGCTCCTTCGACGGCGAGGTTGTAGCGCTCCAGCGCCATCCGCAGCCGACGCTCCGACTCCTTTCGTTCGGTGATGTCCCGTAGGATCGAGGCGGATTCCTTTACGCGCCCTTCGCGGTCGCGGATCGGCCAGGCGGAGATGGACACGTGGACTTCCCGCCTGTCCTTAGTGAGCCGAACGGTATCCCGCCGCTCATACGGCTTCCCCTCGTGCAGGCGGCGAAGGATCTCGTGCTCCTCGGATAGCCGATCCGGCGGAATGATCGTCGTCATCGGTTTGCCGATGATCTCGTTCGCCCGGTAGCCGAAGATCCGCTCCGCGCCCTCATTCCACGTCCGGATGTTCCCGTCGAGGTCCTGCGAAGCGATGGCATCGGCGGAAGTGGAGACGATGGCGGCCAAACGGTCTTTTGCGGCTGAGCTTTCCCGCAGCTCCTTTTCCAGCTCCCTCGCGTGCGTGATATCCGTGATCATCAGCACGACGCCGCGCGCGCGCCCCTCGGGATCCAAGTCTGGAATGGCGTCGGCGTGTATCCAGCGCCCTTCAGCCACCGGGAACCGGGTCTCGAAGCTGACGGGGCCGCCGGCCATACATTTACGGACAAATGGATGGATGGCCTGATGGGCCTCCTCACCAAGGACGTCTCCGATGAGCTGATTTTCGACCTCCGCGGGTTTTTTGTGCCACCAATCCAGCTTGGGCCGATTCTGAAACAGGACCCGCTCATCCTCGCTGATGTACCAAACGAGGGCCGGTATCGAGTCGGCGACCGTGTGAAGAACCCTCGCGGTGAACTCGGCGGCCTGCTCGAGGAGCTTGCCTCTCGTCAGGTCTTGGGCGATCTTGGTGAAGCCGCGCAGGGCTCCATTCTGATCTCTCAGAGGGAAGACGACGCCCGCGGCCCAAAATCGGGAGCCGTCCTTGCGGACGTGCCACGTCTCGTCGAGGGCCCGCCCCTCTTTGGCCGCGGTATCGAGCTCGCGGCGATGGGCGCCGCTCGTTTGCTCTTCCTTGGAAAACAGCACGCTGTACGGCTGCCCGATGATCTCCGATTCGGAGAAGCCGAAAACCTGCTTGGCGCCGGGATTCCAGCTGTTGATGACCCCGTCCCTGTCGGTGGTGATCACCGCGTAGTCGGCCAGGCTCGCCACGAGCTGAAAGAAGAAGCCGGCGCCCTGGCCGCGACCCTCCGAAAGGCGCGAACTGAAGCGGCCGCTCAGCCTTTCACGAGGAGGACGCTTTCCCCCAGTGCGCGTCCGCTTCACGCTCATAACGACCGCATTGTAACGCCGGGGGCATGACATGGACCACTCTCGCGAGGTAACAAACGAACGTCGAATCGAAAGACGCGCCTGGAGGTACAATGAGTTGAGGGGCCCTGCTATGGAAAGCCCAGCCTTGAAGGTTTTATTCGTCGATGACGACGCTGACGACCGCTTCCTGACGAGGCGCGCCCTCGAGGAAGATTTTCCCGGCCTTCAGGCGCGCGAAGTGCTGGGCCAGCAGGATTTCGAGCGCGCCCTGGCCGAGGGGCCTTACGATCTGGCGATCACGGACTGCTCTCTCGGCTGGTCGGACGGATTCACGGTGGCGGAGCACGTCAAGCGCGCGGACGACTCGTGCCCCGTGATCATGTTCACGGGCTCGGAGCTCGTCCCCGGCGAGATGGTCTCGCGCGCGGTCCGCGCGCCCGTGTTCGACTTCATCAAGAAGTCCTCCACCGACTTCGCCGCGCTCCGCGCCGCCGTCCGCCGCTCGCAGGAAGCGCGCAAGGAGGCGCACGCGCAAGGCCCGAAGGCGCTGACGATGCTTCCCTCAGCCGACGCTTCCGCGGCGGCGCCCTTCGTCACCTCCGTCCGGGACGTGATCGACTACGCCATCATCATGCTCGACCCCGCCGGGAGGGTGGCCAGCTGGAACAAGGGCGCCGAGCGGATCCACGGCTACGCGGAAAGCGAGATGCTGGGGCGGAGCTTCGAGACCTTCTACACGCCGGAGGACCGCGCTCTCGCAAGACCGCGGGTCCTGCTCGAGGAAGCGCGCGAGACCGGCCACGTCCAAGTCGAGGGCTGGCGCGTGCGCAAGGGCGGCGGCCGGTTCTGGGCGGAGGTCGCCATCACGGCGATCCGCGGCAAGGACGGCGCGGTGACCGGATTCTGCAAGGTGTGCCGGGACGTCTCAGAGCGCAAGTACGCCGCCGACGAGCTCCGGCGCAGCGAGCAGCGCTTCCGGGCGATGATCAAGGGCGTCCAGGACTACGCGATCTACATGCTCGATCCGGACGGCCGGATCATCTCCTGGAACACGGGCGCCGAGCTGCTCAAGGGCTACACGACGGACGAGATCCTGGGCAAGCACCTCTCCGTCTTCTTCCCTCCCGAGGAAAAGGAGAGGGCGCACCGGTTGCTCGCCGCGGCCGTGCGCGAAGGCTCCGCGCGCGACGAGGGCTGGCGCCTGCGCAAGGACGGCAGCCGGTTCTGGGCGGACGCGACGGTCACCTCCATGCACGACGAGCTGGGGCGCCTGACGGGCTTCGCCAAAGTCACGCGCGACCTGACGGAGCGCAAGAAGACGGAGACCCAGCTCCAGGCGCACGCCAAGGAGATGCACGAGCTCAACCGCGAGCTCGAGCTCTTCTCCTCGACCGTGAGCCACGATCTGAAAGCGCCGCTGCGGCAGATCGAGGGCTTCGCCTCGATCCTCAAGAGGCGTCCGAACGATCCGGAAGCGCCGCTCTTCCTGGACAAGATCACCGAAGGCGTCCGGCGGCTGCAGTCGATGATCACGGACCTGCTGCAGTACAGCATGGCCGGGCGGTCCGTCCTCGAGGCCAAGCCCGTCGACCTGAGCGAGGTCGTCGCGCGGGTCGCGGGACGCTTCGAGAGCGAGGCGAAGGAGCGCGGCGGATCGATCCGCCTCGCCGGCGCCTTGCCGCGGGTCGTGGGCCAGGAGAGCATCGTCGAGCGGATGGTCGAGAACCTGGTCGGCAACGCGATCAAATATTCCGGCGGCGGCAAGCCCGACGTCGAGGTCCGAGCGGAGCTCAAGGAGCAGCGCGTCCGCCTCCGGGTCGAAGACCGCGGGCCGGGCGTGCCCGAGGAGCTCAAGCCGCGGCTGTTCCTGCCCTTCCAGCGCGGACACGGAGGCGTCCAGCCGGGCCACGGCCTCGGCCTCGCGATCGTCCGGCGGGCCGCCGAGCGCATGGGCGGAGCCGCCGGCTATGAGCCGCGCGCGGGCGGCGGCAGCTCCTTCTGGATCGAGCTGCCCGCGGCCTAGGCTCCGCTTCGGCGTAGCCCACGTCAGCTGGCGGTCCGTATAGCAGGTAGTCTAGCGCCGTTTGCCATCACTGAGCAGAACCGAGATGCCTCGCGACTTGATTTCTTAACCGTCAGGAGCTAGACTGAAGCCGATGAGCCTCAAGATCCCCTCGGCGATCGTGTTGAGCGCGGCGTTCGCGCTGACCACTGTCGTGGGGCCTATAGCCGCCCAACCGTCCAAGGCGAAGGCCTGCTGCGGGCCCTCCTGCCCGCCGCCGAAGCAGCAGCCGCAATCGTCCTCGAAGTGCTGCCACTTCGTTCCCGCTCGACCGCCTCAGGCCGCGGCTTCCATTCCGACGCCCCAGCTCTTCCTCGTCGCGGCTGTTCCGGTCCGGCCGGCTCTCGTCCGCGCCGACGAGGGCCACTTCTTGAGCGGCGGCTCCGACCGCTCGCCGCCGCAGCCGTTCCTCCTCGCTCCCTCCGGACTCTCGCCCCCTAGCCTCGCTTAGCCCACGGACCCACGCCCTGACGGGCGCGGGCCGCTTCGTTTTACGCTAAGGAGGCATCGTGAAGGTACTTCTGCCGTTGATGTTGTCGCTGGCCCTGCCCGGCTGGGGCCAGGAGCCGTCGAGCGCGGCCTTGCAAGACGTCGTGTCGCTGGCGCGCGCCCGCAATCCCGAGATCTTGGCCGCTCGGAAGACGTGGGAGGCGGCGCGCGCCCGGGTCTTGCCCGAGAAGACATGGGCCGCCCCGCAGGTCGGCATCGAGTACTGGGGATTCTCCGGCGCGAGCGTCGGCTCCGCCCCGGAGAAGTGGTACGACCTGAGCCAAGAAGTTCCGTTTCCCGGCAAGCTCCACTTCAAAGGCGAGGCGGCACGCCACGAAGCCCGCCGGCTCGAGGAAGTCTATCACGGCGTCGAGCTCGACATCGTCGCCCGGGTGAAGGACGCCTACTACCGCTACCTCTACATGACGAAGGCGAAGACAATCCTCGACCAGAACGTGGAGGTGATGCGCCGGCTCGCCAAGACCGCCGAGGCGCGCTATGCGACCGGCAAGACGTCCCAGTCGGACGTGCTGCGCGCACAGGTCGAGCTGTCAAAGACCCTCGCAGCCCTCCTCACGCTCGAGCAGGAGCGCGCCTCCGCGCAGGCCGCGCTCAACGCCTTGCTGGACCAGGCGCCCGATGCGCCGCTCGGCGCGCCGCAGGAGCCGAGCCTTTCCGCCCTCTCTTTGACCGAGTTCGATCTCGAGCAGGCCGCGCTTGCTCAGAGGCCGGAGGTCCGGGCGGCCAGCCACCACATCAACCACATGAAGTCGAGCTTGGCTGCCCAGCGGTCCGAATATCTGCCCGATTTCATGCTCCAGTACACTCGGCGCACCCGCGAAGGGATGCCCAGCGACTCGATCGCGATGATCAAGATGTCGCTGCCCTTCCTATACTTTTGGCGCCCGCGGGCGCAGACGCGGGCGGCGTCCGCCGAGCTCGGCGAGGCCGAGGCGATGCTGCGCTCGGAGCAGAATTCGGCCCGCGCCGACGTGAAGGACGACTGGACGAAAGTTCAGACCGTGGGGCGGCTCGTCGAGGTCTATCGCACGAGCATCTTGCCGCAGGCAGAGCAGTCGGTGAAGGTCGCGGAAGCGGCCTATCAGTCCGAGCGCGTGGACTTCCTGAGCCTGATGGACAGCCAGCGGGCCCTGCTCGAGTTTCGTCTCGACTACGACCAGTACGTCTCGCAGTACGGACAGAGCGTGGCGAAGCTCGAGCGCGCTCTTGGCGTCGATCTCTCGGCCGTGAAGGCCGCGGAGCACGAGGGGATGCCTCATGACCATGAATAGACGCTGGATCACTTTCGCGCTAGGCCTCCTCGTCGGAGTCGGCGTCGCGCTCGTCGCGCCGCGGCTCGGACGCAGGGCTCCAAGCCCCCCCGCGGCCGAGACGCACGCGCACAAGGACCTCTACCAGTGCGCCATGCATCCTTCCGTGGTCTCGGACAAGCCGGGAATCTGCCCGATCTGCGGCATGAAGCTGCAGAAGGCCGACGCCGCTGGCGGCGCCGCCGACAGCGGCGGCAAGGGACGCATCCTTTATTACCGCAATCCCATGAACCCCGACGTCACCTCGCCGACGCCCGCGAAGGACTCGATGGGCATGGACTACGTGCCGGTGTACGAGGGCGAGGAGGGTGCGCAAACGTCGATCGCCGGGCACGCTGTCGTGAAGCTGCCGCAGTGGCGCCAGCAGCTCATCGGGGTCGCCACGACGCAGGCTCGCTACAGGACGCTGCGCGCCTCGATCCGAACCGTGGGCAAGATCGCCTACGACCCGGATCTCTACACGGCGATCACCGAGTATCGCGAGGCGCTCATCTCGCGCGAAAAGGTCAAGGAAAGCCCGTGGCCGGACGTGCACGAGCAGGCGGACGCTCTCGTGCGCGCGTCGCGGACCAAGCTCAAGCTGATGGGCTTGGGCGACGACCAGATCGACAAGCTCGCCGCGGAGGGCTCGCCCACCAACCTTCTCTATGGCCAGCCGGGCGGCAGCTTGTGGGTGTACGCCGAGGTGTACGAGAACGACATCGCTCTCATCTCGCCGGGGCAGGACGTGGAAGTGACGCTGCCCGCCCTGCCGGGCCGCCTCATCCGCGGGACGATCAAGGCGATCGACCCGGTGCTCAACCCGAACACGAGGACCGTGCGGGTGCGCGCCGAGATACCCAACGAGCGCGGCATCCTCAAGCCCGAGATGTTCGTCAACGTGACGATCAAGGCGCCTCTCGGCGAGGCGCTGACCGTCCCTTCGGACGCCATCCTCGACACTGGGACTCGGCAGCTCGCCTTCGTCGAGATCGGCGACGGGACTTTCGACCCTCGGGAAGTAAAAATCGGCCACCTGGCGGAGGGCTACTACGAGGTGCTCTCCGGCATCAAGACCGGAGAGCAGGTCGTCACCCAGGCGAACTTCCTGCTGGACTCGGAATCGAAGCTGCGCGCCACGGGCCAAAAAGCCAGCCAAGACTCCATGCCGCGCATGCCCGGCATGAAAGGTGGAGAGAAGAAATGATCGACGAGGTCATCGAGTTCTGCGCGAGGCACAAGTTCCTCGTGCTCATGCTCACCCTCGTAGCCGTGCTCTCGGCCGTCTGGTGCCTCAAGCGCGTGCCGCTGGACGCTATCCCGGACCTGTCGGACACTCAGGTCATCATCTACTCGCGCTGGGACCGAAGCCCGGACGTCGTCGAGGACCAGGTCACCTATCCCATCGTGACCGCGCTGCTCGGCGCGCCAAGCGTGAAGGTGATCCGCGCTCAGTCGGACTTCGGCTACTCCTACGTCTACGCCATCTTCAAGGACGGCACGGACCTTTACTGGGCGCGTAGCCGCGTCGTCGAGTACTTGAGCAAGATTCAGTCTCAGCTGCCAGAAGGCGTCAAGACCGAGATCGGCCCGGACGCGACCAGCGTCGGCTGGATCTACCAGTACACGCTGCTCGATAAGTCCGGAAAGCATAACCTGGCCGAGCTGCGAAGCCTCCAGGACTGGCATCTTCGCTACGAGCTGCAATCGGTGCCGGGCGTCGCCGAGGTCGCCTCGGTGGGCGGCTTCGTCAAGCAGTACCAAGTCAACGTCGACCCGGACCTGCTGCGCGCCTACAACGTCCCCCTCTCGCAGGTCATAGACGCCGTGCGAAACGGCAACGAGGAAACGGGCGGCCGCGTCCTCGAGCTGGCCGGCGCCGAGTACATGGTCCGCGGCCGCGGCTACGCCAAGTCGATCGACGACATCCAGGACATCGTCGTCGGCGTCGATCGCAAGTCGGGCACGCCGATCCTCGTCAAGAACGTGGCGCGCGTGGAGTTGGGCCCCGACCTCCGCCGGGGCGTCGCGGACTGGAACGGCGAGGGCGACACGGTGGGCGGCGTGGTCATCATGCGACACGGCGAGAACGCCCTGGACGTCATCGACAGGGTCAAGGCGCGCATCAAGGAGATCGCGCCTACGCTGCCGACCGGCGTCGAGATCGTCCCGGCCTACGACCGCTCCGAGCTCATCGAGGGCGCGATCCGCACGCTCAACCACACGCTCCTCGAGGAGATCGTCATCGTCAGCCTCGTGATTCTCCTCTTTTTGTGGCACATCCCGTCGGCGCTGGTGCCCATCCTCACGATACCGGTGTCCGTCGTGCTGGCCTTCATTCCCTTCTACTTCCTCGGGCTGACCGCCAACATCATGTCGCTGGCCGGCATCGCCATCTCGATCGGCGTGCTCGTGGACGGTGCCATCGTCGAGGTGGAGAACGCCTACAAGAAGCTGCAGCTCTGGGACGCGGGCGGTCGCAAGGGCGCCTTCCACGAGGTACGCCTCTCCGCGCTCAAGGAAGTCGGGCCCTCGGTCTTCTTCTCGCTGCTCGTCATCGCGGCGGCGTTCATGCCCGTCTTCACGCTCGTCGATCAGGAGGGGCGCCTGTTCAAGCCGCTCGCCTACTCGAAGAACCTCGCCATGGCGATCGCGGCGATCCTGGCGGTGACGCTCGATCCGGCGATCCGCATGCTCTTTACCCGGATGGACTATGTGAGCTTCAAGCCGCGCTGGCTGTCTTGGCTCTACAACCACGTCGCCGTGGGCAAGTACTATCCGGAGGAGGAGCACCCGATCAGCCGGCTGCTCTTTCGCGTCTATGAGCCCGCCTGCCGCTGGGCGCTGGAGCACCGCAAGGCGGTGCTGGGCGCCGCGCTGGTCCTGGTGGTCTCGACGATCCCTGTCTACCTCCACCTGGGCAGCGAGTTCATGCCTCCGCTCAACGAGGGCAGCCTGCTCTACATGCCTACGGCGCTGCCCGGCCTTTCCGTAACCGAGGCGCAGAAGCTGCTGCAGGAGCAGGACCGTGTCCTCAAGAGCTTCCCGGAGGTGGAGAGCGTCTTCGGCAAGGCCGGCCGCGCCGAGACTTCCACCGACCCCGCGCCCTTCTCCATGGTCGAGACGACAGTCATCCTCAAGCCCACGTCTCAGTGGCCCAAACGCAAGACGATGGAGCAGCTCATCGACGAGATGGACCAGAAGCTGCGCTTCCCGGGAATGCCCAACATCTGGACCATGCCGATAAAGAACCGGATCGACATGCTCTCCACGGGCATCCGCACGCCTGTCGGCATCAAGATCTTCGGCCCGGATCTGAAGGACATCCAGGACCTGGGCTCGCAGGTCGAGGACGCCGTGAAAGCGGTGCGCGGGACCCGCAACGTTTACGCGGAGCGCGTGGCCGGCGGATACTTCGTCGACTTCGACCTCAAGCGCGACCGGCTCGCCCGCTACGGTCTAAGCATCAAGGACGCCCAGTCCGTGATCACCTCCGCGATCGGCGGCGAGAACGTCACGACGACCGTGGAAGGAAGGGAGCGCTACCCGGTCAACGTGCGCTACGCGCGCGAGCTGCGCGACAACCTCGAGGCCCTCAAGCGCGTCGTCGTGCCGACGTCGGCGGGCAGCCACATCCCGCTCGGCGAGCTCGCCGACATCAAGATCGTAGAGGGGCCGTCGATGATACGCGAGGAGAACGGCCAGCTCGCCGGCTACGTCTACGTGGACGTGGGCGGCCGAGACATCGGCGGCTACGTCGAGGAGGCGAAGAAGGCCGTCTCTGAGCGCGTGAAGCTGCCGACGGGCTACCGGATCGTCTGGAGCGGCCAATACGAGAACATGCAACGGGTAGCGCAAAGGCTCAAGGTCGTCATCCCTCTGACGTTGTTCCTCATCCTCCTGCTCCTGTACCTCAACACCGGCTCGCCGGTGAAGACGGCGATCGTCATGCTCGCCGTCCCGTTCTCGATCGTCGGAGCCGTGTGGCTGCTCTTCATCCTAGGCTACAACGTGTCGATCGCCGTGTGGGTGGGCATGATCGCCCTCATGGGCCTCGACGCCGAGACCGGTATCTTCATGCTGCTCTATCTCGACCTGGCGTACGAGGAGCGCGTCAAGGAAGGCCGCATGCGCACGTACGTGGACCTAGAGGAAGCGATCATCCACGGCGCGGTCCGGCGCATCCGCCCCAAGATGATGACCGTCATGGCCATGTTCATGGGCCTGCTGCCCGCCATGTGGTCGCGCGGGGCGGGCGGCGACGTGATGAAGCGCATCGCCGCGCCCATGGTCGGCGGCATCTTCACGTCGTTCATCCTCGAGCTGCTGATCTATCCCGTCGTCTACTCGATCTGGAAATGGAGCTTCGAGATGAAGGGCGGCACAGTCGTGCCGCGGCATCACGACGTCGTTCGGGCCGGCCACGCCGTTCACGACTAGAGGAGGTTGAAACGAATCTCCATCAAGAGATCGTTGAGCAGTCTCACCATCGTCGGCCACGGCGCCTGCGCTCCCGCGGACTACACGCTGCGCGACGTGAAGAAGGAGACGGACAAGGCGAAGGGTTAGCCAAGGTCCCGCGCGCTCGTCCCGCGCATCAATCCAACGCCGCCAGGCCAGCAGCCTCAAGGCGTTGCGGATCACCAGAAGCGACACGCCTATGTCGGCCGTGATCTCGCTCCAGAGAGTCGCGTGCCCCATCAGCGTCAAGACGACGAACGCCGCTTTCACGGCTAGCGAGGCGAAGACGTTCTCGCGGATGAGGCGAAGGGAGCGGCGCTAGTGCGGACGCCTCCTCGAAGCTCCCCTCCCTTCTCCGTCGAGAACGCAGCGCTTGCGCCGCTGCGCGTCAGCATAACGGCGAGCCTGGGCCTCGGCATCGGCGCGATCCTCCGCGCGCGTGCGGCATCGCCCTTTGCTTTCGGACGACTCGATCCTGTAATGGCAGAACACGCAAACCGGCGGCTCGACGGCGAGCATGAAGCCTGCGGTATGGCGCTCGCGGCATTTGGAACAGCTCGTCATTATGCGCTCCCCGCCTTGCGGATCGTGAGCAAGCCTTCCTTCGGGTCTTTGAAAGCGTTCGCGGAAGTAAGAGCGCGTTGCGCCGCTGCAAAGTCGGAAAAGTCTATGCTGGCGGAAAACTCTTGAGCGCGATCGAGCATCCGAAGATAGATCGAGGGCTCGCCTTTGCGGCTTAACGCGCGCAGTGCGCCCAAGTAGTCGTCGCGGAACACGGTCGGGATGATGATCCGCCTCAAGCCGGCCGCGACGAGCTCGGCGTTCATCATGGCGCGCGCCACCCGGCCGTTGCCATCGTTGAAGGGATGGACCTCCGAGACGAGAAACATCATGAACGCGGCGCGAGCCGATGGCGGCTCCAGTACGGAGTAAAACTGAAAGCCCTTGGCCAAAGTCCCCTTCACCAAGTCCGACGCCACAAAAACCGTGTCGCCGGCGCGATTCACCACGGTCTTGACCTCGCCGGGCCGCGTCTCCGGCCTTCCGCCAAGAATTGTCTCGTGGCGCAAGGAAAGCAGGCGCCAGAAGCCGTCGAAATCCGTCGGCAGCTTCCGGTACGCGCCTAGATTCGAGACGACGCGATAGGTCCCCAACACATCGTGCGCGTCCTGAGGGCGGGCCTGCGGGATCTTGCCCTCGAAGACGATTTCTCGCGCCTCATCGACTTCAAACCGCGTGCCCTCGATGTAGTTCGAGAAGTATGCTTCAAAGAAAGCTAGCGTTCTGAGCGCCCCGGATTGAGAGTGAGACTCCAGAGATTCTCGAAGCGGATTTTGCTTGAGCGCCGAAAAGAGGGCCTCAAATCGCTTGATCCTCTCGGGATCGTAGGCTTGGCCCACCGCGCGCGCCTTGGTTAGAGACGATTGCAGCCCGGACGCGGGTTTAGTCTGCAGCAGCGCTCCGATGATTTTGTCGAGGATCTTGAACTCGTCCTTGAAGCCCTGCTTTCGCGCGACCCGCCGCGCCTTATCCCGCAGGTCATTGAGCGCCTTCTCGCCTCGCAAACGAAGGATGCGATCCAAACGCTCCTCCAGCTCTTTGCGCGTGATGGTCTTCGCCGAGTCGCCGTGCGGCCGGCTGATCTGCAGGTTCTCAAGGAATGCCCTTGGTTCGGACGCCATGAAGAGGCTTTCCATGAAGGGCTTGTCGTCCACGCCTGGGCCGGCGCCTTTTAGAACGGTGACGGACAGGCCGGGCAGCTTGACCTTCCGAGGATAGGAACCGGTCAAGAAAACCTCTCCCCGCTTGGTCGGTCCGCCCTCCAGCGCCGTGCGATGACTGATGACCGCGCCAGGAAACAGACGCCCGAGAATCGGATAGATGTTCTCGCGGATGATGATCTCAGGAGGGTCGGTGAGATTGGTCGTGTAGATCCGGGACGCGATCTTGCGCGCTTGCTTGGACACGAGCAGCCTGCGCAGACGCTTTGCCTGCGCGGGCTGAGATGACCCGAAGACGATCTCGGAGAGCGGTGCCATTTCTTAAATTGTAGCGGCCGGAAGGCGCGAAGTTGTCCTAATTTCCCTATGAAAGATACCAGAGTTGTCTCATTTTTTCAATATTAGAATGCGGTAGAGCTCGGGGTGCCTCGAGTACGGTGACCATCTCTCCGGTCATCCTCACCCAGGCGGTATCCTTGAGCTTCTCCTCCTTGGTGACGACCGTGATCGGCGAGCCGCGGTGAATCCCGACCCAATCGAGCGCCTGGAGATACGCGGTCAGGAGAGCGAGAACGGCAGCCAGGCGGCAGAGCGGCCAGGGGTCCCACGACAGGCGGCTTTCAAGCGAGTTTGGCTTATCCATGCCAAACCATACTGCCGCCGCGCCAAATCGTTCCCTACTCGTCGGGAGCCCCTAATCTCAGACGGGTCGGATAGACGTGCCGCACGCGATGGCTGTGGCGAGGATCGCCGCCGTGCGCGGCTACCGAGGCTACTTCGAGGCGGCGTTCGGAGATTCCAAGGTCACGATCGGCCGCATCGCAGCGGCGCTAGCCCACTTCGAGCGAACCGTTGTGACGGGACACTCGTCCTACGACCGTTACGTCGCCGGGGATAACGCGGCGCTATCGGAAGGTGCCGTCCGCGGCATGGCCCTATTCAAGGGCAAGGCGAACTGCGCGAGCTGCCACATGGGACCGGACTTTACCGACGACTCCTTCTACAACCTGGGAGTCGGTATGCAACGGCGCCAGCTTGATTTAGGCCGATACAACATCACCAAACGCGACGAGGATCACGGCGCATTCAAGACACCCACTCTGCGGAACCTAGCAGACACCTTCCCTTATATGCACGACGGCTCGCAGGCGACGTTGGATGAGACGATTGAGTTCTTCGACCGCGGCGGGCAGGGCAACCAGTGGCTTAGCAAGAAGATCAAGCCACTGGGTCTTTCCGCGGAAGAAAAGCGCGACTTGCTGGCCTTCCTGTCGGCGCTCAACGGCGACAAGCCCGTTGTCGAGCCGCCGAAAACCTTCCCTCAGTAATCCGCGCTCAGAACAGGTCGAGCGCGCAGAGGTGATGAGAGAGAGTCTTTCAGCTCCGGGCTCAGGGCCGGGTACCGCGCCGGCCGGCTGAGTGATGTCGGCCGGATACCAATCCTCGAAGCTCTCGCCCGGAGCCTTGTCCTCGGAAGCATAGCTCTTCGCCTTGTCCGCCAACTGCATCCCTGGCGGTTCGCGGGTTTTTTGCGAGCCGGTGATGGATTGAAAAACGCGCGCAAGTGACGCGGTCGGCGCAACGCGGGAGACCCCTCCTCGAAGCCAAAACCGCACACAAAGTGCACACTTTAATCCGGCGAGTTTTTGGGATTGAAAAATTCAGTTGTTGAATTAGGCAGTAAAAATAAGCAGAAGTTAGTAACGGTTGGGTGGCTGAGCGGTCAAAAGCAACGGTCTGTAAAACTGCCGCCACTTCCTCGAAGTTCCCCCTGCTTTCTCCGTCGAGAACCCTGTAGATACCAGCGTAATTCGACGGCCTAAAGTCATGCGGCGGTTGGTGCCGAGTAGGCCGAAAATGGCCTGTTTTGGCCCCGCGATGGACGCTTTTCGGACACTTCGCGCGATCGCGCGGCCGGTAACCAAACGGCAGCATGCATACGCCGTCCGTTTGGCAACTCGCGAGCCGGTACCCGTTAGGGCTTTACACCACAATTCCCACCTGTTAGACTACTTGTGGTGTAATAGATCATGGCCATCCTAAAAGGCATCCTCAAAGACAGTCTCGATTACTACCTAGACCTCGAAAAGCGGCTGAAGGCGCGCCTCAAGCAGCTGCCTCGCGGCAGCGTCATGAAGCGCCGCATCGGCCGCAAGGACTACTTCTACCTGAAAGTCCGAGACGGCGCCCGCGTCGAATCGAAGTATCTCGGCAAGAGCCGCCCCGCGGAGATCGAGAAGGCGGTCAAGGAGCGCCGGCTCCTCAAGAAGCAACTCAAGGACGTCGAGCAAAGCCTGCGGCTGCTGGCACGGGTCGAGCGGCGGAAGAGTTAGTGGACACGCCGTCCGTTTGGCAATTCTGAGCCCGGCCCTTGGGTCCTTAGAGCTTCAGGGCCTTAAGCTTTGCGGCGACATCCTTAATGAAGTCACGCGCATCGTCCTTCGAGTCGATGTCTTTTACTTGCCCCTGCACCGCGGGACAGGCTTCAGGTGAGACGCGGCAACTGACCGACCCCGCCAAATGAAGGAAGCTTTCTGTGGCCGGATCGAGCGCACCATCAGGCGATTGGGGAGCGGGTGCAGGCGCCGCCGGAGAGGCGCCATTTGGCGCAGGAAGGCTCAAGGGAGCATCCTGCCTGGGTGCATCCAGGCAGAAGAAATCGTCCAGCGCCGCGACGTTCGCGTCACGCCCCGTGAGGGGCTTGATTCCAAAACGATGCTCGACTGTGGCCAACACAGCGGAGTGATCGCGCACTTGGCTGTCGATCACATTGCGAGGAACCCAAGGCGAGACGATGATCGCCGGGACTCGCACGCCCAGCAGTTCGAAGTTGAAGCCATTCTGGTTGTAGCGCCTGTCGTCGCCAGTTGGGTTGGCGGCTGGAGGCGGCACATGATCAAAAAAACCTCCATGTTCATCGTATGTGATAATCAAGGCAGATCGCTCCCAAAGGGGCGAAGCGCGAAGGGCCTCGTAAACGTCCTTGATCAGCTGTTCCCCGTCCGCGACGTTGCCGACGGGATGCTGGGAATTCCCGCCCTGGAAGTCCTTCGTCACGTTGGAGGTCAGGACGTTCCCGTAGTTCGGCTCGATGAAGGTATAGCTCGGGCCATAATCGCCCGACTGAAGATCCTCTCGGAAGTGCTCAAATTCTCGGAACCAAGTCCGTGACGGCTCCATATAACGACTGTGCATTCCTTCGATGGCGAGGACTTGCGGGAGAGGATCTCCATGGTATACGCGCCAGGAAAGACGTGCCGCTTCCAGAGCCGTGAAGATCGTGCCGCCTTTGAACGAATATCCATTCAGGAACTCGGCGCTAACCGTATCGTCGGTATCGGGGCTCGCGTCCAGCCCTCCCGACGTCGCCGCGTGCACGAAGAAGCGGTTAGGCCAAGTCGGTCCCGGCAAGCCGGAATGCCAAGCGTCGCACAGCGCAAAGTTCTTTGCGAGCGCTGTCATCACGGGAAGCCTATCGGGCGAAAAGCAACGCATGATCCGCTCCGGGCTGGAGCTGACGTTGCGATAGCTAGCTACGAAGCCGTTGTTTGTCAGGTTGGGATAGCGGCCGTTCGGCCCGCATAACTGTGTCCTGACATTCTCGAACTCATGAGGCGGGTCCGGATTCACGCTGAGTTCCGCGTCCGGCGTCACTGAAATTAGAGGTGAACTGGGCACTGACGGATCAGCCGGGACTGCCTCCTTCCCAGAAAGACCCGCGATGGTCGCCGCCCGACCCTGGAGATCGACGCCGGACATACCCGAGAAGCCGAGCATATGATCGAAGGAGCGATTCTCGAGCATTAACACGAAAAAATGATCGATCTTAGAGAGGGATTGCCCGCTCATACCGCCCCTCCCACGCTCTTGACGAGTTGATCGAGGGCACCCGCCAGTGTCGCGGCTTTATTGACCGCGTCGGTGATGCTTTGCACATCATCCAGCGCCGAATTGGCCGAGGCAGTCGCATCGGCGAGAGCCTTCGTGACCTGTTCATACGCGGCGGTCTTTGAGGCGAACTGCTTCGAGAGCAGTGCCTCCTTCGAAGCCGTTAGCCGCGAAAGTTGCTGTTTCAGCTGACTCCGTGTCGCGGGGTCCTGACAGCTTTCTTGGGCATCCAAGAGGCGGTCGATCAGAGTTGTAAGGAGGTTCAAAACCTGCTGCTCATCCGATCCAGGCATGGTCAATCTCCTTGCTGCCATTGCGCATAAAGCGCTCGCACTTGATGCGCATCGCCAGCCAGCCGTGAAATAGCTGCAGCCGCCTGGTCGGAAGTAAAGCTCCGAGAGGCGGTCGCCAACTTCAACTCATGGTGAGCTGTAACCATTTCGCGAGCCGACGCAGCGACCGAAGCAAACAGGCTCCTAACCGCAGCCTTGCGCTCGTGGATAGTCTGCATCTGCCGCAACAGTCTGAGACGGGAGTCAAATGTGGCACCACGCGCCCCGCGCTCGCTCAGGTAGGCGTCTTGAAGGGAGCCAAATGCCATCCTGAGGTTCTCCTCAACGAAGTGCCCCAAGTCGCTACCGGTCTCTGATGCAGGCTTTGGCGCCAGATCATCGGCGATCAATTCGGCGGCGCGCTGCACGCTGTCGTCAGTCGCGTCAATTATCGTGCGAAGCGCCGCTCGCCTCTTTCGATCCGAGATCGCGCCGCCAAGGCCTGCTACGGCGGACGAGATAACGCCTAGCCTCTGCGCGGAAATGAGGCCCGGCTTGCCGGACACCTGAGTATACGTATCCTCCATATTCTGCACAGCGCCGAACAGCTCAGTCGAAGCGCTATCGACGTCCGCTTTGACATCCGCCGTCGCGAGGTCTTGAAGCGCCGCGCCGTATGCCCCGAGATTATCTAGGAGGTCCAGACGAACCTTGAGAGCCTTTGCGGACACATCATCCGATTCAAAGAAGCCTTTAAAGGTCGCGGGCACCGGGAAAGCAAAGGTACTGGACGCGACCTCGTACGTTTTCCGAGTAATGACGCTGCTATCGATTAGAGCGAAGCAGTTCCGCGTGTCCCGGGAGACCGATTCGGTTGCCACGCCAAACGTTCTGACCTGCGTCAAGGAAGGCCCACAAGCAGAGACCATCATCGCGCCTGCAAAAAACGGCACAAGCCGCATTCCACGACGCAAAGAAGCCCAGTCTCTAACCCGCAATTGACTCACCGGCATCGTGATAAAGCCTCGCTCGTCCTCATTTCGCGCCCGTCACCACAGCCTTGCCAGGAGCCGGCCGATCAATCCATTGATCAAGCTGCGGGCTTACCCTTTCGAGGAATATTCTCAGATTCTTGTAGGGCACTAGCCCTTCATGCTGAAGCCGTCCAAGCACGATCCCCGGATGCCGATCCTGCTCAGTAGCGAAGCGAGCGATGGACTCTCGCGAGAAGAATGGCTTGGTCCTAGACACGAACGCTCGATAAGCCGCGGGATTAAGAATCCTCTCAGTAGCGAAGTCATCCGCTTGCTTCTCGGCAGCATCGTTCTTCTGCTCATCGATATTGTCCAAGTAAACGCCGCCGTGCCCCGACACTAGGTGTCCGATTTCATGGCTCAGAGTGAACCAGAACGAATCGATCCGGTCATAGCGAAGCGTGAGCAGAATAACGGGCCCAGTCTCGATCATGAAAAAAGCACCATCAAGGAACGACTGCGGCAAATGCGGGACCAAGACAAAATGGACTCCGCGCTCCAGAAACCATTCGGGTACTCGGCTCACATCTCTGCATTGGCGAGTCAGAGAAAACAAAGACGGCAGATCGCGAGCAAACTCGTTCTGCTTGAAGACTCCCCGGAGCTTTTGTGCTTCAGCAAGATGTTTACCTCGCTTGACTGTCGCGATCTGCGAGATCGATTCGACTTCGCGTCCGACGGAATGGCGGCGACTCGCCGCTATCGTCGGCTGCTCCGCTGGGTCTTTGATCTCGAGAAATGCACAGACCGATGTCTCAAGCTCGGGGATCGAATTGCCTGCCTTGATCCAAAAGCGCTTGAGCATCTCCTTCACCGGAGCGATTGAATACAGCCGGCTCTTCCGCGCAATCGAGTCATCGGCTTCGTTCGCTGCAAGGTGCAGACGATAGTTTGTTTCAAGGTTCATCCAAAACTCGGCTGACGTCCCGAATACCTGCGCAAGCTCGTGCGCGGTTTTTGGCGTGATCTGCTTCACACCCGAGACGATCTCATTAATTGCCTGAACCGGCCGGCCCATGATCTCCGCGAGATCCTTCTGAGTCCAACCCCGCGCCTTCAACTCCCTATCCAGAATCTGCCCCGGCTTTACCGCGCGAGCAGGCTTGAGCGACGTCATAATCTCCCCCATTCAGTCACCGTAGTGGTTTTCCAGATTGACCACTACAATGAGCTTGCCGTTATCATCCCGCTCCATTCGAACGATCAGGCGCCACGCCTTGTTGAGGCGCATCGACCGCTCGTTCTTTCTTCCTCCCTTAAGCTTCTCGAAATGGAGGCCTTTCAGCGCGTACAAATCGCGCTCATCGATGGCCGACTTAAGCGCCGCCATCACCTCAAAAAATGCATCGACAACTTCAGAGGGGTATCGTCTCGCGTCCGCTTCTTCGACATAAAGCGCCGCGAGCCGTTTGGATTCGAACCGGATTCGCAAAACTGGCCTCGCAATACATCGATTCACCCATTGGGTGAATTCATGATAACACTATAGCGCCACACTGTCAAGGCCCACCCATCTAAGGAATTAACCGTCCTGGTCGTTGAAGTATGCGATCCTCGCTGCTATCCTTCCGGCAATGCCTGCAGCGCCGGAGCAGTTGGTTTTCGCTCTGCTGTTCTCGCTCGCTCTGCCCTCGTCCGCCAAGCCGATCGACGAAGGCGCACTGAACCGCGCGATCCTGCCCAGCCTGGCTAAGAAACTGGACGGCCCGAACAAACAAGAGGCGCTCATTGAACTCGGCACGCTAGGCCCTTACGCGAAGCCCGCCGCTTCAGCGCTCGCGAGGCACCTCGACACTCCAGACCTGTGGGAACGTGAGAGGATCGCATCAATACTGGTGAGGATCGGCGCCTACCAGGATCGCGCGGTACCGATCCTCGCTTCAATGCTGAGAAGCACTCAGCCCATAGTCTCCGCGCCCGCCTTCGACGCTCTGGCAAACGCCGGGGAATCGGGCGTTCCCTACCTCCCTCCAATGCTCGCGATGTTGAAGGCTCGAAAGATATCGACCTATATCGAGTACGACGCCATGGCGGCGCGGGGACCGCTTGCTGAGGCCGCGCTGCCGTATTATCGCTCGATGATCGAGCTCAACGATGAGACTTCGCCCGCGCATGGCTTTCGGGTGGCGAACATGATTGCTCCGAACGACCCGGCAACACTAAAGGCCGCCCTTAATCAGATGGACCGTGGATCGCTCGAACGCCGCTGCAGATTGGCCCACGCTTACAAAGACGCCGGTCAGGCGGTACCGACCGCAATCGCTAATGCTTGCGAAAAGGGGGCTTCGACGCGGAGTCGCAAGAGGAGTTCCAAGAGCGCTGGCTCTCCGGTGTCAGGTCGCCTGTCCTCGCGTCAAGACAAGCGCCGGGAAGCCACCTGATCATAAAGATTCGACTCGCGCTGGCCAAGAAGGAATACTTTACGGGAGAAGCCATAAGCGTCACTCCTGACCTCGCTGATGCTGCAGGCCGCAAGATCGTTGGATTCAATTCGCGGTTTTTCGGCGGCACGTCGCCCAATCTTTTCGATTTCTTCAATCTCTGCCCGGACGTCCAGACCTCGACCGGCGCCCCCGTAGCCTATCCGAGAGCCCCGCTCAGTTCCGCCATGGCGAACATGATGATGAATGGGTTCGTATCGCCGCCGCCCGGGAGCTCGTATACCTTGGGCAAGCCCGCGACTGTCTTCATCCGTTTGCCGGGCAAATACCGTCTGGTGATCCCCGAAACCGATGTCCACATCGGCATTTCGACAGGTCCTGTCGTGACGGTTTCGGCGGATCCCATCTACGTGACCGTGGTTCCACCCAATGAAGCGTTCATCTCAAGGACCCTGAGCGAGATCGAACATGACATGGGCAGTAGCGACGTCATGACCCGAGGATGGGCGACGGAGCGCTTGCGCAACCTGCCGAATGTCCAGGCCGTGCCGCTGCTGGTGAATGCGCTCGAGGACGACTACAAGAACGTTCTCGAGCCTGCCATCCACGGTCTTCTCGAATATCCCGATCCGAAAATCGTCGCCCGGGAGATTCACCGCGCCATCGACGCGGGACGCCCGACTCGGCCTGCGGCAATGCGCTGGTATGCGGATGTCCTGGCCCGGACTGAGTACGGCTGGCCCAGCGACGATGCCCGCTCAGCGCAGCGCGTGGACGCCGAATCGGAACGCTGGCGACTTCTTCTCGAATACCGCCAAAAACAGGTTCTCGCAAAGAGAAGCCTGACACCAGAAGAGACGGTCAAGGCTTTCGAGGATGGTCTAATACAGCCCAGCCCCAAAGCCTGCGAAACAGCATTTCAGCAAGTCCTAGCTCATTCCGGAAATCGCGAACAGCTCGGCGCAGAGACTGCCGTCATCGACAAATGTGGTTCCGCCCAGTTCATTCCCGAGCTTTGGAAGCTGGCCCGCGCTCCCGGAATCGACAAGCAGTACGTGTACGCGAAGTTATTGGAGCTGGGACAACAGGAAGTGCTGGCGGATGCGCTCGCAGACATGGCGTCCGATAAGCCGAGGATGGGCCCGTTCTCAAACGAAGTCTACCTAGCTGCGCTCAAAGAGCGCCCAGCCGACGCAGCTAAGATCATCGACAAGAAACTTCTCTCGGGAAACCACGAGCAAGCCGACTTCGCATGGCGACTTCTGACCTCGGTGACGACGCCAATGCCAGCGCCCTACTTACCGCTTGATTGGGCTCGCATTCGGTCCTTTCTCTTGGCAGCCAAGCCGTTGGACGAGAATGTCTGTATGGGCGTAGCCGACTACTTCGCGTGGTACGCCCCGAAGGAAGCGCGAGATCTAGCTCAAGGTGTGCTGGACCAACTTAAGCAACAGGGCAAGCCGCTGAACTCCTCCGTCGCGAGGATCTTCGCGCTGCTCCCGGCCTCACTGGGAAGCCCCTTTGTCCGCGCGGCCCTTCAGGCAAAGAATCCAGTTGAAGCCGCCGCGATGGCCGAGGGGCTGTCGATGGCGACGACTACCCTGCAGTTTGCAAGTAACCAGCCACAGTCGCTCGCGAACCCAACGCTGATCGGATATTTCCCCGATCTCCTTGCTTATTTCGAGAAGAGCTCAGATCCCAATGGTCGCCGGTCTGCCGCGCTCGCCATGAAGTCGATCTCTGGCTTGCCAGAGTTCCCCCCTTACACCATCGACCCCGTGAGCGAACGGCGCTGGATATCAGCTTGGGAAGACTGGGCGCGGCAACACAAGCCTAAGAAGTGAGGGCGCCTACGAGGCGCTCGCATCGTGCTTCTCGGTGGACACTTTTTGGACACTCGGCGCGCGGAGTGTCCAAAAAGTGTCCACCGCGGGGCACCAAAAGCGCGCGTCATTTCATCAAGAAAATTGACCAAGCGACCGCGCTCAAGACGATTTTCTCGTCGAGAAAACGCGCATGACACGAACGCGCGCGTTTTGCTAGAATGAATCGCCTCAGCAGATGCAACGGTCGTAAAAACCGTTGCTCCGTCGAGGCGTTTTTTGGGTCCGCGAATTTTGTTTGAAAAACAAGCGGATTTTAGCACCGGTTGGGTGGCTGAGCGGTCAAAAGCAACGGTCTGTAAAACCGTCGGGCCCTGCCCTACAGAGGTTCGAATCCTCTCCCAACCACCATTTT
>CAZZGQ010000022.1:21736-23307 GCA_964653765.1 uncultured Elusimicrobia bacterium | reverse complement strand
TGGTGCGCCCGTCAGGAATCGAACCTGAACTTACAGCTTCGGAGGCTGTCGTGATATCCGTTTCACTACGGGCGCGGTGAGAACGCTAGTATAGCGCTTTTCAACATCCTCGGAGAATCAGGAGGTGGGACAAGGGCTCCAGCAGAACGGCTTCGGCCCGAGCTTGCACAAATAGGCGCCGCGGTCGGATCGGACATGACCGAGATAGCCTTCGTGGGGCTCGCGGTAGTCCGAATGGCCGAGGAGAAGGTAATAGCCTCGATCGAACGTCCTTTCCGGGCACTGAGAGGACCTCTCACAGGCCTCGCCGGGGACCGTGAACAAGAGGGCCGAGGAGCCGGGCTCGGAGGCGGCTATCTCCGCCCCATAACCCGCGCCGAACGGATAATCAGGATTGAAAACGAGCGCGTGGAGGCTGAAGGAGCGGCTCTCCACGTCCGCGCGGCCGCTCAGGTCGCGGAAGCGAAACTGATAGCCGTCCTGGTCCAGCGAGACCTCCTCCAAGCCCGGCGCGGGAGGATCGGATTCATGCCTGACGCAGAGATGGATGCTCTGAAAGTACTTCTCGATGACCGCGCAAGCCGCCGGATCAGGGCAAGGATCGTCCGTCTGTTGGGAGCCCTGGGCGGCGCCGGCGCTCGGCAAGGCAAGCGACAGCAGCAGGAGGAAAAGGCTCATGCCCCAGTGTTCATCTAGCGCTTGATGACGGCGTTCTCGACGCCGGGCTTGGCGGCCGGGACGTGGAGCTTGAGGCTCTTGAGCAGGCGCCGGAAGGTGCCGGAGACGCTGAAGTTGCGGTAGGTCTTGTCGTTGGCCGGGATGAGGAACCAGCGCGCCCAGGGAGTGTCGGTGGCGGCGATCAGGCGGCCGTTGGCCTCGATCGTGGGCGCCCACTTCTCGTTGTGCTCGACGAGGTCGGCGTCCTCGAGCTTGTAGCGCTTGCCCTCGGTGTCGCGCCGGTGGCGCAGCCTGCGGCCCTGCTCCGCCTTGGTGACGTGGAGATAGTACTTCGCGATCGTCCAACCCCGATCGGCGAGGTATTTCTCGAAGGCGTTGCTGACGTCCACGCGCCAGCGCATCTCCTCGACCGAGGGCAGATGGCCCCAGGCTTTCTTGTACATCTCCGGATAAACGACCGGGACGTAGAGGTCCTCGAGATGCGAGCGGTTCAGGATCGAGACGTGGCCCTTCGTCATGTCGAGGGCCCGGATCACGCGCTTGAGGTAATGCTCCTTCGCCTCCGCCGGCGTCGGCTTCTTGAAGCCGCGGGCTTGGATGCCCATCGGCGTGAGGCTGAAATTGTCGTGGATCGTGCCGTCCTTGCCCGCGGCATTGGGGCCGTGCAGGACGACGAGCACCCGGCGCTCCTTGTCCGCCATCAGCAGCAGATGATCGCGATCGATCTTCTCGAGGTTCTTCGCGATCTTCGCGAGCTGCTTCTTCTCGGACTTCGCGTCGGCCGGCGGATTGGCCCGCAGGCGCGAGAGGTTGATCCGGCCGTCCTTCGGCGCCGGAGCGAGGAAGCGAGAGACGAAAGAGTCGTTCTGCGCCGCGCCGTCGAAGGCCGCCGA
>CAZZGQ010000022.1:15003-21636 GCA_964653765.1 uncultured Elusimicrobia bacterium | reverse complement strand
GCTCGGGGACGCTCCTCTCGGCGGCGAAGCCCGGAAGGCAGAGCAGCAGGACGAGAAGAGCGGAGGCGGGACGTCTCATACGAGCAGTGTAGTCTCCGGAGGCCGGGCTCCGGGAGCGGCTAAAGGCCCAGGAAGCGTGGGCCGGGCGGCCTAGGCCTTGAGCGCCGCCACGCGGCTCAAGCGCGAGCTGAGAGGATGGCCGAGATGCGTCTGCAGGGCGGCGGCGGCGGCGCGCAGAGCGTCGAAATCGAGCGAGACCGGAGCGCCCATCGCCTTCAACGCGAAGGCCAAGTCCTCCGTGCCCACGTTGCCGCCCGCGCCCGGCGCGTAAGGGCAGCCGCCCAGCCCCCCCGCCGAGGCGTCGAAGCCCGTGATCCCGTACTGCTCCCACGCCGTGATGGCGTTGGCCACGGCCATCCCGTAGGTGTCGTGGAAGTGCAAGAAGACCGTCTCCTTTTTCACGCGCGGCAGCAGCGCGTCGAGCAGGGCGCGCACGTCGGCGGGAGCGGCGCGGCCGATGGTGTCGCCGATGGACATCTCGTCGACTCCGAGGGAGGCGAGCGCCTCGACGACGCTGAGGACCTTGGCCGCAGCCACCTTCCCTTCGTAGGGGCAGTAAAAGGCCGTTGAGATATACGCCCGCACGGGCAGCTTCGCCGCCTTGGCGTGCGCCACGACGGGCTTGAAGCGCTCGATCGACTCGGCGATCGAGGCGTTGATGTTGCGCTGGTTGAAGGTCTCCGACGCCGCGGTGAAGACGGCGATCTTGTCCACCTTGGCGGCGAGAGCGGCGTCGAGGCCCTTCTCGTTGGGCACGAGAGCGGAATAGATCACGCCGGGCTTGCGCTTGATCGCCTTGAAGACCTCGCCGGAGTCGGCCATCTGCGGCACCGCCTTCGGCGATACGAACGCTCCCGCTTCGATCTCTCCCACGCCCGTGGCGGACAGAGCGTCCACGAGAGCGATCTTCGCCTCGAGCGGGACCGTGCGCTTTTCGTTCTGAAGGCCGTCGCGCGGACCGACCTCGACGAGACGGATCATGCCTTCGGGACGTCTTTGGCCCAGGAGGCCGGGCGCTTCTCGAAGAAGGCGGTCAGGCCTTCCTGGCCTTCGGACGAGGAACGCAGGCGCACCAGCGTGTCGAGCACGGCCTCCACGCGCTGCTCCGAGGACAGCCCCTCGAAGCGCAGGATCAGGTCCTTGGCGGCGCGCACGGCCTGCGGCCCGTTGAGCAGGACCTGGCGGGCCAGGTCGCGCGCCCGGGCGGCCAGCGCGTCCGCGGGACAGGACTCGTGGGCCAGGCCCATCGCCTTGGCCTGAGACGCGCCGAACACCTCGGCCGTGACGTAGTAGCGGCGCGCCTGCGCGGCGCCGATCTTGGGCAGCACGAAGCAGGAGATGACGGCCGGCATGATGCCCAGGCGGCACTCCGAGAAGCAGAAGCGGGCGTCGTCCGCCACCACGGCCACGTCGCAGGCGGCGAGAAGGCCCAGGCCGCCGCCGTAGACCGCCCCGTGCGCCGCCACGATGACGGGGACGGAGCAGCGCTCCACCGCCGTCAGCATGTCGACGAGGAGCCGCGCGTCCTTCTTGCCCTCGGCGGGCGGCAGCTGGCCGGCCTTGCGCATCCACTCGATGTCGGCGCCGGCGCAGAAGTGCTTGCCCTCGCCGACGACGATGACGGCGCGCAGCTGGGGATCGGCGGAGAGGACGCGGAAGGCGCCGGCGAGCTCGCGCAGCGTCTGGTCGCTCATGGCGTTGCCGACCTGCGGGCGCGAGAGCGTGACGCGCGCCACGCCGGGCAGATCAGGCAGCCGATCGACCTTGATATGTTCGAACGCCGTGGTCTTGGTCACGCTACATCCGGAAGACGGGATAGCGCGGCTCTTGCAGCGGCGCGTGCGCGGCGGCGGCGAGGGCGAGGGCCAGCACCCTGCGCGTGTCGGCGGGCTCGATGATGCCGTCGTCCCACAAGCGGGCCGTGCCGTAGTAGGGATGGCCCTCCGCCTCGTACTGCAGGCGGATCGGCGCCGTGATCGCCTTCTCGTCCTCGGCCGTCAGCGTCTTGCCCTGGCGCTTGAGCTGCTCGCGCTTGATGATCGTCATCACGGTGGCCGCCTGGTCGGCGCCCATGACGGAGACGCGCGAGTTCGGCCACGTGAAGAGGAAACGCGCGCCGTAGGCGCGGCCGCACATGGCGTAGTTGCCGGCGCCGTTGGAGGAGCCGGCGATCACCGTGATCTTCGGGACGCGCGCGGTGGAGACCGCCTGCACGAGCTTGGCGCCGTGCTTGATGATGCCGCCCTGCTCGTATTCCTTGCCCACCATGAAACCGGTGATGTTCTGCAGGAAGACCAGCGGGACGGCGCGCTGGTTGCAGAGCTCGATGAAGTGCGCGCCCTTCACCGCCGCCTCGGAGAAGAGGATGCCGCGGTTGCCGAGGATCCCCACCGGACGGCCGTGGATCGAGGCGAAGCCGCAGGTCAGCGTCTTGCCGTAGAGCGCCTTGAACTCGTGGAAGCGGCTGCCGTCGACGATGCGCGCCACGACCTCCCGCACGTCGGCGGGCCGGCGCAGGTCGCGATTGACCAGGCCGTACAGGTCCTCCGCGGGATAAAGCGGAGGCTCGGCTTCGCCGAGCCTAAATTCCTTCGCGTTCAGATTGGCGACGATGGAGCGGCACAGCCGCAGGGCGTGCTCGTCGTCGTCGGCCAGGTGATCGGTGACGCCGGAGACGCGGCTGTGCATGTCGCCGCCGCCCAGCTCCTCCGTGGACGACTCCTCGCCGGTGGCCGCCTTCACCAGCGGCGGCCCGCCGAGGTAGATCGTGCCCTGGTTGCGCACGATCACGCACTCGTCGCTCATCGCCGGGACGTAGGCGCCGCCGGCCGTGCACATGCCCATGACTACAGCGATTTGGGGCACACCGAGGGACGATAGCACGGCTTGGTTGTAGAAGATCCGGCCGAAGTGCTCCTTGTCGGGGAACACCTCGGACTGCTTGGGCAGGAACACGCCGCCCGAGTCCACCAAGTAGACGCAGGGCAGACGGTTCTCGAGGGCGATCTCCTGGGCGCGCAGATGCTTCTTGATCGACTCCGCGTAGTAGGTGCCGCCCTTGACGGTGGCGTCATTGGCGACGATCACGCAGAGGCGTCCGCTGACGACCCCCAAGGCCGTGATCATGCCGGCGGCGGGCACCTCGTTCTCGTACATGCCCAGCGCGGCCAGGGCCGAGAGCTCCAGGAAGGGCGCCTCGCGGTCGACCAGGCGCTCCACGCGCTCGCGCGCCGTCAGCTTGCCGCGGCTGCGGTGCAACTGCACCGCCTTCTCCGGGCCGCCCCGCCGCGCCGCTTCCAGCTTGGCGCGCAGGTCCGAGAGGAGCCCTTCATGATGCTTGACGTTCTCCTTGAACTCGGAGGCGTCGCGGTCGATCGCCGACTCGATCGCAGGCGTGTCCATGCCGTATCTTAACATAGGGCAGCCTTAACATTTAAGTTAGAAACTTAAATGTTAAGGCTGCCCTGAGTTAAGTTTCGCGGATGAAGCCGCGGGGGGCGGGGTCTTGGGGGTGGACGACGAAGGAGCAGCGGCCGTGGCCGGTCTGGAAGCGCTCGTCCCGGCTGACGCGCCAGCCCAAGAGCCGGCTCAGGGCGTTGACGGTGACGCTGCACAGCGCCGGCCGGCGGCTCGCCACGCCGAAGAAGGGGCAGTTGCGTTCGACGAGGCGGATCTCGCCGGCCTTCTTCTCCACGCTCATGAACGGATCTTCGGAAAGATAGAGCGCCTTGAGCTTTTCCAGGCGCTTCTCGAGCGGCAGACCCTTGAGCTCCGGCTCGAAGCGCCGGACCCGCGCCTCGACGAGGGCGCGCAGGATCTTCTCGAGCGCCTCGGGGCCCACCTGGTCGGCCACGGCGTCGAGCAGCTCGACGGTCAGGGTGTCGTAGGCCTTGGGAAAGAGCTCCTCGGCCGCCGCCGTCAGCTCGAAGGCGGTCACGGGACGCCCCAGGCCCCCTTTCGGCCGCCCGCCGCGGCGGCGCCGCACCCAGCCGTCGCGCTCGAGGACGGCCAGCTGCTGGCGCACGGCCTCGCGGGTCACCTTCTCCTTGGCGGCCATCGTCTCGATCGACAGCGCCCCTTCCCGCTTGAGGGCGCCCAGCAGACCGCGCCGCAGCTCCGGAAAGTCGTCGAGACGTTGCTTCATATCGGCATTATAGCTATTGGCGCGGCGCCGTCCCGACGCCGCGCGTGTACACCAAGTGGCCTCCCAGCCAGCCGCCGATCGAGAGGCAAAGGAGCCCCGCGAACTGGAGCGCCACGGCGGCCGCGGCGTGGGCGGGAGCGGCCCAGGAGCGCCGCGCGATCAGGCTGGCGCCATAGAAGCACCAGCAAGTCGCCATCAGGCCCATGTGCCAGAAGGCGACCGGCTCGTCGGCCGGATCGTCCAGCGCCGCGAAATCCAGGAGGCCCGTCGCCAGGGCCGGCATCGCCGCGGCGCAACCCAGCGCCAGAGAGGCGAACCCGACCGTCCAGAGCTCGCCGCGGCCCGTCAGGAGCGCGGCGGCGTCCCAGATCGCCGCCGCGCTCCAAAGGCCCAGCGGCAGGTGCACCGTCGGAGGGTGGACCGGATGGCCGAGGACCTTGACGCGCTTCATCAGGCTCTCAGCACCGCCACGGCCAGGATCAAGAACGCCGTCACCGCGGCCAGCGCGTGGATCACGACCACGGACGACGGCAGGCGGCGGCCCCGAAGGTGGGTGGCGAACAGGTAGAAGCCGCCCAAAGCCGCGACCAAGAATAGGCCGATCGCGAGCGCGGGACCGCCCACCAAGCCCGTCTTGGTGAGAGCCCAGCCCAGGGCGACCAAGCCCGAGGCGGCGAAGAGGCCGTGCGCGAGCGCGGCTCCCAAGCTCAACGACTGTCCCCGGAAATGCTGCACGGCGAGGAACAACCCCGTTACGGCCGACACGACGAACAGACCCAACGCTACGTTCATGCTTCCCCCTTGATAAACGACAGGATTCAAACACGAATCCTTTGAATTAACGGATGATGGGAGATTCTAGCAGCGTTTCGATAGTTTTACAAGTTATTACTTGTTTAAGTAGACGGCAAAAAAGACCATGAAAGAGGCGCAACTTAAATCTTAAGGCTGCCCGAAGTTAAGTTAAGCGAGGGGCAGGGTGAAGTGGAAGGTGGAGCCGCGGCCTTCGGCGCTCTCGGCCCAGATGCGGCCGTGCTGGGCTTCGACCAGGCGCTTGACGATCATCAGGCCCAGCCCGCTGCCGCCGGCTTTCAGGGTGCGCGAGCGGTTGGTGCGATGGAAGCGCTCGAAGAGCTTGGGCAGCTCGGCGGGCGGGATACCCGTGCCGGTGTCGCGCACGTCCACGACGGCCTCCCCGTCCGTAGAATGAGCCTGGACGTCGACCTCTCCCCCCTCGCGGTTGTATTCCACGGCGTTGGCGCAGAGGTTCTCGAGCACGCGCTCGAGCTGCGGCTGGTCGGCCTTCACCCGCAGGTCGGGCGGCACCGACATGCGCAGCTTCACGCCGCGCTTGTCGGCGAGGACGGCCAAGTCGGAGAGGCAGCGGTCCACGATGGGCTTGAGCGTCACCGACTCCACTTCGGGCGGACGCTGGCCCTCGAGCGTCGAGACGAGCAGCACGTCTTCCACGAGCTTGGCGAGCCGCGCGCAGTGGCGGGCGATCATGTCCAGGAAGTCCGCCTGCTGCTCGGAAGGCAGGTCGCCCTCCTGCAGCGTCTCTACGGCCCCCTTGATGGCGGCGATCGGCGTGCGGAACTCGTGAGAGACGTTGGCGATGAACTCCTTCTGCAGCGCTTCCCGGCCGCGAAGCCGATCGAGCTCCTGGGCGCGCTTGCGCTCGACGGCGCGCCGCACGGCGGCCACCAAGTCCGGGCCCGTCACTTGGCCCTTGACGATGTAGTCTTGCGCGCCGGCGCGCACCGCCGCCGCGGCCAGGGACGCCTCGTTCTGGCCCGTCAGCACGGCGATGGCCGCCGTCGGGAAGCGGCGCAGGACGCTCGTGACGTTGGGAAGGCCCTGCGAGTCCGGCAGGCTCATGTCCACGAGGACGGCGTCGGGCGGCGGGGAGACCGGGTGCTCCAGCGCCTCGCCGAGCGTCTCCGCCTGCTGGAGCGCGATCGAGCCGCCGCCGAACTCCCTGAGATATTCCCTGAAGAGCCGGGCGTCGAGCGGGTTGTCCTCGACGAGCAGCACCTGGAGGACCGGGCCGGCGCTCATGCGGCGGTCTGGGAGGGCAGCGTCACGATCGTGAACCAGAAATGATCGATGGATCTCACGATGCTCGAGAACTGCTCCAAGTCCAGAGGCTTGGTGATGTAGCAGTTCGCGTGGAGCTTGTAGCTGCGCACGATGTCCTCGTCCGCGCGGGAAGAGGTCATGATGACGACGGGGATCTTCTTGAGCGCCTCGTCGGTCTTGATCTCCTCGAGGACCTCGATGCCGCCCTTGCGCGGCAGATTGAGATCGAGCAGGATCATGTCGGGCTCGGGCGCCGAGGCGAAATCCCCCTCCTTGCGCAGGTACTCTAGGGCCTCGACCCCGTCGACGACGATGTCGAGGCGCATGCGCAGCTTGCTGTCCTTGAGGGC
>CAZZGQ010000022.1:7576-14903 GCA_964653765.1 uncultured Elusimicrobia bacterium | reverse complement strand
TGCGCGAGCAGGCGGCGGCCACCGCTTGGGTCTCGCACACGCGCGACGTCCTGGAAGCGGCGGAGCGCGCCGTCTCCCTCTACAAGGACGTCCCCCTGGCGACCCGTCTCTACCTCCTGACCGGCGACCCCCGCCAAGATCAGCAGGCCGAGGTCTCCGAGGCGCGCTGGGAGGAGACGATCCGCCGCCTTCGCGAGCTGACCGTCGACAATCCGAGCCAGACCGCCCGCGTGGGGCGGCTCGAGGCCGCCGTGGCCGCGGGCCGCCTCGCCAACCTGAGGCTGCGGCGGGAGCGCCGCGCCGGCGAACGCCCGCGCCCGCGGGACCTCGCGGACGCGAGGGCGCGCATGGACGAGGTGAGCGACGCCTCCCGTAACCTCGTGCAGGCCGAGCGCGACCTGCTGGCGGAGCGGACCGGCCGGCAGCGCCGCTCGATCCGTCTGACCCGGGCCGCGCTGCGGCTGCTGCTCCTCCTGGCCTTGGTCGGCTTCGTGCTGGCCATCTTGACCCTGCTCCGCGACCTGGCGCGCATGGCCGCGACGGAGCAGCGCCTGGCGGAGTCCCACGAGCGCGTCCGCGCGATCATCGAGGGCAGCCACGACCTCATCGTGGCCTTGGACGGCTCCGGGCGCGTGCTGGCGGCCAATGCCGCGCTGCGCGAGCGCGTGCGCGAGCTTTACGGGAAAGAGGTCGAGGACGGCGGAGAGTACTTGCCCATATTCGCCGCCAACCCCGCCGTCCACGAGAGGCTTCGGGCGCTCTGGGCGCGCTCTCTCTCCGGCGAGGACTTCGAGACGCTCGTCGCCTCGATGAGCGGCGGCGAGGCGCGGCAGTACGAGCTCCGGTTCGCCGCCATGCGGTCCGCGAGCGGCCGGATCCTGGGCTCGGCCATGACGGCGCGCGACGTCACCTCGCGGTTGGAGGCTGAGGCGGCGCTCCGCCATCAAAAAGAGGAGCTGGCCCGCTCCAACGAGGAGCTGGAGCGCTTCGCCTACGTGGCCTCGCACGATCTCAAGGAGCCTCTGCGCATGGTCGTCAGCTACACCCAGCTCCTCGAGCGCCGCTACAAGGGCAAGCTGGACGCCGACGCCGACGAGTTCATCCGCTTCGCCGTCGACGGAGCCATGCGCATGCACGCGATGATCGACGGCCTGCTGGAGTTCTCGCGCGCCGGCCCCGGCGATGCCGCTCTACGGCCCGAGGACGCCGAGAGGTCCTGCGCGTTGGCCCTGGCGAACCTCCAGTCCGCGATCGCGGAGGCGGGCGCCGAAGTGACGCGGGAGAGGCTGCCCGTCGTGCTCACCCGGGGCGGCCAGCTCCACCGCGTGTTCCAAAACCTGGCCGCCAATGCTCTCAAGTTCCGCTCCCGGGATCGCCGGCCGGTCCTGCGCTTCTCGGCGCGCCGGGAAGGCGGCGAATGGACGTTCTCCGTCGCCGATAACGGCATCGGCATACCGCCCGAGCACCTGCGCGACGTCTTCGCGCTGTTCAAGCGGCTGCACACCCGCAAGGAGTATCCGGGCACGGGCCTCGGCCTGGCGATCTGCAAGAAGATCGTCGAGGGCCACGGCGGCCGGATCTGGGTGGAGAGCAAGCTCGGCGAGGGCTCGACGTTCCACTTCACGGCGAAAGCGGCCGAAGCCGCCGATCAGAAGGCGTTGTAGAGCTCGTTGCGCCGCCGCGCGGCGTCCTGATAGTCCTCGCGGACGCGCCGACGCAGCTCGGCCATGTCGGAGACGCCTCGGTACCTCTCGAGGTCGACCAGCCGCATCGCGCGGTAGTCCACCCAGCCGCCGGGGCCGTCCCTGGCCTGAAGCGAGAGCTCGTGGAGCAGGACGTTCACGGTCAGGCGCAGCGAGACCACGGCGGCCGAGTCCAGGCCGCCGGCCAGAGCATCGGAGGTCTTGGCGACGAGCCACAGGTTGAGGCCCATCGCCTCGGCGGCGTCGACGCGGGAGTCCTTGGGCTTGCCCGGCTTCCAGCCGCGTCCCGCGAGCTCCGCGCGCACGCCGGCCACGGCCGCGGCGGCTTCCAGCCGCTCGCGGCCGACGGCCTTCGCCAGCGGGCCGACGTCGCCCCGCGCCACCAGGGCGTCGAGCGCCTCCTGTCCTCCCGGCTCGCGCGCGAGCGCCTCGGCCATGCGCGCCCACGGCGTGTAGGCGTGGGGGACCCAGGTCTCGAGGAGCGTATCCCAGCCTTCCGCCATCTCGAGCGCCATGCGCTCGCCCACCGAGCCGGCGCGGCCCCAGATCGCGGCGCGCGCGAACGGCTCCGCCTCCACGGCGGCCTTGACCTCGGCGGCGACGCCCGCCGCCCCGGCTTGCCCGTCGGCGAGCAGCCGCTGCATGGTCCGCCAAGTCCGCAGCTCGGTATAGCCCTCGATCAGCGCCGAGAACAGCGCCTCCCCGCTCTCGCGGCCGAGCAGCAGGCTCAGGGCCGCCCCGGCGCGCCGGTAGCCGCGATCGGATTGATGGAGCGCCTCGTGGACGGCCGTCTTGAACCAGGCGAACGTGCCGCCGGGAAGGAGGTTGGCCGCGAGCGCGACGGGCCCGCGCGGCGAGCCCACGTGCATCGCCCAGCCCGCCGCCGAATACGTCGCGCCCGTGTGCTCGAGCGCCCAATGCGGGCCGAGCGTCGAGCGCGGCGCCGCGCCCGGGACGTAACCGGCCAGGCCTTCGAGACGTCGAGCGTCTTCTCGCGGCGGGCCGCGGCGCAGAAGGCGCTTCATCGCCGCCAGCGCGTCGTCCGACACCGCGATCTTCTCGCGCCAGCGGCGCGCGACGGCGGCGCGTCGGCCGCGCTCGAGCGCGGCGCGATCGGCGAGGTGCTCCTCGAAGAAGTCCCGCGCGGAGACGTCCGGCGAAGCCGCGTCCGCCAGCCGCGACACCTCCTCCCAGTCGCCGCGCTCCCAGCCCGCCGCGCGCGCGCTCGCCTCATACGAGGCCAAGCGGCGCTCGGTCTGCTCTTCCCGCACGTCGCGCGCCCGGTCCAGGACCTCCTGGCGCACGCTCTCCGGCAGGCTCGTGACCTCGGCGCGCAGCGCCTCGAGGCCGGCTGCGACCTCCGCCAGCCTTGAGGAGTCGGCGCTCGCCAGGGGCCCCAGCGCCGCCGCCGCGGCCAGCGCGGCCGCCGGATCGCGCGGCGCCGCCACCTGGACGGGCGCGGCCGAGACGGCCAGGGCGCAGGCGAAGAGCCACGAGAGAGCCATCGTCCCATCCTATTCGAAAGGGCGCCGCCGGCAAAGAAGCGAAAGGCCCGGAGCCGGCGCGCCAAAGGGCCCGGAGGTGCTATGATGCCCGGTACCAGCGTGAGGACCCTCGCCCTTCCCCTCGCCGCCGTCTTCCTGGCGGCGCGCAGCCCCGGCCTCTGGGCCTACCTTCGGTCGACGCCGGAGGCGCTCGGCCCCCAGACGGCGGCGGCGCTGGCCGGCCATTGCCTGGACGCGTTGCTGTCCGCCGTCTTCCTGGCCGGCGCCTGCGCGCTCGGCGTAGCCGCGCTGCGCGCGCTGGGAGCGGCGCCGAAGACGGCGTGGAAGCGGCTGCTGCTGGGCCTCGTCGTGGGAGAGGGGCTGCTCTCGCTGGCGCTCTGGGCGCTGGTGGCGGCCGGCGCTTGCGGGACGGCAGGTTGCGCGGGCCTCCTCATCCTGCTCGCCGCCGCGGCGTGGCGCGGGCGCGCGGAGCTCGCCGTCCTGCGCCCGGCCTCCCCCCGCGGCCGGCTCGAGACGGTCTGCGCATCCGTCGCGCTGGCCGCCCTGCTGCGCGGAGCCGCGGCGGCCGGCGCTCCCGTCACGGACTGGGACACCCTCGCCTATCACTTCGCTTTCCCCAAGCTTTACCTCCTCGCCGGCTCTTTCCATCGCCTGCCCTGGTCGACGACGGCTCATTACCCGCTGAACGCGGAGATGCTCTACGCCTGGGCGCTGGCCCTGCGCGGGGCGCAGCTGGCGCAGTGGCTGAGCTGGTGGCACGGCCCGCTGCTGCTCGCCGCGGCGGGCGCTTGGGCTTTCGAGCTCGCCGGCCGGCGCGCGGCCTGGCCGGCGGCGGCCTTGCTCGCGGCGACCCCGGCCTTCTCTCGCGTGCTGGGAAGCGGCAAGAACGACCTCCAGGCCGGCTTGGCGATCCTGGCCGCGCTATGGGCCGCGCTCGAAGCCGCCCGCGACCGCGACGGCCGCGGCTGGCTGGGCGCCGGGTTGGCCGTCGGCGCCGCCGCGGCGACCAAGCTCACGGGCCTCTGGGCCGCCGGGGCTCTGGGCCTGCTCGTGCTCGACGAGACGCGGCGGCGGCGCTCGGCCCGCCCCGCCCTGCTGCTGCTGGCCGGCGCGGCGGCGCTGGGGAGCTGGTGGTACGTCCGCAACCTCGTCTGGACGGGCAACCCGGTCTGGCCGCTGCTGGGCGGCTGGCTCGGCGACGCGCGGGGAGCGGCCGTCTACGCGCGGCTGCGCGCCGCCGACACCGGCGGCGTGGCGCGCACGCCGCTCAACTTCCTGCTCTCGCCTTTCTGGCTCGTCCTGTCGCCGGACCGTTTCCTGCACCCGCCGCGCGAGCTGCTCGTGACCGTCGCGCTGGCCGCCGCCGCCGTCCGCCGCCGCGCCGCGCTGCCACGGCCCGTCTTCGCCTTCGCGCTGTTCTATTTCGCGGCCTGGTTCTTCGTCTCGCAGGACGGCCGCTTCCTGCTGCCGCTCGACGCCGTCCTGGCGGTCGCCGCCGCCGGCCTCCTCGAAGCGGTCCCGCCGGCCGGGTGGCGCGGCGGCCTCGCCCTCGCCGCTCTCGCCGTCGGCTTGGCGCCGGCGCTTTCGCTCTCGCCCAACAACGAGCTCTTCGGCTTCCTGGCGCTCTCGCCCAAGCACGACGCCGCCGACGCCCGCGACCGCTACCTCCTGCACTCCCTGGGCGCGCCGTACGCGCTGGCCCAAGCCGCCAATGCGCTGCCCGAGGGAGCCAAGCTCCTGCTCTACCGCGACGTGCGCGGCTTCCATCTCGACAGGCCCTACGCCTGCGCCGAGCCGCTCGACGCCGGCGTCGTGGAGTTCGACAAGCTCGACGACAGCGAGCAGCTGGCCGCCCAGCTCAAGGCCCAGGGCTTCACGCACCTGCTCTTCAATCCCACGCTGGGCGGCTACCACGGCGATCAGGAGTACTACGCGCGCGCCGACCGGCTGATGGACGAGCTGATCCGGCGCCACGGCGAGCGCTTGGCATCGTTCGGTCCGCTGGCTCTTTATGCGCTGAGGTGATCGGCGCGGTAATCCACAAAAGTCTCCGCGCGGAGACTCGGTCACATCCCCCGACGTTCGAGCCGCCGCAGGTTCTCCGCGGCGCCGCTGCCCGACGGCGATATCCTCAGCGCGCGGCGGAAGCACTCCGCGGCCTCTTCGGGCCGGCCTAGCGAGGCGTAGGCGGCGCCGAGATCGTTCCAGGCCTTGGCCATGCCGGGGCTGAGCTCCACCGCGGCCTGAAAGTGCGGGATCGCCTCTTGGACGCGCCCGGCCTCGGCCAGAGCCGAGCCGAGGTTGGCGTGCGCCACGGGATCGGCCGGGTCCACGAAGAGGGCCTGCGTCCACAGCGACTCGGAGTCGCGCCAGACGCCGGTTTGCCGCCAGGTCAGCGCCGCGAGCGCGACGAGGACAGCCGTCGCGGCCGGCGGCGCCCAACCACGGTCGAAGGCGGCGCGCAGCAGCGCCCCGCCGGCCAACGCCCAGCCCAGGCACGAGAGGTAGGTGTAGCGGTCGGCGGCCACCTGCATGCCGAAGGGGATCAGGCCCAGGACGGGGACGAGGACGAGCAGATAGTAGGCCCACAAGGCCGCCGCGGCCGGCAAGCGCCGGCTCAGCGCCAGAGCGGCCAGGGTCAGCGCCAGTCCGAGGAGGGCCGGCCCCAGCATGACGAAAGCCCACGGCGAGGGCGACGGGTGCAGATACAGCGGCGACAGGCGCGACGGCAGGAGAGTCTTGCCCAGGTAGAAGCTCAGCGCGTAGCCGGCCTGGATTAGCCGCGGCGCCCAGCCCCAGTCCGCCAGCGTCATCGACGCGCCGTTGCCCACTTGGCCGAAAAGCCCGACCGCGCCCGCCGCGAGCGCCGGAAGCGCGAAGAACGCCTTCTCCAGCCAGGCCCGGCGCCGCAGCGGGTAGAAGTCCAGCAGCAGCAGCACGGCCGGCAGCACGACGCCGGAGCCCTTGGCGAGCAGCGACAACGACAGCGCGCCCCAGGACGCCGCCAGCCAGCGTCGACGGGCGGCTCCACCGTCGTCCGCCTTCAGGTAGGCGAGCACGCAGGACAAGAAAAAGAAGGCGGAGAGGACGTCGCGCCGCTCGGAGGCCCAGGCCACGGACTCCACGCGCAGCGGGTGCAGCGAGAAGAGCAGCGCGGCGAACGCCGCCCCGGCGACCAAGGCCCGCTCGCCCGCCCTCCCATCGGCCCCCCGCGAGCGCTCGAGCAGCCGGACCGCGACGAGGAAGAACAGCGCCGCGTTGAGGGCGTGCAGCGCCACGTTCGTCAGGTGGTAGCCGCGAGGGTCCAGCCCCCACAGCCGGTAGTCCAGGGCGTAGCTCATCCAGCTCAGGGGCTGGTAGTTGCCCATGTACAACGAGCCGAACATCCAGCGCAGCGAGGCCGCGTCGAACCCGCGCCAGCGGCCGTTCAGCAGCAGCGTGGCAGGATCGTCCCAGTTGACGAAGCCGGCGCGCAGGGCCGGAAGGAAGGCCGCCGCCGTCAGCGCGGCGACGGCGGCCGCGACGACACGCCGCAGTCGCTGACGAGGCACATTTCTTCAATAGCAGTTTTTGAGCCTCGTCGGAGGCCGGGGCGGCGGCCCGGGCCTATAATGGCGTTAGCAGCAAGGAGGTGGCTATGGCGGTCATGAAGGTCATCGAGGTGCTGGCGCAGTCCGAGAAGAGCTGGGAGGACGCGGCGCAGCAGGCGCTCAACGAGGCGTCGAAGTCGATCCGCAACATAAAGTCGCTGTACGTGGAGAACATGCAGGCGGTGATCAACGACGGGCACATCACCTACCGCCTGGACGCGAAGATCTCCTTCGCGGTGGACGCCGAGGCGTCGGCCAAGCGCCAGCGCGAGCACGCGGCCGCGGGGAGGTAGTCATGCCGGAAAAAGCGACGTTGGAGCGAGTCCGCCGCGACAAGAGGCAGGGCAAGGCGCCGTCGACCCAGGCCGGGGAGTTCGTGCGCGAGGAGATCGAGCACGTGAGGCGCGGCAAACACGGCGCGCGCAGCACGAAGCAGGCGATCGCGATCGGGCTGTCGAAAGCCCGGCGCTCGGGCGTGCGGCTGCCGCCGCCCAAGAGCAAGAGCCGGCGGCAGCGGAGCCGGTCATGA
>CAZZGQ010000022.1:5298-7476 GCA_964653765.1 uncultured Elusimicrobia bacterium | reverse complement strand
CCTCCGGCTCCGCCTCCGCCGATCGTCCCGCCGCCGCCCCCGCCCGCCCCGTACTCGTAGGCGCCGATGTCGAAGCCCGCGCCTTGCGGGCGCGCCGCGCCTGCGAAGTCCGTCGTCACGCCCGAGACCGCCGCGCCGGCGTCGATCGCTGGGCTGCCGGCCGCGAGATGGAAATCATGGCCTCCCGGATTGACCATTTTCGGGTCGACGTTGACCTTCTCGCTGGTCTCGCTGCAGCCCGCGGGCAGCGAGGCGAAGATCCCCACGCTGCCGCCCGCGTTGTAGACGATGTTGTGGTCGACGCTGCAGGAGCCCGTGATCGACAGGGCGTAAGTGGTGACGGCGATGGAAGTCGGGTTGTAGAAGATGTTGTTGCGGATGATCACGTTGGTATTGGGGTCCCAGAGCATGATCTGGCCCACCGTGCCCGGGTAGGGATCGGGCCCGTAGAAGGTGTTGTTGGCGATCGTCCCTCCGAAGCCGACGGCGGTCTGGATGTGCCAGCCGTTGAGGACGTTGTAGAAGACGTTGTTGGTGATGATCATGGCGGCGCCGTGGGAGTAGATGGAATGATCGTGCGTGCCGGTCTGCCCTCCGGTGCGGCCCACGTCGTGGAAGACGTTGCCGTCGATCTTGAAGTTGCTCGCGCCGTTGTCGGTGTAGATGCCCACGATGCCGGTGTCGGCCGTCTCGCTGCGGTTGCCGATGTTGTGGATCACGTTTCCCTGGATCAGGATGTTCTTTCCGCCCATGCTGTTGGACCAGATGGCGGACCAGCGGGTATTCCTGATGTCGAAGCCCTTGATGACCCAGTACGCCGCGGCGCCGCCCAGGGCGATGTACGAGTGGCAGAGCGATTGGCCGTCGAGGACGGCCCCCCCGCTGTTGGCGGCCTGCAAGGTGATCCACGCCCCGGCCGAGCCCGAGGAGTTGATGGACGCCGCCATGGAGTCTTGCCCGCCCGGGCAGCCGTAGGTGCCGTTGTTGACGATGATCGTATCGCCGGCGTGGGCGGCGTTGATGCCCGCCTGGATCGAGGCGAAGGGCGCGCCGGAGGTGCCCGGGTTGGAGTCGCTGCCGCCGTTGGCCACGTAATAGGTCGTCGCGTCCGCTCTCGTCGCCGCCGCCGCCAGCGCCAGAGCGCCGGCCAAGAGCCTAATTACTCGAAGCGTCATGGGCCTTGTCCTCCAGAGGGTTCACGCGGACGCCGTCATGGCCCGGCGCCGCTTGGAACGTGGGGACGAGCTGCGCCAGGGCCTGGATCATCGCCGCGCGCTCGGCCGTCGAGGCCAGCACCTCGATGTTCGTGATGCGCTCGCGCAGCTCCTCCACGATCCTGTTCTCGGAGCGCAGGACCATGATGTCCGGATGCTCGCTCTGCTCCTGGCCGGACGGATCCTCGATGATCTCCTCGGCGATCTTTTCCCCCGCGCGCAAGCCGACGATGCGGATCGGGACGTCGCGCTCGGGCTCGAGACCCGAAAGCCAGATCAATCGGCGCGCGATGTCCAGGATGCGGATCGGCTGGCCCATGTTGAGCACGAAGATCTCGCCGCCCTTGGCCAAGGAGCTGGCCTGCAGCACCAGGCCGACGGCCTCCTCGACGGTCATGAAATAGCGCGTGGCATCGGGATGCGTCAGCGTCAGGGGCTGGCCTTTCTCGATCTGCTCCTGGAAGATCTTCATCACCGACCCGGAGCTGCCCAGGACGTTGCCGAAGCGAACGGAAGCGAAGCGGGTCTTGCTCGTGCGGGCGAAGTTCGAGACCACGATCTCCGCGGCGCGCTTGGTGGCCCCCATGACGCAGGTCGGCCTCACGGCCTTGTCGGTGGAGATCAGGATGAAGGCCTCCGTCCCGGAGCGGTCGGCGGCGGTGGCGAGGTGATAGGTGCCCAGCAGGTTGTTGCTGATGCCCTCGCTGACGTTGGACTCGAGCTGGTGGACGTGCTTGTGCGCCGCGGCGTGGAAGACGAGCTGCGGCTTGTCCTCGTTGAAGATCCGGTCCACGAGGGCCACGTCGCGGATGTCGCCAAGCGTGGCGGCCAGGTTGAGCTCCGGGTGGAGCTCGCGCAGGTCCGCCTCCGTGAAGAAGAGCGCCGTGGCGTTGTTCTCGAGCAGGATCATCTTGCGCGGCTTGTGCCGCGCCACCTGCCGCGCCAGCTCCCCTCCGATCGTGCC
>CAZZGQ010000022.1:0-5198 GCA_964653765.1 uncultured Elusimicrobia bacterium | reverse complement strand
TCTTGCGCGGCTTGTGCCGCGCCACCTGCCGCGCCAGCTCCCCTCCGATCGTGCCGCCGGCGCCCGAGATCAGCACCACCTTCCCCTCGATCGAGCGGCCGATGCGCGCGGCGTCGAGCGAGATCACGCCGCGGTCGAGCAGGTCGACCGGCCTCACCTTGCGGGGCCAGGCACGCTTGGACGGGTCGAGCATCTCGTCGGCGGAAGGCGCCACGAGGACCGGCGGGCGCGCGGGCAGGTCCTTCAAGACCTCGGCCACGAGGTCCAGAGCGCGCCCCCGCCTGCGCCGGTCCACGGCGACGACGATCTCGTCGACCGTGCTGGCGCGCAGCAGCCGCGCCAAGCCCTCGCCTCCGACGATGCGCACGCCGTGCAGCCGCACGCCGAAGCGCGGGCCGCCGTCGTTGACGAAGGCCAGCACCCGGTAGTCCACGTCCTCGTCGCTGCGCATGGTGTCGTAGACGAGCTCGGCCTCGTCGCCCACGCCGACGATGACGGCGGTGCGCCGGCGGCCCCCTCCCAGGAGGTGGACATAGAGGAAATGGCTCGCGCCGCGCGCCGCGGCGTGCACGACCACGACGATGAAGGCCGTCACGATCGGCGCGCTGAGCAGGACGGCGGGCGGGAAGGCCCGGCCGTACAGGAAGCGGATCGCCACGGTCTGGACCGCCGCCGCCACCAGGACGGCCTTCAATATGTCGAAGGCGTCGCCGAGGCTGGCGCAGAAGCGCAAGCCTCGGTTGACGCCGAACGCGTAAGCGGCCGCCGCGTAGGCCGTGATGGGGATGGCGGCCGTCCGGGCCAGCAGGCTCCAGGCCCGAGCGTCCACCCTCAGGTCGTAGCTCAACAGGAACGACAACGCGTACGCGGCGAGCACGGCCGCGACGTCCAGCGACATGACGATCAAGCGCCGCTTGGAGGCGTTCATCGGCGACATGATAACCGGTCCGGCCGCGCGATCCGATGTCGACCGTGCAAGATTTTCGTGCCCGGACGGGAAAAGGACGCGCAGGACGGTGGCCCATAGGATCAGGAGGTCGGTCGACAGGCTCAGCTCGTCGAGGTAACGGCGGTAGAGCGCCAGCTTCTCGGGCAGGACCTTCTCGACGTACGCGCGCTCGGCGTCGTCGTACCGGTCGAGCAGGGCGGACTCGTCGCGGAACCGGATCGCGGCGAAGTCCGTGATCCCGGGCCTGACCGAGAGGACGCGCTCGTATTCGTCGCGAAAGAGCTCCACGTACGCGGGCACCTCGGGCCGCGGGCCGACCAGGCTCATGTCCCCCCGCAGCACGTTGAGCAGCTGCGGCAGCTCGTCCAGCTTGGCCGACCGCAGCAGGCGGCCGATCCGCGTGACGCGCGGGTCCCCGTCGCGCGTGACCTGCGGGCCGCCGCCCCCCTGACGCATCGTGCGGAACTTGACGATGAAGAACGGCCGGAAGCCCGCGCCCACGCGCGCCTGCGTAAAAAAGACAGGACCGGTGTCCTCGAGCCTGATGAGGGCCGCGACGACGGCGAGCAGCGGGCTCAGGAGCGCCAGGCCCAGGCCGGCCGCGACGACATCCAGGAGCCGCTTGCCCCAGCGGACGTAGGCGCCCCGGTTATCGGGCATGCGCGAGCACCCGGCGGCAGACCCGCTCGACCTGCTCGTCCGTCATGTCGGGGTAGATCGGCAGGGACAGGGCTCGCTCGAAGACCTTGTTCGCCGCCGGATAGGCCGCGTCGTGGTAGCCGTAGCGGCTCTTGTACCAGGGCTGCCGGTGCACGGGGATGAAGTGCACGGAGGTCCCGATGCCGTCCTCCTTGAGCTTGTCGTGGAGCTCGTCGCGGTTGGAGACCTGGATCACGTACAGGTGCCAGCAGGTCCGGCGGTCCGGCCGCACCACGGGGCCGGCTACCGCCGAGCCGGCGAACGCCCGGTTGTAGCGCTGCGCGATCCGCGCGCGCGCCTCGTTCATGGCGTCGAGCTTGCGCAGCTGGGCCAAGCCCAGCGCGGCGGCGACGTCGGTGGTGTTGTACTTGAAGCCGTTGTCGACCACCTCGTAGTACCAGTTGCCCTTGAGCGTGTAGCGGTCCCAGGCGTCGCGGCTGATGCCGTGCAGGCGGTTGATCTTGATCGTGCGCGCGTAGTCCTCGCGCTCGGTGACCGCCATGCCGCCCTCGCCCATCGCCAGCGTCTTGGTGGCGTAGAAGCTGAAGCAGGTCAGGTCGCCGATCGTGCCCACGATCCGCTCCTTATAAACGCTGGGCAGGGCGTGGGCCGCGTCCTCGATCACGACGATGCCGCGCCTGTGGGCGATCTCGAGGATCTCGTCCATGTCGCAGGGCTGTCCGCCGAAGTGCACCGGGATCACGGCCTTCGTGCGCGGCGTGATCAGGCCCTCGAGCTTGCGGGCGTCGAGGTTGAAGGTGTCCTCCTCCACGTCGCAGAGCACCGGGACGCCGCCGAAATAGGTGACGACCTCGGCCGTGGCGATGAACGTGTTGGTGGGCAGGATCACCTCGTCGCCGCGGTCCAGGCCGATGGCCTTCAGCGCCAGGTGCATCGCCGCCGTCGCCGAGTTGACGGAGACGGCGTGCAGGGCGTCCTGCGCCAGGTTGGCCCGTTCGCAGAGGTAGCCGCGAAAGCGGTCCTCGAACTCCACCGTCTTCGGGCCCATGGTGATCCAGCCTGAACGGATGGCCTCCGACACCTCGGCGATCTCCTCCTCGCCGAGGCAAGCCTTGTGGAAGATGACCTCGCTCTGCTCGCTCATGTTTTCAAGGGCCGGCCCAGGTGGCCGCGCCAGCGTCCGATCGCGAGGTTCAGCGCGCCCCAGAGCGTGCCGAACCCGTAGCTCAGGTGATAGGCCGCGAACGTGGTGGCGACGCGGCGGACGCCGCCCCCCGCCGGACCGGCCGCCGCGGAGACGCCGGCGACCAAGAGACAATAAAGCGCCAACGGAAGAGCGGCCGCCCAGGCCCATCCGGGTCTGGCGGCCGTGAAGGCCGGCAGGGCCGCGAGATAGGCCGCGAAGCCCGCGGGCACGAAGCGGCTGGTCTTCCAGGTGTACGGGTAAAGATAGAGCGTGTAGACGTTCCACATCCCTGTATAGAAGCCCTGCTTCATCAGGCCCTCGAGCGTGCCCTGGTTCCAGTAGCGCACGCGGATCGTGGGATCGAAGGCGATCTTGTAGCCGTGCCTGATCAGGCGAGCCGTGAGCTCGTTGTCCTGGTTGCGCGTGAGTCGCTCGTCGAAGAGGCCGACGTTCTCCAGGACCTCCCGTGGGAAGACGCCGAAGGGCACGGTGTCCACGAAGCCGCGAGAGCCGCCGACGCGGTAGGTGCTGTCGCCCACGCCGAGCGGGTGCTTCGTGACGACGGCCACGGCGCGGGCCCAGAGCCCCTCGCCGTTGGGCACGTTGACGGACCGTCCTCCGGCGCAGGCGGCCCCGGTCTCGCGCAGCGCCTTCAGGCAGCGCTCGATGTAGTCGCTCGGGAACTGCGAGTGGGCGTCCATGCGGACGATGACCTCCCCGCGCGACTGCCGGATGCCGATGTTCATGCCGCAGGGCGTGATCAGCTTCGGGTTGTCGATCACGCGGATGAACGGGTGCAGCCGCGCGGCGCGCTCGAGGATCTGGCGGGTGCCGTCCGTGCTCAAGCCGTCGACGAACGTGACCTCGAGCCTATCCTTCGGGTACGCGGTCCTGATCACCGACTTGAGCACCCGATGGATGTGCGAGGCCTCGTTGCGGCAGGGGACCACGACGGAGACGAAGGGCTCGGGCGTCATGGGCGATCATGATAACCGGCGGGGGCCCGCCGGCGGAATTGAGGGCGTGCAAGACTTTTTAGTCGCGGTGGTCGCGTATGAGGTCCGCGTAAAGCGCCTCCAGCTCCTTCATGTTGCGATCGCGGTCGCCGCGGCGCGCCACGGCGTCGGCGTTGACGGCGGCGGCGCTCTCGGCGAGCTCGGGCCGGTCCGCCGCTTCCTGGATCAAGCGCGCCAAATCTTTGGCGTCGCCCGGCTTGTGCAGCAGGCCGCCGACCCCGTGCGCCAGCCAGGCCGCGTTGGCCGGGATGCTCGAGACGACGGGAAGCAGGCCGGCCGCCATCGCCTCGAGCAGCGACAAGCTCGTGCCGTCGCGCCGCGAGGCCGAGAGGTAGACGTCGTGCTCGGCCAGCAGGCCCGGGAGCGAGTCGTGCGTGACCTCGCCGAGGAACCGGACCCGGGCCGTCAGGCCGGCCGCGCCCACGCGCGACTCCAGGCGGGCGCGTTCCGGCCCGTCGCCGGCGAAGGTCATGCGAAACCTCACGCCGCGCTCGCGCAGGAGGACCAGAGCCTCGACGATCGTCCCCGGGTCGTACAGCGCCTCCAGGCGGCGCGTGCAGATGAGCCGCAGCGGAGCGCCGGCCGCCCGCGGGCGGCGCCGCCCGGCGGCGAACCGCGCCATGTCCACGCCAGGCGTCAGCACGCGCAGCTTCGAGCGCGGCACGCCCAGGCCCAGGGCCAGGTTCTTGAGCTCCTCGCTGACCGGGTTGACGCAGTCCGCCCCTTTGAAGACGGCGCGCAGCAGCGCCCGCCGCGCCGGAGAATGATAGCCGCCCGCCAGGTCCGTCCCGTGGGCCGTGACGATGGTCGGCCGGAAGCCGCAGACCAGGCCCGCCAGGCCGCCGCTCGTGGCGTAGTGGGCGTGGACGACGTCGGGCCGCAGGCGCCGGACCAGCGAGCGGGCGCGCAGCATGCCGACGGCGTATTGCCACTTCCCGCCCTTCCCCAGGCCCAGCTGGTATGTCGCCACGGCGCGCGGCGGGCTGGGCGAGAGCGCCACGAAGCTCACCTCGTGCCCCGCGCGGTGGAAGTAGTCGAGGTAAGCGCCCACGTGCGCGAAGGAGCCGGGACAGACGTAGCAGAGGCGCATCGCTACGCCGCCTCCAGGAGCTCGCGATAGACCCGCGCCGTTTGGCGCGCCACCACCGAGGCGCGGTAGCGGCGCAGCGCCAGCTCGCGGGCCTTGCGGCCCATGGACTGAGCCCAGGCCTCGTCGTCGATGAGCCGCGCGAGGGCGCTACCGGCCCCGGCCGCGTCCCAAGGATCGACGAGCAGCCCGGTCACGCCGTTCTCGATCATCTCGGGCACGCCGCCCACGCTCGCGGCCACCGAGGGCAGCCCCGCCGCCATGGCCTCGGCGAGAGACAGCGGCGCGTTCTCCTGGAAG
>CAZZGQ010000021.1:0-24620 GCA_964653765.1 uncultured Elusimicrobia bacterium | reverse complement strand
AGCCGCCGAAGGACGGCCCCTGCAAGCGCTGCGGCCAGGACAAGCCGCTCAATCGCCTGATGCTCTGCTACCCCTGCTGGGTGAAGAGCGAGCTCGAGAAGAGCGGCTGGCGGGAAGGCATGCCGCATCCCGACTGGTGCCATTGCGAGGGGCTCAAGGACCACGCCCGCCGTTCTTACGGCAACTAATTAGGCTCGCGAAGGCGCGCCGCGCAAGCCCGCGGCGCGCTTCGCCGTGAGCCCGCTCCGTTACTGGCCGGTCTTCTCGAGAAAGACCTTCACGTGCTGGCTGGCGTGCCGGTTGAAGCCCGTGTCGGTCTCGCCCTGGGCGATCTCCGAGCGCAGCTTGTATCCGTTCTCGAGCCGGACGTTGCGCGAGTACCCGTAGCTGCCGACCTTCTCGTCGCCGAGCATGATCGCCTTGCTGTCGCGGTCCACCTTGAGCTGCGGGAAGACGTAAGTCACGTTGCCGCAGGTGATGTGCTCCGGGTCGTTGCACACCTCATACGTCGCCCCGACGCGGTCCTGATCCCCGTTCACCTGCATGCGCAGGGTCTGATCCATGGTGGAGATAGGATTGGTCGAGTTCGTGGCGTAGGTCGTCACGTTCTGAAGCGAATCGCTGTCCAGCGGCGTGGCCATGATGCGCTTTTCACCCTGGGCGCGCACGGCCCCTGTACACAGCAGAATCGCCATGCCCAGCATCGCCATGGTCGTCTTCGTGTTCATTGTCCCCTCCTTGCTGCATGCCCCCAGGGTAACACGGCCGCGCATTGCCGGGCGGTGCCGGGCTTGTAAATGCTGTGGGAAGCCGCCGCCGCCCGCCAAAAAAAGACGCCCGGCTTGCGGACGAGCCGCAAGCCGGGCGCTTTTCGTAGCGCTCGCTTAGAACTTGTACTGCGAGGCCAAGCCGACGTAGCTGGAGTGGCCGGCATCCGAGCCGATCACACCCGTGCCGCCGCCAGCGAAGTTCGTATTGATGTGACCGCCCTCGATGCTGAGCGACATCTCAGGAGAGACGTCCCAGATCAGGTTGGCCATCATGTTCTCGTTGCGGTACGCCGCCGTCGCCGCGAGGTTGGCGCGCTCCATTGCCTCGACGCCGTAGAAGGCGCCGACGTGCACCGCGGGCATCGGGGTGACCATGACCTGACCCCAGCCGCCGCGAGACCGCGCGAACTGGGCCGAGTTGCCGCCCGCGGTGTTGTCGGCAGCCAGGACGCCGAGGCCCTTGTAGCTCTGCGTGCCGCGGCCGTAGAAGGCCTCGCCCTGCACGCTGACCATGTCGAGCACCGGCAGGCTGGCATGCACCGACAGCAGGCCGTCGTCGGCGTGGTGGTTCGGACCCACGCCATTGACGATGAGGCCGGCGTCGTACGAGTGGTGCAGGTAGCTGCCGGACACGCCCACGATGAACGTGCGGCCCATCAGCTTCTGGTGCAGCTCGACCAAGGCCTGGTAGAGCGGCTGACCGGAGGCGTCGCCCGAGCCGGCGACTTCACCGGAGCCGGCGGCGACGACCGTCGCGTCGGTGGTCGGAGCGCGCACCACGGCGGCCTTCGTGATGACGTCGGTGTCGCTGCCCTTGAGCCAGTCCGCGTCCCAGCGGAGCTGGATCATCCGGTTCCAGAGGTTGCCCGCGCCCGTGCCGACCGACGCCATCTGATGATGGAGCGAGGTCGGGTTCAGCGGCGAGAACGCCTGGTTCCAGTCCTGGCCGAACGTGAACGTATGGCCGCCCTTGGCGGCCTGCACGTACGCCAGACGGATGCGCGGCGCCGAGTTGTAGTCCTGGTTCGCGGCGGAGGCATCCTGGACGCCGTTGAAGTCGCTCTCGATCACGCCCGAGAGGTCCGTGTCCAACGGGCCCTTGCCGCCGCTCAGCTTCAGGCCGATCCGGGTGCCACGGGCGCTGAAGTTGCTGATCGTCTGCTGCTGGCTGGCCCCCGCCGTCTTGTTGGCGGAGTTGGCCATCGTCGGGTTATCCGTCCGGTTGGACTGCCCGAAGTTCTCCGTGTAGGTCCCGAGGACGAAGCCGTAAGGCTTCACTTCGACGGCAGCCTGCGCGGGCGCTGCGATCAAGGCGGCCAGCGTGGCGGCCACCAAGACGTTCAGTCGTCTCATTTCTCTCTCCTTGTTTCTCGTTGGTTTAGGCGTCACTTAACTAGCTGCCTTACTACAGATCGACAAAATTTGACACTAGACGGCCGATCAAGGCGCTGGTCGTTTCGCATCCGTGGGGCGATCATAGTAAGGTCGTGTTTTTGATGTCAAGAGAATATTGCAACCTTTGGACCAAAGAATAGGACCAAAGACCTGGGTGCCGGGAGGCCGCGTTCGGGCCGCGGCCGGGGCTTCTCGGAGGAGGCCAGCTACGCCGCGCGCTTCGCCGAGCCCGTCTCCTCGAGGGTCTTGCCCATGGTCTCATACCCGAGGAGCCCGAGCGTCGTCGCGGAAATGGCCAGCAAGACCGCGAGCTGGATGAAGATGAAGTCTATCCGACCCGGCCATCTCGTCGCGATGAAGCGCACAACGAGAGCGGAGCTGATGGATCCCAAGCCCGCGAAGCCGCTGGCCCATCCGGTGCCCAGCGTCCTGACGTGGGTCGGATAATTTTCCGGAATATAGCCTTGAAGGCCGCATTTCAAGCCGGTGGCGGCGAAGCGGACGCAGGCCCCGAAAATGAGGATCGCCAAAGCGGTCCGGGCCCAGAGACCGAAATACAGATAGGCCCCCGCTCCGCCGATGAGATAAATGAGGATCGTTCCCTTGCGTCCCAGGCGATCCATGATGGAAGCCGAGATAAACAGCGCCGGCAGGGCGACGGCCGTATGGAAAAGGATGTAGCGCGGCGTCTCCTGCATCGGATGGCCCGCCATCACGAGCAACAGCGGCAGCCACTGCAGCACGGTAAGCCAGGTGTAGTTGCTGGTGAAGGCAAGCAATGACAGCATGAAGGTGCGCTTGGCCAGGCCGCCTTCCCACAGGCTTCGCACGCTGGCCTTCGGCGAGCTCGCGGAGGAGCCGCGTGGCTTTTGGACCAGCGGAGTCGGGGACTTGATCCCCGCGGCCTTCTCGATGCGCCACGTCGTCTCTCGGGCTTCCTCCCATCTGCCGACGGACTCGAGAAACCTCGGGGACTCGGGCAGAGTCTTCCACAAGTAGAGCAGATAGACCGCAGGCAACGTGGAGGCCAAGAAGGTCAGGCGCCACCCCAACAGCGGCAGGATGAAGCAGCCCAAGGAAACGCCTAGGAAGTCTCCCAGAGGCCAAAGAATCTGCGTCGTGCTGAAGAGTCTCCCTCTATAAGCAGCCGGCGCGAACTCCACCGCGTAAACGCCCACCGGCGCGAGGCTGCCTCCCGCGCCGAACCAAGCCAGCGACCTGAAAAAGAGCAAGCTATAGAAATCCCAAGAAAGCCCCGTCAATCCGTTGAACACCACCATCATGGCCATGGTGGCCAACAGGACCGGTTTTCTGCCCCAACGAGCCCCCGCCTGGCCTGAAGCGATCCCGCCCAGGAAGCTGCAGAAAGAAGGGATGATCCCGATCCAGCTGAGCTGGGCCACGGTCAGATGCCAGTCCTTCCAAATATTCAGCACTCCAATAGGGAAGAACTCCGCCATGAAGGGGAGCCCGATGAGATAACAGGCGCCGATCCTTATCGCGTGCCGCCAATGAAATGCGCTGAGCGGCAGCGTCTCGAGGCGTTCATCTATTCCGAGCGGCTTCGGCTCGGCGACGGCCAGCGTCGGCACGGCCTGCGTCGGGACCGCCTGTTTCGGGGGCTCCTGTGTCGGGACGATCGGCGCCGCGCCGCGGCTCGGCGGGTGCAGCGGACGAATACGAGCGGCGTCCTCGGTCGGTTTGGACGCCGGAGCGCTCGCCGCGGGATGGCCCGGCGCCAGCGCTTCCTCGAGCCGCCGCACGATGGCGACTGCCTTGGCTAGGGCGGCATCCTTGTCAACGAGCTCGCGCCGCGCCAACTCCGCGGCGACTTTCAAACGATCGAGCTCCAAGCGCTGCTCGTGAGCGAGCTTGAGATCCCTTGAAAGCGCGGCGACTTCTCGCTGCAACGCCTGGATCAGCGCCTGGTGCTCCCGGCTCGATTGGAGCTGCTGCTTGAGCCGCGCGACGTGCCCCAGCAGGCGATCCTCAGCCTTGTCGAGGAATGCGTTGACGTCGGACAGGGATGAGCCATCAACGGGCGGCGCCGGAGCGGTCGTGCCTTGGCGATGTTCGAACGCGGCGGCCAGTTCCGGGAACTCCGCGGCGCGCCGCCAGCTCTTCTCCTGAACGCCCTCGCTCGGGCAGACGAGCGTTGTCTGGGAAAAGCCCGGCAGCCCGTTCAACTCATGGGCCGCGTAGCTGCGAGGCACCTCGCCGTTCAGGTATATCCAGTACCGCATCGATCCCCTAGGGGCTAAGCATAGTCCCCAAGCCACCGGCTTTCAAGGACGAAAATGTTACAGGGCGACCCGGCGTTCCGGGGACTCTCGCCTACCCGCGGCGAAGCAAATAAGTGCTCGCCGGGACCTCTATTCCCAGCAGGAACTTCCCGATCGTCTCGTAATTGGCCTTATGTCCGTTGATCTGCTGGCTGATCGCGTGCATGTCGCGAAAGCGCCGCTCGAAGGGCTGGCTGTTGAAGATCGCCGTGGCGCCCGCCGCTTGATACATGGCCTCGCAGACGAGCTTGGACTCGTTGATGGCATGGACCGTGGCCAGCCGAAGGCGCATGCGCTGCTCGAGAGAGAGCATCCGATCCCCGTCCTTGGCCTCCTCCCATAGCTCGCCCAAAGTGCCATGGAGGTAGGCGCGAACCGCGCGCAGGCGGGCCTCGTTCTGGGCCACGTCCGACTGGACCACGGCGTTTTCCCTCAATGTCTGGCGGCCGCCGCGAGGAGTCTTGGCTCCCGCCAGGTCCAGGAAGCTGGCGACCATGCGCCGGGCCACCCCGATGGCCGTGGCGGCGAAACTGACGCCGTACATGCCCACGATCGTGAAGTTGTAGAGGCCGCCGCGATGGTGGCGCTCCTCCGGATCCTCGGTCATGGTGTATGCTTGAGGCACGAACAGGTCCTTGACGGCGTATTGATCGCTGCCGGTGCCGCGAAGACCCATGACCTGCCAGACGTCGGTCCGGGACGCCTTCGCCGTGGGAAACACCATGGTCCGACGCACCTGCAGGCCGTCGGCCCCCAGCCGGGGCTTGCCGTCCGTCTCGTAGACGGGGCAATTGCCCCCCAGCCAATTCGAATGCCGGCCGCCGCTGCAGAAGTTCCACTTGGCCGTCACCCGGTAGCCCCCCTCCACCGCCACCGCGCGAGAATCCGGCGTCTCCGGCCCCGAAGCCATGACAGCGCGCCGGTCCGCTTTGAAGACGGCCTCCGCGGCCTCACGCTTCATGTAGGAAGCGAACATGGCCGTGACGGCCGTCTGCCCGACACACCAAGTGGCGCTGGCGTCGGCTGAGGCCAACTCCTCGATGGCTCGGGCGAAGGTCAGCGGGTCGACCTCCGGGCCGTCGAGGTGGCGCGGGATGAGCATGCGGAACAAGCCGGCCTCGAGGAGCTCCTCGAGCAGCGGTCGAGGGACCTCTCGAATCCGGTCGATCTCCTCGACGTTGGCGTCGATAAGCGCCGCCAAGCTCCGGGCGCGCGCGACATAGTCGGCGGGTTGCGACTCTTGGCGGGCGGCGGCCGTCGAGCTCATCGTTTCCCCCTTTTGGCGCCGGCGGCGCCGTGCCACTTCTTCATATGACCGCCGTGGGCCGCCGTGTAGGCGCCCGCTTTGTAATACTTGTCGTAAAATTCCAGGTCCAGATGGTGCGCCTGGGCGAAGACGTACGCTAACATGGGCGGGCTGCTCGCCGGGAATCGGCCGTAGGTCTTCCAGATGTAGTTGCAGGTGTCCTTGGTAAGCTGGATCGTCTTCTCGTGAGTATGCGGGAGGGTGGCGACGTAGCGATCTCCGGCCGCATAGGGGTTGGGCTTGCCCGTCCCCGCCGTGAACATGCCTTGCGGGCCGAACTTCTTGGCCACGACGGCGTCCACGGCTGCGTCCATGTCCTTGTAATAAGGAGGACGGTAGCTCTCGAACAGCCGATCCAGGCCCACGGCGCGCGGGCGCGCTCGCTCGTCTTCCGTGCCCTCGAAGCGGAACCCCAGGCCTCGGCAGCGCTCAGGAGCGCTGCCGAGGACGACGCCTCCGTCCATCCCGGCGAAGAACAAGCCTCCCAGCCCCATCGCGGCCAGGGCGAGGGTGATGTTGTGCACGGCGAAGTTGGGTTCGGTGACGCTGTTCAGCATGGACGTCTGCTCCGCCACGGTGAGCGCCATCGGCTTGTTGACGAACCCTTCCTTCACCCATCGCTCGTTGCCGCAGGGCCGATAGCCTTGACGGTCGTCCACCAGATAGGAGCCGTATTCGGCCCGCATCATGATCCGGTTGATCAGCTCGCCGGTCAGGTCGACGACGGGAATGAAGAGGGTCGTCCCCGGCCTGTTGATGTTCCAGCGGTTGTTGGGGACCATGGCGTCGCGCGGCAGCTCCAGGCGCTTGTCGGACAGTCTCTGGCGATGAGAGCGCACCCAATCCACCAACGACGGCGCGTTCCCCTTCTCGACCTCCCTCATGCGGTGCGCCTCCGCCTCGCGCAGGTCCAGGAAATAGGTGCCGGAATCGTTGGTGTAGAAGAACTGGGTGGCGTTGCCGGAGAAGGGAGTGGACATGGTCTTGGCAGCGTGCCCCAGCATCTTATTGCACAACCCGACCCAGCTCGCCAGCTCGCCGGCTTTCTCCGGCCGAGGGCCGCCATGAGCCATGTCCGAGAGGTTGAATCCGGAGATACCGGCGCCCGCCAGGAGCAGCAGCGCCTCTTCCTCCTCCGTCAGCGGCACCGGAGCGTGCCGCGACCTGAAGGCGTTGGGGCCCTCCTCGATCGACATGCCGAGCCCGAAGCGCCTCGAGCGACGGTCCATCAGCACCTCGAAAAAAGGATAGTTCCAGGCGTCCTGGAGGGCGTCGGCGGCTTGGGATCGTCTCCTCGTCTTGGCGGGCATGGATGTCTTTCCTCGGGTTCTCATCGGCGGCGGTCCACCTGCGACAAAAAGGTCAGCACGGCGCGATTGAACGCTTCGGGTTGGTCCCGATTCGTGAAGTGACCCGCGGAGGCGATCACCTTCAAGCGCGAGCGCTTGATCAGGCGGTGGGCGGTCCGCATCGACGGCAGCGCGGGATCCTCGTCGCCGCAGATGAGCAAAGTCGGCGTCCGAATCTGAGGCAGCTCGTGCCTAAAATCCTCGACGTGAAGCAGGGCGCGCAGGGAGCTGGCGTAGCCGATGGGATCGAGCTTCCTGAAAAGAGCCATGAACTGGGCTCGCGCCTTCGGGTCCCGGCGCACGGTCGCCGCGTAGATCGGCATCGAGGAGATCACATAGCGCGCCGTAACGTCCATCCCGCGCGACAACGCGAGCTCGATGATGCGCACGCGGGTCTTCAGGCCGGGGACGGGCTGAGGCAAGCCGGCCGTCGAGGCCGAATCGATCACGAGCAGGCTCGAGACGCGCTCCGGGAAGAAGCGCGCGAAGCGCGTCGCCACTCCTCCGCCCAGGGACAATCCTCCGACGTGAGCCCGACGTACGCCCAGCGCGTCCAACAAATCGCGCAAGTCGAGCGCCCAGCGCCGCATCGAGTACCGCGCGGGATCGCGTGGGCTGTCCGAGCGCGCATGTCCGCGGGGCTCCCACAGGATCAATCGATGGCGCCGCGCCAGCGCCTCCACGTTCGGCGCCCACATATCCGCGTTGCCGCCCACGCCGTAAGCGAGGGCCAGGGGCGAGCCCTCGCCGTGCTGCTCATAGTAAATCTTGACTCCGTCGTCTGTGCGGATGTAGGGCATCCCGGTCAACCCCAGCTCTCGTAGTGAAGGCGTTCGGCCGGCACTCCCGCGGCGGACAAGGCGTTCGCCAGCGAGGTCACCAGCTGCTGCGGGCCGCAGAGGAAGAAATGCGGCTTGCGCAGGTCCGGGACATCCTTCTTCACCGCCTCGAGGTCGATGCGCCCGCCGCTGGCCGCCCAAGGAGCCGGCGACGTCTGGGCGCGCGTGAACGTCACCTTGACGCGGAAGTTCGAATGCCGCGACCATGCGTCCAGCTCGTCGCGGTAGAGCAGCTCCTCGGGCTGGCGGGCCGAGTGCAGGAGGCGCAGCCGATGGGCGAGCTTCTTCTGCAGCACGTAGCGCAGCACGGAGCGAAAAGGGGTCAGGCCCGTTCCGCCCGAGATCAGGACCGCGTCATCGACGTCGTCGGCGTAGGCCCATCGCCCGGACGGGCCGTCGGCGAGCAAGCGGGCCCCTTCCTGCAGCTCAAAGAGCCGGGCGCTAAAGCGTCCCACGTTGCCGACCGAGATCTCGATGAAATCGCGCTCGAGCGGGCTCGAGGCGATCGAATACGAGCGCTCCGTGGCCGGCTCATCGGGGAAGCTTAGGCGCACGGCGTGGCCCGGCTTGAAATCGAAGCCCCTCTGCTCCCAGCGCAGGCGCAGGGTGCGCACCGAGGGCGTCTCCCGGCGCGACTGCTCGAGGACGACCGTCGTCATTCCGCGCTCCCATAGTGGTAGCGTTTACGCTGGAAGGGATATGACGGGAGCGGCACGCGCCGCCGCTTTTCGCCGGCGTAGAGGCGCGACCAGTCCACGTCGGCGCCGGAGGACCAAAGCATTCCCAGGCCCTCGAGGGCGGCACGGGCGCGCGCGGCGTCGGCGCCCGCCTTCGAGAGCTCGAGCAAGTAGGCCATAACACCCGCAGGATCCGACAAACCCGAGGCGCGGGCCCCAAGCGCCCGCCCCGGGTCCGACAGAGCCTCGGCGGCCTGGGCCGCGTCGGAAGCGATGACAGCGCGACGGCAAGCGAATGCCTTGCGCCCGACCTGCAAGGTGAACGCGACATCCGTCAGGTTGATCGAGGGCCGGCGGCGAAGATGGTCGGCCAGCCGGCGCGCGGCCGAATCCAGGGCCTCCGGCGTCTTCGCCGACAGGATGAGAAGCTGCTCGCCGCGCGGCCGCGGCGAATCCGGCCGGAGCGGGCTCTCCTCCAGGATCACGTGGGCGTTGGTGCCGCCGTAACCGGTGGCGTTGACCGCCGCGCGCCGAGGCGAGCCGTTGGAGACCCAGTCGGCGACCTGAGTATTCACGTAGAACGGCGTCCCCGCCAGGTTCATGTCGGGCTGCGGCCGCTCGAAGTGCAGCGTCGGCACGAGCTTACCGTGCTGCATGCAGAGCACCGTCTTGATCAGCCCCGACAAGGCGCCGGCGACGCTGCAGTGCCCGATATTCGATTTGACCGAGCCCAGGGCGCAGCGCCCTCCCGAGGGAATACGCGCGCCGTAGGCTTTCGAGAGGGCGAGGAGCTCGATGGAGTCTCCCATGGCGGTTCCGGTGGCATGCGCTTCGATATAGCTGACGCTGCCCGGCTCGACGCCCGCCACCGCCAAGGCATCGGCCATCGCCGCGGCCTGGCCGTCGACGGTCGGCACCGTGTAGCCGACTTTTGTCGCTCCGTCGTTATTGACCGCCGTTCCCTTGACGACAGCGTGGATGTGATCGCCGTCGGCAAGCGCGTCCGAAAGTCGCTTGAGGACCAACGCCGCCACGCCGCTGCCGAAGACCGTTCCGGCGGCCTTGGCGTCGAAGGAGCGCACGTGCCCGTCCGGGGAAGTCTTGCCGCCCTCGCGCTGCATGTAGCCCTGCTTGAAGATCGCCGGGAAGTAGGCTCCGGCGGCGATGGCCAGATCGGTCTCGCCGCTGACGAGGCTCTGGCCGGCCAGATGGATCGCCACGAGCCCGGTCGAGCAGGCCGTCTGAACGCTGCAGGCCGGGCCGGTCAGGCCCAGTTTGTAGGCGATGCGATTGGCGGCGTAGTCCTTGTCGTTGCCGACGATCAGGTCCATGTAGAGGTGCGGGTCGTGCAGGTCGCGCTGGATGGCCTTGTTGAAGAGCAGATAGACGTTGGGTCCGACGCCGGCATAGACCGCTGCAGGCCGGTTCATCTGACCCGGCACGTAGCCGGCGTCCTCCATAGCGGCCCAGGAGCACTCGATCAGCGCGCGCTGCTGCGGGTCGATCGTCTCGGCCGCCGCGGCCGGTATCTGGAAAAAGTCCGCGTCGAAGCGGTCGACGCCGTCGATGTAGCCGAGGGCCCTGACGTACATCGGATCCGAGAGGAGCTTCGGATCGACGCCCTCGGAACGCAACTCCTCCTCGGTGAAGCGCCGGATCGATTCCACGCCTCCCTCGAGGTTGGACCAGAACGCGCCCAGGTCATCGGCGCCCGCGAACCGTCCGCTCATCCCGACGATCGCCAGCTCTTGGCCCGTCTCGCTCCCCGCGGCCACCCTACGCTCTCCGCCGCTGCACGATGCGACGGTTCCGGCCGGGCTCCTCGGGCGCGGAAGCGGGCGCGGCGGCGGCGGTGGAACCGCCCAGGAACGCGGAGAGAGTCGCCACGGTGGGATGACGGAACATCTCGATGAAGCCGAACTGGCGACCGAAGGCGGACTGCAGCAGCGCATGCGCTTGCGCAAGGAGCAGCGAATGGCCGCCGAGATCGAAGAAGTTGTCGTCTAAGCCGACTCGATCGATCTGAAGGACTCCCTTCCAGACGTCGGCCACCTTGCGTTGCGCCTCCGTGGTCGGCAACGCCATCTCCGTGCTCAAGGCCGGCCGCTCGGCCGACGGCTTGGGCAGCGCGTGCCGGTCGATCTTGCCGTTGGGAGAGAGCGGGAACTTCTCTAGGAACACGAAGCGGCTGGGGACCATGTACTCGGGCAGCCGCCGCTTGAGAGCCTGACGCAGCTCGTCCACGGCCGGCCGCGAGCCCTCCTTGGGAACGACGTAGGCCAACAAAGAAAGGCCGGCGCCAGGCTCCTGCATGGCGACGACCAGGCTCTCGCGGACCTGCGGCTGCTCGGTGATCGCCGCCTCGATCTCCCCCAGCTCGATGCGGAAACCGCGGATCTTGACCTGGAAGTCGTTGCGGCCGAGATATTCGATGACGCCGTCGGGCCGGAGGCGCGCGAGATCCCCGGTTTTGTAGAGCCGGGCGCCTGGCTCCCCGCTGAAGGGATCAGCGATGAAGCGCTCCCGCGTGAGCTCATCGCGGTTCAGATAGCCCCGGCCCACGTTGACGCCGCCGATATAGAGCTCGCCGGGCACCCCCACGGGCACCGGCTGTAGCTGACCGTCGAGCACATACATCTGCGTGTTGGCGATGGGACGGCCGATCGGGACCGAGGTCTGACGGCCGTCACCCTTGACGCAGCGCCAGAAGGTGACGTCGATGGCCGCCTCCGTCGGACCGTACAAGTTATGCAGCTCGGCGTCGAAGCGCGAGAAGAACGAGTCCTGCACGTCCGCAGTCAAGGCCTCTCCGCTGCAGACCACCCTCTTGAGGCTCTTGCAAAGGTCCAGTCGCGGCTCCTGCAGGAACGCCCGCAGCATCGAGGGCACGAAATGGATCGTCGTGATCCCATGCTCGGCGATCAGGCCCGCCAAGTAACCCGTGTCCTTGTGGCCGCCGGGCTTGGCGACGATCAGACGCGCTCCCACGATCAGCGGCCACCAGAACTCCCAGCCCGCCACGTCGAAGCTGAACGGCGTCTTCTGCGCGACGCGGTCTTCGGCCGTCAGCCGGTAGGCGTCCTGCATCCAGAGCAGGCGATTCACCACGCCGCGATGGTGATTGATGGCCCCCTTTGGGCGGCCTGTCGAGCCGGAAGTGTAGATCATGTAGACCGCGTTCTGCGGCCGCGCCCCCGCTGGGGGCTCATCGGCGGGGCGAGCCTCGAGATCGCGCTCCATCGTATCGACGCACAGGACGCGGGCGCCGTGCTTGGGCAGGTTCTGGGCCAGCCTCTGCTGCGTCAGCAGCAACGGCACGCGAGAGTCCTCGAGCATGAAGCTCAAGCGGTCGGCGGGATATTCCGGGTCGATGGGCACGTAAGCGCCGCCCGCCTTCAACACGGCCAGCAGCGCGACGACCATCTCCAGGGATCGCTCCATGCACACGCCGACGAGGACCTCCGGCCCCACGCCGCTTTCGCGCAGGCAGTGCGCCAGCCTGTTGGCCCGCGCGTCGAGCTCCCGGTAGGTGAGCGTGCTGCCTTCGAAGACGAGAGCGACGGCATCCGGCGTCCTGGCGGTCTGGGCCGCGACGAGCTGGTGCAGGCAGCGATCCAACGGATAGGCCCTCTTCGTGTCGTTCCACTCGGCGACGATTTGGCGCCGTTCGGCCTCCCGCAAGATCGGCAGGCGTCCCAGCGGCGCGCCAGGATCGGCCAAGACGCCTTCGAGCAATGCCTGCAGATGCCCGGCCATGCGCGCGATCGTCGATCGGTCGAACAGATCCGTGTTGAACTTCAACTGGACCAGCAGGGATTGATCGGCGTGGTTGAATTGCTGCGCGATCAGATTGATGTCGAAATGCCCCTCCTGCTCCTCGGCGATATCGAGAGCGTCGAAGGCCAAGTCAGCGGGAGCCTGGCGAGCGGGCGCCGGGAATCGGCGGTAGACGAAGCCCACCTGGAACACCGGAGAACGACTTGCGTCCCTCGGGAGGTTCAGCCTTTCCACCATGACGGGGAAAGGAAAATCTTGGTGCTCCAGGGCGCCGAGTTGCCGCTGATAGACTTCCTGCAGGAACTGACGAAACGGGAGGCTGCCTGTCGGCCGGCAACGGATGGGAACGGAATTGAAGAAGTCGCCGACAACCTTGTCGAATCTGGGCTCCGTCCTGCCGGCCATCAGCATGCCGACGATGACGTCGGTCTGATTCGTGTACCGAAACAGCAGCGTCTGGAAGGCGGCCATGAGCAGGGCTGGAAGAGTCGTCCCCTCGCTCGTGGCGAGCGCGGAGAGCTTACGGACGAAACCCTCCTCGAGGCGGAACGAGTGAGCCTCGCCTTGATATCTCTGCAACGGCGGCCTGGGACGGTCCGCCGGCAGATCCAGCGTCGGCAGAGGACCCGACAATTGCTCCTTCCAATAAGCCCAATGCGCCTGCCCCGCCGCGGAGGACAGCATCGCTTCTTGCCAGGCGATGAAGTCGCCATAGCTCGTCGTTGCCGAAACCGACGGCACGGGATCGCCACGACGCAGCGCCGTATAGAGCGAGCTCAGCTCAGGCAGCAAGATCGTTCGGATAGACCAGCCGTCGGCCGCGATGTGATGGATCACGAGGAGCAGCACGTGGTCGCGCGATCCGCGAGCGAACAAGGTGGCGCGCAGGAGCGGCGAATGAGAGAGATCGAACGGGACATGGACCTCCTTGACGATCTTTCCGTGCAACTCCTCATCGCTGGCGCCTGCGACTGAGACGACGCTGAACGGCAGCGCCGCGTGCCTTTCCACCGCTTGCTCGGCCCGCCCGCCGGCCTGAATGAAGCGGGATCGAAGGCTTTCGTGACGATCGACCAGCGTTTGCAAGGCGCTCCGAAGGACCTCCGCCTCGACCTCGCCGCGAATTCGAAGAGCGACGCACTGATTGTAAACGGTATTCTCGGGCAGCAGCCTATATAGATACCAGGGGCCCTGCTGGTTGTAGGACAAAGGCAGTGAAAGTCGGGCCGCTTCGGGCGGCGGCACCCTCGTCGTCTCTTGTTCCATGGATGGGCTTTATTTACCCCCTCTTTACCGAGTTGTCAAGTATTCGTCGCATCCTCGCCGCAAAGACCAGAAAGGGGAAGGGAATGTTGTAAAATCACCGCCGATTTGAGACCATCTCGTGATGGAGAAGGCTAGCGTTCTAGGCCGCCCCCCGATGGCCGCCCTTTATTTGCCCAAGGACGACGCACCCGCGCCTCAACCGTCGCTCACGGCCAAAAGCGGGCTCCGCGGCCGGCTCATCGTTCCGTTCGTCATCGTATTCTGCTCCACGATCCTGCTGCTGAGCGCCTCATTCATCGTCACGGAACGGTCCGCCCTCCAAAAGAGCCTGCGCATCAAGGCCGAGTCATCGGCGCGGAATCTGTCCAGCCTGATCGCCGAGCACATGGCCATGGGCGAGTACGACGCGATCCAACGCATACTTCTAGGGCTGCGCCAGGCGGACGAAGACGTGGCCGAGGCCTACGTCGTGGGACAAGACGGGAAGATCCTCGCGCACACCGACAAGAATTTCCTGGAGCAGCACCTGTCGACCGATGATTTCTCCCAGCTGTCGGCCCATAAGAGCTTTTATCTCGCTCCGGAAACGAGCTCCGGGCTTTTCAAGGAGTCGATCCCCATTGTGCAGCAAGATAAGCTGCTGCTCGGGTTCCTGAGCATCACCGTCTCCACCAAACGCGTGTATCACGAGGTCGAGAGGAACGCCCTCCTCGTCTTGGGCCTCGCTGGCGTGGCGCTCTTCATCGGCATCTCGTCCTACAATTTGGTGGCCGAAAAGCTGGTCAGCCCGCTAAAAGAGGTCGTTCGGCTCCTCGACTCGCTGGCTCAAGGAGAAGCCGATCTAAACCTGCGCCTGCCGGTCGTCACGTCCGACGAGGTCGGCCAGCTCGCGAACAGCTTCAACCTGTTCCTCGACAGCATGCGCCATCTCGTCTTCGAGATCAAGACCGTCTCGGCGGATCTAGGCGCTTCTTCCCAGGATCTTCGTCAGATCACGAGCCAAGCTTCTTCCAACGTCGATCAGTCCTCCCAAGTCATGGCGAACATCTCCCAACAGATGCAAGACGTCGCCATCCATACGAACAAATCCTTCGGCGCCCTCCAGCAGATGGGATCCCACTCGATCGCGGGACGAGACTTGGCCAGCCGCACGATCGAGAAAATGCGGCAAGTTCAGGCTGCGGCGAACGAGTCGCTGCAGCGGATAGAGCTGCTCGGCCAAAGCTCAAAAGAGATCGAGAACATCACGGACATCATCGAAAAGCTTGCGAACAAGACCCACTTATTGGCCTTGAATGCCAGCATCGAAGCCGCTCGCCTCGGAGTCGCCGGGCAAGGCGTCAGCGTCGTCGCCACGGAGGTGCAAAAGCTCGCCGAGAGCTCTCTCAAAGGCAACGCCAAGATCGCCTCCCTCATCGAGAAGATGCGCGCGGAGACCGACGGCGCGATCTCCCGGTCGCAAGCGGCCAGCCAACTCACCGGAGAGGGCTATCAGTTGACCTCGGAAACGACGAAGCTTTTCCTGGCCATCTCCCAAGAGGCAGAGGAAGTCAACGGCCAAGTCTCGAAGACGGCCGCCAACACCGAGCAGGTCGCCGGAGCCGTGGAAGAAGCGACCGCCGCCTCCGAGGAGCAGTCCGCGGCGATCGAGCAGGTGGCCCTCAAGTCGCAGGACCTGGATGCGGTCGTGCTGAAGCTGCGCGGCCTGGTCGACAGGTTCAGAAGCTGACCGGCGGTCGACGGCTACCGGACGATCGCCGTCGCCTCTATTTCGACCCAGAGATCCGGATGCGCCAAGCGGCGGACCTCCACGACGGTGCTGGTGGGCAAGGCGAAGAAGTATTCCAGGCGGATGTCGGAATGCTTTAGGTATTCCGCGACGTCGGTGACGTACGTCGTCGTCTTGACGATATCCGCCAGAGTCGCGCCGGCCGCCTCGAGAGCATGCTTGATGTTCTCGCCCACCTGACGGATCTGGGCGCGCATATCCCCCTTCCCGACGACAGCTCCGCTTGGGTCTCGCGCCAATTGCCCGGAGACGAATACGGTCTTCCCCCCTCCTTCGATCGTAACGACCTGGGAATAGAGAAGGCGCCCATCGACGCGATGCGCCGCCACCTTTTCAGGCCGGATATTTTCCCGCTTCATCGGATCAGCCCGCGAGCATCTTAGCACACGCTCGTCATGCCGGCAACGCTCGGGTTGAACGCCGCCGTCAAATGTGTTATCACGACCGCATGGGCCTCTCGCAGCGATATGATTTCCTGATCGTCGGAGCCGGCTCGGCAGGCGCCGTGCTGGCGTCCAGACTGACGGAGGACCCCGGCACGTCGGTATTGCTGATCGAGGCGGGTCCCGATTATCCGGACAGCGCGTCCCTCCCCAACGACATCAAGGACGGCACCAACGTCTTCGGCTATTCCAAGGGGCCACACAACTGGGGTTTTCGCGCCATCGCCAACGCGCATCAGGCCGCTCCTACGCTGATCCCGCGCGGCAAGGTGGTCGGCGGCTCCAGCGCGATCAACGCCGAGATATTCCTTCGGGGCATGCCCGAGGATTTCGCGGCCTGGGCCTCCTGGGGCAACGATGAATGGGCCTTCGACAAGGTCCTCCCCTATTTCATCAAGCTGGAAACGGACCTCGATTGCAGGGATCAGTTCCATGGCTCGACCGGCCCCACGCCGGTGAGACGATACAAGAGGGAAGAATGGACGGCGCATGCGCGCGCCTTCTATGACGCATGCCTCTCCCTGAAATTCGAGGAGCATCCCGATCAGAATCACCCTCAAAACACCGGGATCGGGCCCAAGCCCAACAATAATAGAGACGGCGTGCGCATGAGCACGGCCCTCTGCTACCTCGCGGCGGCGCGCGCCCGAAAGAACCTCACCGTCCTCCCGGACACGCTCGTGCGTCGCGTGCTTTTCGAAGGCAACCGCGCCGTGGCGTTGGAAGTCGAGACCGGCGGCAATGTCTCGCGCATCGGCGGCGGGCAAGTCATCCTGAGCGCGGGCGCCATCGGAACGCCGCACTTGCTGCTGCGCTCCGGGGTCGGCCCCGCCGAGGACCTCGAGTCTCTGGGGGTGCCGGTCGTCGCCGACGTCCCTGGAGTAGGGAAGAATCTCAGGGACCACCCGCAGGTCTGGGTCGTTTTCGAGCTCGCGACGCCGGCCCCTTCTCGCTTCGTAGCCCAAGTCCAGGTCGGGTTAAGATGCACGGCGCCGGATTCCAAGACGCCCAACGACCTCATCTTGCATCCGCTCGAGCTCAGCGCCGAGTACAAGCCGCCGACCGTCAGCCTCTCCCCAAACGCCAATTACTTCGGCATCGTCTGCTGCCTTCAAAGCCCCGCGACAGCCGGACAGTTGACGCTGGAGTCGGGCGATCCCACGACGCCGCCAAAGCTGGATTACCGCTATCTCCAGTCTGCTTGGGACCTTCGGCGAATGCGCTACGCCGTCCGGTTGGCCGTCGAGCTAGGCCGTCAGGATTCCTTTCGAGGGCTCATCCGCTCGCGGCCTTACCCCTCGGAAGACATCTTGAGGACGGACGCCGGACTCGATGCCTGGATACTCTCGGCGGCATGCACGCAGCAAGCCTCCTCGGCCACCTGCAAGATGGGACCGAGCTCGGATCCGCTCGCCGTCGTCGATCAGCGCGGCTTCCCACACGCCGTCGAGGGGCTGAGGATCGTCGATGCCTCGATCATGCCGGACGTTCCTAGAGCGAATACGAACGCCACGACGATCATGATGGCGGAACGAGTCGCGGACTGGATCAAGTCCGGCCGATAAGCCTCGGCGAGAACTCAGGCCTTCGCGAGCAGCTTCTCGAGGGCCTCCGCGCCCGCCTTCGCCACCAATCCGTCCTCCGCGGCCTTGCCGCCGCTGATGCCGATGGCTCCCACCGTCTTGCCTCCGATGACCAGCGGCAATCCGCCTTCGATCGGGATCGCTCGCGGCAAGCCCATCACGGCATTGCGGCCGCTGGCGACGGCGTCCTCCCATATCTTCGTCGGGCGCTTGTAGGCGATGGCGCTGTAAGCCTTTTGGACCGCGGCCTCGTTGCTCCCGAATTGAGTCTCATCCATCCGCGCGAGATAGGTCAGATGGCCCCCATCGTCCACGAGGGCGATCGCGACGCGCCAGCCGTTCTTGGTGGCTTCGGCTTCGGCGGCGGCCGCGATCTCCTTGCAAGCCTCGAGCGTGAGACCGCACTTTTCCAGCACTGGTTTCATGGCGTTCTCCTGGCGACTATTGCTTCGGCTTGTAAGCCGCCTTCCAGCTGGTCACCGGCACGACTTTCCCGCCCTGCGCCGTCACGAAGCGTAAAGTGCGATAGCCTTGATGGTTCGTAGGGCTGAAATGCAGATGATACTCGGGGCCAAAGCCGATATCCTCGTCGTTCATCGACTCGAGAGCCTTGATCAAGCCCGCGCGCGTCAGGTCATGCCCGGCTTTCTGCAGGCCTTTCACGAGAACGATCGCGTGGACGAAGCCTTCGATCTGCTTGCTCCCGGCTTCGGCCGCCGGCGAATATTTCCGCATCGTCTTCCTAAAGAGCACTTCCGAGGGATTCGGGCCGTTCATCGGCGGCGCCGCCAGCGCCCAGATGGCGCCTTCGATCGCGTCTTGTCCCGCGAGGCCGATCATCGCCTCGCGCCCTGGGACAAGGATGAACAAAGGCTTCCATTTCATCTCGTGGGCCTTCTTCAACAGGGCCGAGCTGACGTTGTAGCGCAACGGAAGGAAGACGACTTCGGGGCTGGAAGCCTTGATCGCGTTGATGGCCGAGGTGACGTCGGGATTGGCCTTATCGACGGAAGTCAACGCCACCGGAGCCGAGTTGAACTGCTGCAGAGCGGCCTGTATCCCCGCTAGAGGATCGAGACCCAAGACGTCGTTCTCGTAAACGACAGCGATCTTCTTCAATCCCAGGTCGTTCCAGACGTGCTCCACCTCCTGGCTCGTCTCGTCATCGTATGCCGCGCGAGACCGAAAGACGTTCGGGTGCAGCGGGGAATGCAGGTACTTGATGCCGGAGGCGTAATCGATCATCGGGATGCCGTATTGAACGGCGAGTTTGACGTACTTGACCCCGGTGTTGGCGCCGCCGCCGAAAGACATGGCGAAGACGCCGTCTTTGACGAGCTTCTGCACGCAGGGCTCGACCTCGTTCATGCTGAACTTGTCATCGTTGATGTCGAGCTTGATCTTGCGCCCGTTGACGCCGCCCAGCTCTTCGTTGACGTAGTCGATGTAGGCCTTGGCGCCGTCGAGCTCGTTGTGACCGAGCTCGGCGTTGTTCCCGCTCAGGGGCGTGCAGGCTCCGATGAGGATCTCCTTGTCCGTGACGCCGGTCTCGGCGCGAAGGCTCCCCTGGACCACGGCAAAGACCGCTAGAAGCAAGACCGCTGTTTTCATTTTGACTCCGCGATTTACCGACAAATCACCCAAAGCGAATCGAGTATAAGTGCCCGATACGAGGCTGTCAAGCGCTCAATCGCTCAATCGATCACTCGCGCGGCTTGGGAAATCAGCGAGGCGGGAAGCTTAAGCCTCATCGCCCGAGCCGTTCTCAGGTTGATCACCAGCTCGGGAACCCGCGGATATTCAGAGGGGATGGAGGCGGGATCGGCGCCGCCGAGAGCTTGCGCCGCCTTCTCTCCGGCCAAGCGTCCCATGAGGAAGGGATCGACCGCCAGCGACCAAAGGGCCCCCTTCGCCGCGAATTCCTCCGTGCCGGAGACCGTCAAAACGCCGGCCTCGGTCGCTGCAGCGATGATGGGGGCGATGCCGTGAGCGACCATCGGGGTCAGGAACACGCAATCGACGCTCTCAAGCTCGGACGGGATCCTCTTCCCATCTTCCTCCGCTTGGAAAACAAAAGGGACTATCTCAAGGCCTTCAGCATTGAGGGCCTGCAGCGCCCGCAGCATGAGCTCCGTGTGCCTCTCCTGCGGGTTATAAACGACGAGCATCTTCTTGACGGGAAAATCCCGCGTCAAACGCCGGACCAATTCGTCCATCCGAACGTGGTTGCTCGATCCGGTGACGTTGTTTCCGGAGCGTTCCCAACTCTGGATCAATTGAGAGTCGATGGGATCCCAGACGAGAGAAAAGACGACGGGGATCGCTTTGAAGGCCTCGGCCGCCGCTTTGGCCGCCGGGGTCCCGATCGGCACTATCAAGTCGATGCCGTCGGCGCGCAGGCTCTCGATGGCCGGGCCGAGATTGCCCCTCTTCCCTTTGGCGTTCGCGATGACAAACGCGGTCCCGGGCTCTCGGTACCCCCTCCGCCGCAACTCCGCGAGCACGCCGTCCTTGGCTTGAATGAAGCGCGGCTGCTCATCGAACATCAAGACCCCGACCCTCCTTCGCGCTGTCACGCTCTCATCGTCGATCGCTTTCTATCGCGCCGGAGAGCCCCTCGACCTTCTCTATCAGCTCTTTGACGCTCCGGTTCCTGAGCAGCTCGGACACGGGCAACGAGATCTTCAGGCTCTCATCGATACGAGCTTTCAGCTTGAACGCCAGGAGCGAATCGATCCCGAGCCTCACCAGAGAATCGGCAAGATCGACCCGGTCGGGAGAATAGCCGAGAGTCGCCGCGATCGCGTCGACCACCGACGTCTTGACCGGCGGCGGCGCGGCCCCTACGGCCTGCGCGGTGCCTCCGCTCGCCGCCGCGGCGCGGGCCTTCACGCTGGCCGCCAGGGCTTCGACGCTGGCGCTCCGCAGGAGCTCGGTCACCGCGATGGAGACGCCGAGGTCGGCTTCGATCTGGGCCTTCAGCCTGAACGCCGACAGCGAGTCGAGACCCAGGCCCAGCAACGGCCGATTGCGCTCGATGCGATCCGGAGCGTAGCCCAACACGGTCGCGACCGACTGGACGAGCGCGGATGCAAGATCAGGCCTTTCGGAGCATGCCGATGAAGGGCTCTCGCTCTTACGCTCTTCGCGCCTCGGCTCGGAGGGCTTCCCGCCGTCGATCGCGGGCAGAGCCGCGGCCTGCGTCGACACGACCGGCGCCTGGGAAGACAGCCAGAACCTCTCCCGCTGCCACGGGTATGCCGGCAGCGGGATGGGCCGCCCTCCCGGGCAGAGTTCCCGCCAAGCCACGGGATATCCCAGCACGTGAAGGTGCCCCAGAGAGCCCAGCAAGGTCTGCCGTTCATCCTTGCCGCGCTCCAACGACGGCAGGGCGAAGGCTTTTTGTCCCTTCTTGCGCAAGGCCTGTTGGATATCGCTGGTCAACACGGGATGCGGCCCGATCTCGAGGAACACAGGGAACTCCTCGCCGCTCATCCGCTCGATCGCGGGTCCGAACAGCACGGGATCGCGCATGTTTCGAGCCCAGTACCCCGAATCGCAATCGCCAGGCCTTCGCCCCGCGTTGAGCTCTCCCGTCACGGTGGAAAAAAGGGCGATCGAGGCGGGCGTGACCCGGATGCCGCCGAGGACTTGCTTGAGCTCGTCGATGAAGGGATCCATGTGGCGGCTATGGAACGCGAAGTCTCCCCGTAGCGCTCGCGCGAAGACTCCCTTGGCCGTGAGCCGCGTTACCAGGTCGTCGACGTCCGCCGCATCCCCCGATATCGCCGTCGACTCCGGGGAGTTGATGGCCGCGACCTCGATGCGCCCACCGTAGCCGGCGATCAGCGAACGCACATCGGCGAGCGGAAGGCCGATCGCCGCCATGCGCCCTCGCCCCCCCGCCCGTTGCATGATACGCCCCCGATGGAAGGCGATGCCCACCGCCTGGTCCAGATCCACCACTCCCGCGACATAGGCCGCCGCGATCTCGCCCACGCTGTGACCGACGACGGCATCCGGCTCGATCCCCCATCGGCGCCACAATTCGGTCAACGCCGCTTGGATCGCGAAGAGGGCGGGCTGCGCCACCTCCGTCTGAGAGAGCCGAGAGCTGGCCTCGTCGGCCGAAAGCTCCTCAAGCAGCGACCATCGACCCAGCTTCTTGATGATGGCGTCGCAGCGCTCGATGAACTCTCGAAAGCGCCGATCCTCCGAGATCAGCTGCCTCCCCATGCCCCACCACTGCGGACCCTGTCCGCAAAACACGAAGGCCAGCTTCGGCTGAGAGGCACCGAGAGGCTGGCCGCTCGACATCCCTTGACGCGCCTCGCCGTTGGCAAAGGCGTCCAGGCGCTCGATGAGATCCTCGCGCGATGAGAACGGCACGGCCAAGCGGTGCTCGTGGTGAGTGCGCCGCTTGGCGGCGGTGAAGACGAGGTCCTCGAGCCTCGAAGCGCGGCCACGTCCGACCAGGAATTCCCTATAGGACGCCGCCATCGCTTGGAGAGCCTTTTTGCTTCGGGCGGAGAGCGGCAAGAGCAGCCGTGAAGACGATGCGGGGCCTTCCGGCATCTCTTGCTTCGGGGCCTCTTCGAGCACCACGTGGGCGTTGACGCCGGAGATCCCGAACGAGCTCACGGCGGCGCGCCGACACGCCGTGTCTCGGGGCCACGGCGTCGCTCGCGTGGGGATGAGGAAAGCGTCGCTGGGCGCGATATTCGGGTTGAGCGACTTGAAGTTCAGATGGGGCGGTATCGTCTCGCGATGCAAAGCCAGCGCCGCCTTGATGAGGCCCGCCACTCCGGCGGCGGGCTCCAAGTGACCCAGATTAGTCTTGGCGGAGCCGATGATGAAAGGCCGGCCCGGAGGCCTTCCTTCGCCGTAAACCGACATCACGGCCTCCATCTCGATGGGATCCCCTAAAGAAGTGCCCGTGCCGTGCGCTTCGATATAGCCGACGTCCGCGGGCTGCAAGCCCGCATTGGCGAGAGCGCCACGAAAGACCTCTTGCTGCGCTCGGACGTTCGGCACCGTGAAGCCGGAGCTACGGCCGCTATGGTTGGTCGCGGACCCGCGGATCAGGGCATAAATGGAATCCCCGGCAGCCAAAGCGTCCGAAAGCCGCTTGAGCACGACCACGCCGCAGCCTTCGCCGCGCACATAGCCGTCAGCGCCGGCGTCGAAAGTCTTACAGCGGCCCTCGGGAGAGAGCGCTCCGGCCTTCGAGATCGCGATGCTCAACGAGGGGCGCAGAATGACATTGACTCCGGCCGCCACGGCCATATCCGCTTCGCCTTGCCGCAAGCTCTGGCAGGCCAGATGAGTCGCCACGAGAGAGGACGAGCAAGCCGTGTCGATCGACATGACCGGTCCGCGCAGGTTCAACAAATAGGACAATCGCCCCGCGACCGCGTGCAGCATGTTGCCCGTGTTGTCATAGCCTTCGAGCGCGGCCAGGTTCGGGAAGGCCCCGAGAGCGTAGTCGAAACGCCCGCAGCCCACGAAGACGCCGGTACGGCTGCCCCCGAGACCCTCTTGCGTTTGGCCCGCGTCCTCCAGCGCCTCCCAAGCCACCTCCAGCAGCAGACGCTGCTGGGGATCCATGTGATGAGCCTCGTGCGGGGAGATCCCGAAAAAGCCCGCGTCAAACAGATCGACCCGATCGAGGAAACCGCCCCAGCGGCTGATCATCTTGCCTGCGGCATCGGGCGAGGGGTCGTAAAAATCGGACGCGTTCCAACGTTCCGCGGGCACCTCTCGGATGGCGTCGACGCCGTTGGAGAGCAATTGCCAATAGTCTTCCAGGCCAGGAGCTCCCGGGAAGCGGCACGACATGCCTACGATGGCGATCGGCTCGTTCGCCGAAGCTGCCACCGGCACGCCCAAAGCCTGGGCCAGAAGCGCCCGCTTCTTGGGCGACAACGCAGCGACCAGCTTGGATATATCGTCCATGATCAGTCCACCACCTTGGCCAAAACCTCGAACAGCCTCTTCAAGACCGCCTCATCGCCCTCCGGTGGGGCCGCTTCTTGCAGTTGGATCGATAGACGCTCGGCCACATGCGCGACGAAGTGGTTGACCGTCACATGGCCGCCCCAAGCCAATGTCGCCGGAAGGCGCAGCCCCAGGCTGTCCTCGAGCTGGTTGCGCAGAGAGACAGCCTTCAACGACGTCAATCCGAGTCGATCCAGGGGCGAATCGAGGGAGATCAGCGCGGGGGAGCAACCGATCACGTCGGCGACGGTCTGGCACAGATGCGTCCGCAGGATGTCCGCGCGCATCGAAGCGGGGGCGGATTCGATCCGCGTCCGGGCCGATCTGCCGACGACCACAGCCTTGGCGTCGCCCTCATCGAGACCCGCCACCAGAGCGAGGTTCGCCAGCGCGGGGCACGATTGCCTCCATTGCCGCGCGTTGAAGGGCATGACGGAAGCTATGGGCGGAGCTTCAGGACCCAGCAAGCGCTCGAAAGCTTGAAGGGCCATCGTCGGATCGAGGCTCGGCAAGCCGCGGAGGGAGTCCTCTCCCAGCTCGATATTCAGGCCGGAACCTGACCAGGGCGCCCAACGGACGCTGACCGCAGGCAAGCCGAGCCGGCGCCGTTGGTCGGCCAATGAGTCGAGAAAGGCATCGCAAGCCGCTCGCATCGCCTGGCCCCGCCCCCCAAGCAACGAGAACGCCGATGAAAACAGGACGAAGAAATCCAACGGCAAGCCCTGGCTGGCCGCGTGGAGACTCCAAGCCGCCGCCGCGTTGTCCTCCAAGACGGACCGCAGGCGTGACGAAGACGTGCTCAAGAGGCTCGCCTCCTCGAAAGAGCCCCCGCAATCGATGATCCCACGGATCCCTCCGCCCAAGGGAAGCGTTTGCGTCAAGACGGTCTTGACCGCGCCCGAGTCGCGCAGGTCCACCCTTGCCGCGGTCACCGAGGCGCCGGCCGCCTGCGCCAACTCGATGCTCTTGAGCGCTTCGGCGGAAGGTTCTCGGCCTCCCAGCAGCAAAATCCGAGGAGCGCCTCTAGTAGCCAACCAGTGAGTGACCCGCAGGCTGAGGGAATCCGTGCCGCCGGCGACCACGTAGACGCCGTCCTCACGAAAGAGCGTCCGCGGGTCGGCCATCGGAGGTCTCGGCGAAGGCCTCA
>CAZZGQ010000020.1:0-24751 GCA_964653765.1 uncultured Elusimicrobia bacterium | reverse complement strand
TCGACTCGATGGGGGCCGGCCCGTCGCCGGATCTGGGCGAGGCGGCCCCGCCGCCGGAGCGCCCGCAGGCCGTCTCCTCCGCCGACGACGCCCATCCCGGCGTGCTGGTCGACCACGACACGCCGCCGGCGCCCGCCGAGGAGATCGCGCAAGGCGAGGACCAGCCTCCTCCGCCGCCGCGCTCGAAACGCGGCCGCAAGAAGGGACGCCATCCGCCGCCTCCTCCTTTACAGGAGCCCGACGCGGACCCGTCCGACGGCGGCCGCTCGGGCGGCGTGATGGTCGACCACGACACGCCGCCGGACGACGACGTCACTCGCTGACCAGGAACTTGAAGCCTTCGTCGGGGGCGGTCTCTCCGCTTGCGACGAGCTCGAGGATGCTCGTCTTGATGGGGACCATCCCCTCCCGCAGCGCCTGGAACATGATGTCTTCCTCGACGCCTTCGCCGATGAGCTTGCGCATCGTCGGCGTGACGACGGTCATCACCTCATAGACGGGCTTGCGGCCGAGATAGCCCGTCCCCAGGCATTTGTCGCAGCCTTGCGGGCCGTAGAGGCGAGCGCTCTTGATCTTGCTCAGATCATCGCCGATCAGCGACGTCTTGTCGCTCGGCAGCTGCGCTGGTTTCTTGCAATGAGGACAAAGAAGGCGCACGAGCCGCTGGGCGATGACAGCCTTGAGCGCGGCGGCGATGATGAAGGGCTTGATGCCCATGTTCAGCAGACGCACGACCGTGGCGGCGGCGCTGTTGGTGTGCAGCGTCGAGAGCACGAGGTGGCCTGTCATCGCGGCCCGCAAGCCGATCTCCGCGGTCTCGAGGTCGCGCATCTCGCCCACGAGGATGACGTTCGGGTCCTGCCTCAGTATCGAGCGCAGCACCTTGTCGAACGTCAGGCCGATGTCCGCGTTCACCGCTACCTGATTGACGCCGCGGATCTGGTACTCGACCGGGTCCTCGACGGTGATGATGTTCCGCTCCGCCGTGTTGAGCCGGTTGATCATCGAGTAGAGCGTGGTCGTCTTGCCCGAGCCCGTGGGACCGGTGACGAGAATCATGCCTTGGGTGGCGGAGAGCAAGCCCTCGATGCTCTGGCGATCCGACGCCCGCATCGGCGCGCTGTTCCAGTCTATGGCCAGCGCGTCCTGACGCAGCAGGCGCAGCACGATCTTCTCGCCGTGGATGCCGGGCAGCGTATTGACCCGGAACTCCACGATCTCGCCGGAACGGCCGAGCTTGCGGAAGCGTCCGTCCTGGGGGATGCGACGCTCGGAGATGTCGAGGCCGGAGAGCACCTTCAGCCTCGCGGAGACGTTGGCGACGACCTCGACGGGTAAGCGCGCCGTGATGTGCAGCGTCCCTTCCAGGCGCATGCGGACGACCAAGGCGTTGTCCTGCGGCTCGAAGTGGACGTCGCTGGCTTTCCGCTCGATGCCGTCGGCGAGGATCTCGTCGACGCGGTCGACCACCGACGGCTCCGCGGCGGTATCCAGGGTCGCAGGCGTCTCGTTCCGATCGAAGTGCTCGATCTCGAGCGCGGGAGCGGGAGCGGGATCTTGGCCGGAGGGCGCGGCGGCTTCGGCGACGGCCGGGATGTAGCCCAAGACTCGCGTGACGGTATCCACGAGGGTCTGATTGTCGACCGGTTTGGAGAGGAACTCGTCGATGTCGGGCTCGACGATCTCCTTGATCCGCTTATTGGTCGCCGTCACCATGATCACGTGGACCTGCCGATGGCGGTCGGCTTGACGCAAACGGCGCAGGATCTCGTAGCCGTTGATCAACGGCATGTGGTAGTCGAGGATGACGAGGTCGGGGAGCTGGACGGCGGACGACCGGCTGTTGAGGCCGAGCGTCTCCAGGGCGTCGTGCGCCGAGTGGGCGACGGCGACCTTGATGCCGACGCCTTCGAGCAATACCTTGACGAGGGAAGCCGCGTGCCAGTCGTCGTCGACGACCAGCACGGAGGGCGAGGACCGGCTCATCGGCGCCAGTATAGCCCCGACGGCCGTGGCGCGCTAGGGCGGCGGCGCGGTTTAAGCCGTCAGCGCCGGCTCGTGCTTGGCCGCGGCCGTTCCCTTCTTGCCCGCCGGCATCGGCGCTAATTCCTCGTATAGGTGGATGGCGCTCTGGATCGACTTGGCGAAGTCGCCCAGATGCATGCTCTCGTTCTCGCTGTGCGGGTTGGTGTAGGGGTCCTCGACGCCGATGAGCAGCGCCGGGGCGCCGCCCAGCACGCGCGAGAACGGTCCCACGAACGGGATCGAGCCGCCGCAGCCCATGAAGACCGTGTCCTTCGTGCCGAAGCCCTTGGCCAAGGCGCGCGAGGCCGCCTGGAAGACGGGGGAGTCCGGCTGGGTGCTCCAGGCCGGGCCCGCGGATTCGTTGGAGAACTCGACCGTGACGCCCCAGGGCGCGTTCTTGAGCAGGTGGGCCTTGAGCTTCTTGAGCGTGTCCTGCGGGTCCATGTTCTCGACGATGCGGATGCCCATGTGGCACCAGGCAGCCTCGTTGATGATGTTGGCGCAGTCCTTCTTGGAGGAAGCCTGGATGGCGTTGACGGAGAAGGCCGGCTGGTACCAGTTCGAATAGAGCAGGTCCTTGCCGCCCAGGAGCTTGGTCTTGGGAAGGACGCCGCTCTGCTTGCGGAAGTCCTTCTCCGTGTAGCGCAGGCTCTTCATGCTCTTGAGCTCCGCCTTGCCGAGCTTGCGGACCTTGGCGTACAGGCCGGGGATGGCGATGCGGCCGCTCTTGTCGGTGACGGAAGCGATCATCTTGGCCAGGGCCTGCACGGGATCGACGAGGGCGCCGCCCCACATGCCCGAGTGCAGCGGATGGTCGGCGGAGCGCACGGTGACGTCGAGCGCCACCAGGCCGCGCAGCGCCGTCGTGATCGAGGGCACGCCGGTGTCGTAGTTGCCCGTGTCCGTGAGCACCATGATGTCGGCGGCCATCTTGTCCTTGTACTTGTCGAGGAACTCCTCGAGGTGGTCGCTGCCGCACTCCTCCTCGCCCTCGACGATCATCTTCACGTTGACGGGGAGCTTGCCGACCGTCTTGAGGACGGAAGCGATGGCGCTGGTGTGCACCACGACGCCGGCCTTGTCGTCGGCCGTGCCGCGGCCCCAGAGGCGGCCGTCGCGCTCGGTGGCCTCGAACGGCGGGCTCTTCCAGAGCTCGACGCGGCCCGGCGGCTGCACGTCGTGGTGGGCATACAAAAGCAGGGTCGGCTTGTCCGCTCCCGCGTGCAGCCAGTCGCCGTAGACGTAGGGATGCGCCCCTTCCAGCTTCAGGATCTCGACGTTCTCGAGGCCGCGCCGGCGCAGCAGCCCTGCCACGGCCTCGGCCGAAGCCACGACGTTGGCCGGATCGAAGCCGGGAAAAGAGACGCTCGGGATCGCGACGAGCTTCTTGAGGTCGTCGATGAACTCCGTCTGGTGCTCGCGCGCGAAGGTCAAAGCTTGTTCGTTGGTCTCCATGGGCCGATTATAGGAAGAATAAAGGCCTCGACAAAACCAGGCTCGACGGCTACCCTTCGAGCATGACCCTTCTGGCCCTGCTCGTCCTGCTTTGGGCCCCGGCCTCCGCCCGCGATCGGGCGACCGTCGTCGAGACTCCCAATCTCAGCGTCCCGCTGTCGGGCCCGGCCGTTCCCGAGGCCAACATCCCGCGCGACGTCGCCGCCGTGGGCGGCGCGCTCTCCGTCGTGCCCGAGCTGCCCGCGGCCGCCGCGGCCGGCGAGGCCGCCGCCGGCATCCAGGTCCCGCCTAAGGCGGCCGAGCAGCAAGGCAAGACGCGGCCGCAGGAGCAGGGCGACGGCGCTTCCCTCGACGACTATCTCGCCGGCCGACAGCGATTCGACAACGACGAGGGCTTCTCCAACCTCTTCGCGGCCGCCCAGCGGGCCACCCCCGCGGAGAAGGCCTACGTCGACGCCATGATCTCCAAGGTGAAGGGCCGGCCTCTGTATATCGACAACAACACGATGGTCTTCGCCATGAACGGCCAGCGGGTCTGGCTCTATTTCTTCAACCAAGTCCCGCGCGTGGACGTCGTGCCCCAAGTCTACAACGAGCGCCAAGTCTCGGACGAGTCCGTCCTGCGCAGCGTCGCCAAGAAAAAGGACGGGGCCGACGCCCAGGCCGAGGCCGGCCGTCTTTCCTCCATCTTCCGCCGGCGCGAGCGGCGCCTCATGCGCTACATGGGGGCGCGGCTGCGCAAGGCTCCGCCCGTCGACGAGGCGGACATCGACGCTCTAGCGGGTTTCCTGCGCTCCAACATCTCGCAAAAGGATTCCCGCGTCGTGGCCGAGATCGCCCTCTCCTGCCGGGCGGACCCGTGCTACTTCCTGACCCACGACGACAAGCTCGCCGACGCCCTCCAAAAGCTGCGCGACAAGCCCTTCCAGAGCAAGCTCGACAAGTTCCTGGCCGAGCGCCCGGGGTTTCCGCGGCCGCGCTGGCCTTCGGTTCTCCCCAACAAACCCTGAGACGGCATTTTATAGAATCAGGGTGGATGCCGATCCTGTCGCGTTATATCCTGCGGCTCTTCTCGCCGGCCTTCTTGCTGTCGCTGAGCGTCTTCGCGGGCGTGCTGGTGATGAACCAGTTCCTGCGGCTCTTCAACCTGGCCATCATGAAGGGCATCAGCCCGCTCTGGATCGCCGACTGCTTCGCGCGGCTGCTGCCGTTCATCGGCAGCCTCGCGCTGCCGATGGCGTTTTTGGTCGCGATGCTGATCACCCTGGGCCAGCTCGCCGAGGGCGGGGAGATCACGGCGTTGCGCGCGGCGGGCTTCTCCTTCGGCGAGATGACCTGGCCGTTCTTGGCGACGGGCGTGCTGCTGTCGGGCCTGCTGCTCTACGTCAACCACAAGGCGTCGCCGGAAGGCTTCCACTCGTTCCGCGACCGGGTCCTGGCCGCGGGCCAGCAGATCGCGCGGGTGGATCTGGAGCCGGGCTCCTTCGTCAAGCTCGGGCCCTGGCGGATGTTCGCCCGCCAGGTCGACCGCAAGTCGGGCGGCCTCGGCGGGATCTACCTCGTGCGCAGCGAGGGGAACAGCCAGGCGGTGCGCGTCAACGCCGCGCGCGGCCGGCTCACGATCGATTCCGGGCGCGGCGTCGTCCTCGAGCTCGAGGACGGCGACCTGCAGCTGCCCAACGTCGATCCTAATCGCTTCACCTCCGGCTCCTTCCGGAAGTACTTCGTGGAGATGCCGCTGGTCGGCCAGAAAGTGCAGCGCGACCTGGACATTCCCGAGATGGACACGGCCACGCTGCTGCGCCACCTCCGCGAGCCGCAGACGACGCCGCAGCACCGCCTGGAATACCGCGTCGAGATCGCCGTGCGCACGGCCGCCGCGCTGACGCCCTTCGTCTTCTTCTGGATCGCCGCTCCCCTCGGCATGACCATGGGGCGCCACAGCCGCGGCAAGGGCTTCGCCGCCAGCTTGGCCATCCTGTTCGGCTTCTACGGCCTGATGGCCATGGGCATCGGCGTCGGCCGGCGCAACGCGTCCTTGGCGTCCGTCGCGCCTTGGACGGCCAATCTCGTCGGCCTGGCCCTGGGCGTCTACCTCACGCGCGAGTCGTCCAAGCTCTGATGAAGATCTTCACCCGCCACATGGCCCAGCGCTTCATCGGGCCGTTTCTCTTCGGGCTCGGGCTCTTCGCGCTGCTCATCTTCCTCGGCGACATGTTCGACAAGATGGGCTACCTCGTGCGCAGCAAGGCCACGCTGGGCGTGATCCTTCAATACCTTTGGCTCGAGGTGCCGTATTGGACCGTGCGCGTGATCCCGATGGCCACGCTGCTCGCCACGCTCGTCGCCCTGACCGGCTTCGTGCAGAGCGGCGAATGGATCGCCGTCCAGGCGTCCGGCTTCGAGACGCGCGATTTCTGGCTGCCCATCCTCTGGTGCGCGCTCGGCGTGACGGTCCTGAGCTTCGTGGCGCAAGAGACCGTGCTTCCCGTCTGCTACCGGCGCTCCCAACAGATCTGGCAGGACCGCATCGACCCGGAGTGGGAGTGGGACAAGTTCCAGGACATCGCCTTGATCGGCGAGCCCGGCGAGTTCATCCAGGCCAAGGTCTTCCAGCCCAAGGAAGGCCGCATGGACCGGCCCTTGCTCGAGCGGGTGGCGGACTGGGGCGTGGAGAGCCAGCTCGACGCGCAATACGCGCTCTGGAACAACGAGACCTCCCGCTGGGATTTCTACAACGGCGTGGAGCGCCGCTTCGAGCCGGGCGCGGTGAAGGAGGTCGTCTTCTCGAAGAAGGAGTCGGACCTGCGCGTCGCGCCCCGCAACCTCATCCCGCGCACGCGCAACCCGGACGAGATGAGCCTGCGCGAGATGAAGGCTTACGCCGAGCGCATGACCCACCTCGGCCTGTCCGCGCGCGAGCTGCGCGTGGCGGCCTATTCGAAGGTGGCCTTCCCGTTCACCAACCTCATCATCTGCGCCCTGGGCATCCCCGTCGCGCTGCGGCTGCGGCGCGCGGGCAAGGCGGCCACGTTCTTCGTGGCCCTGGGCGTGTCCTTCCTCTACCTCTGGGTGATGGAGGTCGGCCGCGCCCTGGGCAACAGCGGCGCCCTGGCTCCAAGCGTGGCCGCCTGGGCGGCCAACGGCCTCTTCGCGGCCCTGGCGCTCATCCTCATGCGACGGTATTCCGAAGCGGCCTAAAGACCCGGCTACCGCCGTGATCTTGCATTCGCTCGGCGCCGGGGCTATCCTGGCGACATGGTGATCTGGCCGGTTCTCGCCGCCTCATTGGCCTTTGGCTCCGAGACCGGCGCATGCCCTTACACTTACAATCCGCTCGACCATAGCTTCCCGCCAAGGACCGAGCCTTTGCCGCCCGATCAATGCGCCTTCATCTCGAGCCTGGAGGAGCCGCTGCGCCGCATCGTCGCCGTCGCCTCGATCGACCCGGATGGGATCATCCTCAATCCCCACCTTCGCCCCGGTAAATTCGTCGACGCGAGCTATGCCGATGGGCGGGGGATCGACCTCAGCGCCGGTTTCGCCTCCTGCCTTTTGAACGATCGCGCCGCCGCGATCGGGATCCTGTGCCATGAAGTAGGCCATGCCGTGCAGTGGCGGGGCGGCGACCCGAGCGCTCGCGCGGTCTTGGTCAGGCTGCATTCGCCGGGCACGATCGCGGACTTCGACGATCCCGAGACCGCGGCCCTCAACCGCGATATGGAGCGGCACGCCGATCTGGTCGGCCGCGAGCTATGCGCTCGGGCCGGGTTCCCGCTGGATTTCGAGGCGATGCCTAAGGCCTTCATGCGCTGCAACGGCTCCGTGGCCCAGCCCCTGCATTCCCTTCCGGATCATCCAAGCGACGCCGAGCGCCTGGAGACGTCCCGAGCCGACGCGCCGCGGTTGTCCGAGCAGCGCGCCCGGGAGATCGGCGCGGCGATCCGGCGCCGCGCGCGCCGACTCCTGGCGGGGGCGCCGACGGATGGAGACGACGCCTTGGACCTGAGCCTGACGCCGCGAGACTGGGCGCTCACCCCCGCTGCGGACCGAGACCGTCTAACTTCCCCCTATAAGCCCTCGAGGACCCTCCGGGAGCTTGGCTCGGTGGACGTTCCGTCGTCCCTCTCGCACCCTTCGAACTAACCCTCGCGGTTACTTGCCCTTGACCTGCTCCTTGACGGACTTCTGCTTGGAGTTGGCGATCTCTTCCTCGAGCGCCGAGGCGCCGCCGCCGAAGAGCAGGGCGAACTGGCCGCTGATGCTGACGTCGTTGGGCAGCTTCTTGTTCTGGCCGTAGGACTGGACCTGCTGCCGGCCCGGGGTGACGGCGGCGCCGACGTCGACGTTGAAGTGCAGGAAGTTGAGGCCGAAGCCGCCCGTCAGCGCCGTCTTGGCGCCGCCGTCGGCGATGTTCTTGGTGAGGCCGGCGCGCAGCGGGATGTTGATCCAGCTGCGGTTGAAGACGTTGATCTCGGTGCCCGCGCCGATGTTCTGCTGCTTGACGCCCTCGACCGCGGTGAGGTTCTTGGTGAGGTCGGCGTCGGCGGCGATGTTCCAGAAGCCCAGCGGCGTGAAGGCGATGCCCACGCGCGTGTTGCCCTGGATCGAGTATTTGTTGCTCATGCCCGCGGCCTGGGCGGCGGCCGGCGTCTTGAACTTGGGGTTATTGATGTTACGCGCCGTGATGCCGATGCGCGGACGGAAGGGCACGCTCTCGAAGGAACGGTTGAGGTCCCACATCGCGCCAATATCGACCCCCGGAGCGAAGCTGGAGCTGGCGTTCTTGGTGAAATTGCTGAAGCCGCCGTTATTGGCTTGCGTCCCGATGACGCCCATGTCGTAGAATCCCACTTTGCCGATCATGCCCTTGAGGGCCACGCCGGCGTCGACGGCGGGCATGAAGGGCAGGGCGTGGCCGTAGGCCAGCCCGATCTCGGTGACGTCGATGCCGCTCAGGCGCAGCGCGGAGGTGTTGTTCTGGATGTTGTTCGCGCCGCCGCCGATGGCCGTCACGTGGGTCATGTCGATGATCGGCTTGGCGCCCACATAGGCGAAGTTGTTGGCGAACATCGAGAAGCGGCCGAACTTCAGGCCCAGGCCGCCGCCCACGTCGCCGCGCACGCCGTTGTTGGCATTGTTGAGCTCGTTGAGGGCGTTGTTGACGTTGCTTTGGTTGCAGTTGGTCAGATCGCCGGCTTGGCAGCTCTTGTTGAGCTGATTGAGGTCGTTGGCGCCTTGGAGCACCGTGCCTGTGATGCCCAGGTGGCCGCCCACCGGCACCTGGAGACCGGAAGGATTGTCGGCCAATCCGAGCGCGGCAGGGTTCCAATAGGCGCTTTCAGCGCCCTGGGGTATCGCCACGCCCGCGCCGCCCATGGCGAGGGCGCGCGGTCCGAGGACATCCCACTCGGTGGCGGAGGCGTTGACGGCGCACAACACGGTCAGGAGGAGGGCGAGAGTTCTCATAGGCCCGGGTTATAACAGAGCGTCACGAAACCGTCAAGCCCATCGGGGTGACTTTAGTCCCGCCCTGCGGGAAGGCGAAAAGGCCGCCGGGACGTTTGCCCCGGCGGCCTTTTCGGCCCGTGACGTCTTATCGGTAGTAGCCCGAGCGCTGAGACGAGCTGAAGAGCACGCTCTCGTTGCCGGCTTCAGGCCGGCCCGTGATGAACTCGATGGAGCTGCTGACCCGGAAGCCGCGCTCGAAGGCGTTGGGCGCTCCCGCCTGGGCCATGATGAAGTCGTGCTCGGGGTAATCCTTGAGCACGGCCAGGGGATCGTCCTCGAAGGCGCGCAGCAGCGCGAAGCCCTTCTGGAGGGCCTCGCCGGAGAACGTCAGGTCCTGCCAGGCGCGGCGGGTGACCTCGCCGTTGACCTCGGTGCCCCAGCCGTTGATGTCGCTGACGCGGTTCCAGTGGAGGCGCACGCGGACCTCGGTGAGAGGCTTGAAGCCCGCGGCCTTGAACGCCTCGGCCTGGTCGGGAGAGGCGTTGATCATGTAGGTGACGAAGCTCCGCTTCCACCAGAACCAACCCGTCGACCAGGCGTGGGCCGAGACGAGGCCCTGGGCGTCCTTGGCGATGTCCTTGCCGCCGTTGGTCACCTCGACCACGCCCCAGAGAGGCACGCCGCCCTGCCGCGCCGCCGGCGCATCCTCGGCGCGCAGCGTCATGGGCCCGGAGAGCACGGGCTTGGAGCGCGGCGTCGCGTCGGTCGGCTGGTGACCCGCCATGCGGCGGATCTGCTCGGTGAGGTGCGCCACCGACGCCGCGGAGCCCTCGACCTCGAGGGACAGCGAGGCGGCCGTGCCGCTCTGATTCCAATCGGCGAGCTTCACCGAGAGGTCGGAGTAGGTGTCCGAGCGGTACTTCATCCACTCCTGGACCGACTCCTTGAGCGCGGCCACATCCGTGGCCGCACCTGAGACGACGAGCTTGGGCTTGGCCTCGACCAAGCCCAAGGTGATCGTCGACAGCAGGCGGTTGCCGGCGGTCGGCTGCTCCCAGGAGACGCTGGCGATCGGCATGCCGATCACGCCGCGCGGATTGGCCGGCAGGTCGATGCCGTGGGCCTTGGCGGCGGCGCGGATCTCCTTCTCGTGCTTGATCCGGCCGTCCTTGTCCATGGCGTTGAGCAGCACCTGCGCCATCTGCGACGGGACGTCGTGCGCCTTGGTGAACAGCGTGGGCACGATCAGGGCCTCGGCCTCGGCCGCGCCCTTGAGCTCGTCGCCGAGCTTGGCGATCAGCGCCTTGCGCAGCTTCCAGGCGAAGCCCATCCAGGCCTGGCCTTGGTCGTGCACCTCGTCGCTGGCGCTGTACTGGTACTTGTTCTCGCCGTGGCGGATGTAATTGGGCGTCTGGTTCTTGAGGAACCCGTCGCCGATGATGGGCGAGCCCAGCAGGAACATGGAGCCGATGTCGCCCCAGCCCTCGGAGAGGCCGCCGTCCACGATGCCGCCGATCATGTCGTCGACGAAGTGGCCGTACTCGTGGGCGCCGACGCCCGGGCGGCCCGTGTCGGAGCAGTTGGCGCTCTCGCGGAAGAAGTTGAGGCTGGGAGTGCCGGGGGTGTAGTAGGCGTTGCACTCGTCGTCGATGTTGACGTTGACCGGGAGGCGGCGGTCGATGCGGGCGTCGCCGTGCAGGCGCGTGCTCCACCAATCGTGGATCTTCGTGATCCAGACGTACATGTTGATCTGGTTCAGCGCGAACAGGTCGTTGCCCGTCGGGTTGGCCATGACGACGTTGGCCGTCCCGGGCTTGACCGTGCCGGCGATGGAGATCGGCCGGTTGCTCTGGTCGAGGATCTGCGCCCACGATCCGGAGAGCGAGGCGTTGAGCGCGGCCGTGCCGTTGACGTCCACGGCGACGGCGCCGTTCTCGTCGGTCGTGTACTTCTTGCCGTCGATCGTCACGTCCAGGCGCGGCAGCGGCAGCGCCGCGACGTTCGGCTTGCCTTGGTCGCGGTGCTCGTGGGCCTCGCCGCGGCCCTGCACGGTGACCGTGGCGGCGGAGCGGGGAGCCGAGCGCAGGCCGTGGCGCGCGTCCCAGGCGAAGACCTCGCCCGTGGCGACGTCGACGGCGATCTTCACGCCGACGGCCTTGGGCGTGCCCGTGATGTCGTAGAGGTTGACGGTCTTCCACTTGCCGTCGTGGAAGACGATCGTGCGCTGCGTGAAGACGAAGTCGATGCCGGCGTTCTGCGGCACGTTGAGGACCTGGAGGGCGTGCTCCTTGAGCTGCTGGTCGGTGGCGCGGGCCGTGGTGTCCACCTGGATGTTCGGGTAGAGCCCGGCCATCGCGGACATCAGCGTGGGCTGGCCCTTCACGACCTTCACGGTGAAGCTGAGGTAGGAGCCCTGGATCGTGATCGGCTGCACCGAGCCGTCGACGTTCTTGCTGTTCTTGACCTGGTTGAAGTAGGCGAAGATCGTGTCGGCCTGGTCGCCCTGGCCGGGCACGCGCTTGACGTGCACGGTCTTTAGCTCCTTGGAGGTCACGCCGTAGCGGGAGACATCGGCGTCGACCATGGCGCGCAGGGCGCGCTCCACGTCCTGCGCGTTGGCCGGATCGGCCTGGAGGACCAGCGGACCCGCGTCGAACACGCCGCCGGCGGAGCGCGGCGTCGGCGCGACGTTGTCGCCGAAGTCGAAAGAGTTGAGCTCGACGCCGCCGACCTGCTGCGGCTTGGGAGCCTGGGGCGCGTCGCCCAGGACGATGTTGCCGGGCAGGACGGGCTTGGACAGCGGGCCGTGGCGCAGAGAGAGCGCGCCGGCGGGGGCCCCGGCCGAGGCAGAGGCGTCGAAGACCTTCGTCCAGGAGAGGCCGCGGGCGACGGCGGCCGTCAGGCGGCCGACGATGGAGCGGGGAGCGGAGGACGTCTCATCCTCCCGCGCGGCGGCGGAGACGAGGCCCAGCACCGTGCCGCCGTCGAGGGCGACGGGAGCGGCGGAGGGCGTCTCGAGGCCGGAGGCCTCGAAGGACGGGGCGACGGCGGCGGCGCCGTTCTCGACGCCGGGCGTCTGGAGGTCCGTCATCACGGCGCTGGGCGCCAGCGACGGCAGCGCTCCCGGGGCGATCATGCCGGGCGCCGCGGGTCCGGCGGGCATGGCGGGGGCGGACTCGGAGCGGAACTCCCCGGCCGCGAAGGCGGGGACGGCGGGGGCGGCGGACGCCCAGACGATGGAAACGGCCAACAGCAGGCGCAGCGGTCGGGTCATGGTATTCCTCGGTTAGTTGGACGCGACGAACGACTCCGCGCGCTCCTTGAGGCGCCGGTTGACTTCGTTGATGGCGTCGCCCCCGCCGATCGCCTCGATGAAGAGGCCGCCCTGGGTGGGAGCCATCCTCCACGTCAGCTCGGGATGGGACGCTTTCACGATCTGCAGAAGGCCTTCGGCCTCGATCTTGTAGGTCTCGATGTCCTGGGCGTCGCCCGCCAGGTTGATGCGGCTGGCGTGGGCTCCGCCAGCGGCTAGGCTGTGTTTCTGGAACGTCAGCGTCGGGAAGCGCCGGGCGGCGGGCCCTTCGATCGCCTTCGTCAGGCGCTCGATCTGCTGCGCCATGTAGTCGACCGCCTGGCGCGAGCCCTGGAGGCGGAACTGCACGTGGCTGCCGCCGCCCGTGATCTCCCACTTGAGGTCGCGATAGTCGATGTGGGCCAGGCTCAAGGCGCGCAGCGCCTCTTCCTTCGCCTTCGCCACCGCGGCCGCGTCGCCGTCGAGGCGGAAGCGGCGCACCGAGATGAGCGAGCCATCCCCGCGCAGCACCATGTTGAAGCCGACGGGGCTTCCGGCGGAGGCGGACTGGATCGTCAGCGAGCCCTTGTCGCCCGGCAGCGTGATGCCGTGAGCCTTCGCGGCCGCGCGGATCTCGGCCTCGTGCAGGATCGAGCCGTCCTTCGTCGTGGCGTTGAGCAGCACCTTGGCCATCTGGCCCGGGATGTCGCGCGCCTTCGTGAAGATGGTCGGGATGATCAGGGACTCGACGGCCTTGCTGCCCTCGGCTTCGCCGAGCTTGGCGATCAGGGCCTTGCGCAGCTTCCAGGCGAAGCCCATCCAGGCCTGGCCCTGAGCGTGCACCTCGTCCCACTTGTTGTACTGGTAGTTGTTCTCGCCGTGGCGGATGTAGCTCGGGTTCTGACCCTTCAGGAAGCCGTCGCCGATGATGGGCGTGCCGAGCAGGAACATGGAGCCGATGTCGCCCCAGCCCTCGCTCATGCCGCCGTTGAGGATGCCGCCGAGCATGTCGTCCACGAAGTGGCCGTACTCATGGGCGCCCACGCCGGGGCGGCCCGTGTCGGAGCAGCGGCTGCTCTCCTTGAAGAAATTGAGGCTGGGAGTGCCGGGGGTGTAGTACGCGTTGCACTCGTCGTTGATGTTGACGTTGACCGGGATCTGCTGGTCGATGCGCTTGTCGCCGCCCAGGCGCTGGCTCCACCAGTCGTGGATGCGCGAGATCCAGATGTACATGTTGAGCTGATTGAGGGTGAGGAGGTCGTCGGAGGCCGAGCGCGCGATGACGATGTTCGGCTGGCCGGCCTTCACGTCGCCCACGATCTTCACGGGCTGGCCGGCGTCGTCGTGGATGGCGGCCCACTTGCCCTCGAGCGAGGCGCTGAAGGCGCCATCCTTGGAGGCGGTGAACTTGCCGTCGGCATCCGTCTGCGTCTCTTCGCCGCCGACGGTGACGTTGAGGTGGGGCAGCGACTGCTCGATCAGTTCCGGCTGGCCGTTGGGGCGCGTATCCTTGTTCTCGGCCGTGGCGTGCGCCTCGCCGCTAGCCTCGGCGGCGACGGGCTGGAGACCGCCCGCGTTCGCGGGCTGGTAGACCTGCTCCCGCGTGATGGAGAAGGGCTTTAAGGCGAGACCGTCGAGGGCGGCCTTGATCGCCGCCTCGTTGGATCCTTCGACGAGGATCAGGGTCATCTTGACGGCCTTGAGTTGGTTGACCTTTACTTTCTCGATGCCGGCGGCCTTGAGGGCGGCCTTGACGCTCTCGACCTGCTCGTCGGCCAACGGGCCGCGATAGGCGAGGATGTGGTTGTTCGTGTGAGAGGGCCCCCGTTGGATTCCGGGGAGCATGACGCCGTGCCGCGCGTCCCAGGCGAAGCTCTCGCCCGTGGCGACGTCGACGGCGACCATGATGCCGCGCGCCTCCTTGACGTTGGCGACGGCGTAGACGTTGACGGCGCGCCACTTCGCGCCGAGGAAGAGGATCTTGCGGCCGAGCAGCGTATATTCAGGATTGCCGCTTTGCGGCAATTGCAGCTTCTGCTCGGCCTTCTGCTTGAGCTCGTCGTCGTTGAGCTTGGCGCCGGTATCGACGGTCAGCGTCGGGAACAGGTGGGCGTCGACGTCGACGACCTCGGCCAAGCCGTTAATGACCTTCACCATGACGGTGAGGCCCGAACCGTCGATCGCCAGGCCGTCCTTGGCCTGCACGAACGTGGCGAAGTAAGAGTCGGCCTGGTCGCCGTGGCCCGCCATGAACTTCACGTGGACCGTCTTGAGCTCCTTGGACGAGACCTTGAAGCGCGCGGGCTCGCTGTCGACGAACCGGCGCAGGGCGTTCTCGACGGTGCTCTCGTTGATCGGGGCGATCGGCAGCTGGATGCTGTTGGACGGCGAAGCCGTGAAGCCCAGGTTGCGATGGGCGACGGGCAGCGTCGGCGGCTGGTCGAGGCGCAGGCCCTTGATCGACGGGGCCGGGAGGGGGCGCAGGCCCGTGACGCCGACGGCGGAAGGCGAGATCTCGCTGCGCGTGGCGGAGGCGTCGAAGAGGACGGTCCCGGCGAGATGCGTCCTGAGCGCGGCCCTCAAGCGGCCGATGAGCGAGCGGGTGACGGGGGCGTCCTTGGTCTCGCCGTAGGCGGCCGTCTCGACGGAGGCGGCGACGCTCTCGCGGGCGTAGGCCGGCTGAGCCTCGGGGGCGGCCTGGGCGGCGGTCTCGGCCGCGGGCAGGCCGAAGTTCGAGGTGGCGGCGCCCCCGGGCACCTCGCTTATAGAGGAAGTGGGCAGCGCCATCGCGCCGGGCAGGGCCGCGGGCTGGAGTGCCGCGGGCGCGCCGGTGAGGGCGACGGGAGCGCGGCCCTCGATCTCGGCGGCGAAAGCGGGAGCGGCCGGGGCGGCGGCGGACCAGAGAATGGCGGCGGCGAGGCACAGCGAGAGGTTCTTTTTCATGGTTTCTTCCTTTGGCCCGATCCTAGGAATTGCATCGACGGGCCATCCGGGTAATAGGGGCCGCCCTCATGCCGACAATGGACCCAGGTGATTCTGGGTCCTTGGGCCCCTCGGGGCCACGGGCGCCGGTTTTGTAGAATAGACGCCACCATGGAAATCGGCATCGTCGGTCTGCCCAACGTCGGTAAATCGACGATCTTCAACGCGCTGACGTCGGGCAACGCCCAGGCGTCCAACTACCCGTTCACGACGATCGAGCCGAACGTGGGCGTGGTGGCCGTGCCGGACACGCGCCTCGACCGCCTGACGCAGCTCTTCAAGCCCAAGAAGACGACGCCGGCCATCGTGCGCTTCGTCGACATCGCCGGGCTGGTCAAGGGAGCGGCTTCCGGCGAGGGCCTGGGCAACAAGTTCCTCTCGCATATAAGGGAAGTGGACGCTGTCATCATGATGGTGCGCCTCTTCAAGGACCCGGACGTGGTGCACACGATGGGCACCGTCGATCCGCGCCGCGACGTGGAGGTCATCGAGACCGAGCTGGCGCTGGCCGACCTCGCCAGCCTCGAGAAGCAGTTCGACAAGGTCTCGGGCAAGGCCAAGAGCGGAGACAAGGCCGCCAAAGAGGCTCTCGTCGTCCTCGAGAAGCTCAAGGCCGGGCTCGCCGCGGGCAAGCCGGCGCGCGCCCTGGGCCTCGACCCGAAGTCCATCCGCGATTTCTTCCTACTCACGGCCAAGCCCGTGCTCTTCGTGGGCAACACCGACGAGACGCCGGACCCGGCCCTCGTCGCCGAGCTGCAGAAGATCGCCGCCGAGCGCGGCGCCAGGGCCGTCACGCTCTGCTCCAAGCTTGAGGCCGAGATCGCCCAGCTGCCGGCGGCCGACCGCAAGGTCTTCATGGACGAGCTGGGCATCAGGGAGACCGGTCTCGAGCGCGTCATCGTGGCCGCTTACGACCTGCTGGGCCAGTGCTCCTACTTCACCGCAGGCGAGGACGAGGTGCGCGCCTGGACGATCTCGCGCGGCTTCAAGGCCCCGCAGGCCGCCGGCGTCATCCACACCGATTTCGAGAAGGGCTTCATCAAGGCCGACGTCTACTCCTTCAAGGACATCGACGCCCATCAAAAGGAAGCCGCGCTGCGCGAGAAAGGCCTCATCCGCTCCGAAGGCAAGGAGTACGTCGTGCAGGACGGCGATGTCTGCTTCTTCAAGTTCTCCTCCTAACATCTCCCAGGGAGATGTTCGCGGCTGACTCTCCACGTGGATAGCTCCTCCGTCACGGCACGCTGCCGCCACTTCGGGACGTGCGGCGGCTGCCAGCTCCAACACCTCTCCTACGAAGCGCAGCTCGCCCAAAAGAAGCAGCGCGTCCAGGCCCTCCTGAAGCCCCTCGGCGTCGAGGTCGCTTCGATCCATCCCTCGCCCGAGGTCTGGTACTACCGCAACAAGATGGAGTACAGCTTCGGCGACGTCTATCCGCCGGGCTCCGAGGGCGCCAAGACGCTGAAGCTGGGCCTCAAGCCGCGCGGCAAGTGGTTCGAGATCCTCGACCTCCAGGAATGCTTCCTGCTCTCGCCGGAGACGCCGGCTTTGCTCGCCGCCGTGAGGACGTGGGCGCTCGGCAACAACGTGCCGCCGTACAACAACAAGAAGCACGTGGGCGCGCTGCGCAATCTGGTGCTGCGCGAGGCCAAGAACACGGGCGAGCGCCTGGTCACGCTCGTCACCGCCCCCTACGACCTGCCGACGGAGTCGTTCGTCGAGGCGGTGCGCGCCGTTTATCCGGCGACCTCGGTGGTGTGGGGGGTCAACGGGAAGGTCTCGGACACGGCGATCTCGGACAAGCTGGGGGCTCTATATGGGCCGGGGCACGTCGTGGAGGAATTGCGCTTCGGAGAGAGACGCATCAAGTACCGGATCTCGCCTCAGGCGTTCTTCCAGACGAACACGCACGGGGCCGAGGTGTTGTACGGCGTGATCCGCCGATACGTGAAGGAGCTCGCGCCGCAAGCGGCGCTCGATCTTTACTGCGGCGGCGGAGGAATCGCGCTGTCCTTGGCCGACGTCTGCGGGAAAGTCTACGGCGTGGAGCTCAACGCCGCGGCGATCGAGGACGCGAAGGCGAACGCGGCGCTCAACGGCATCGACAACGCCCAATTCTACGCGGGCGAGGTCCAGGCGCTGCTGCCCTCGATGCTGGCGCTGGGGGCGACCTGCGCCGTCGTCGATCCGCCGCGCGCCGGGCTGCATCCCGCGGCGGTGACGGCGCTGCTGGAAAAGGGGCCGCCGGACCTGATCTACGTCTCCTGCAATCCGGAGGCGCTGGTCCGCGATCTGGCGAAGCTGGGGCCGCGTTACAAGGCGATGGGCGCGGAGGTCGTCGACCTCTTCCCGCACACCGAGCACGTCGAGACGGTCGTCCGACTCAGCGCGGCATCGCGCTGAACACGTCGTCGATCGTGAACGTGCCCTGCAGCGGCATGAAGCGGCTCACCGCCTCGTCCTGCCGCTTGCGCTGCTCTTCCTTCTGAACTTCCTCGAGCATCTGGCCCGCCTCTTCCTGGGTGATGACGTTGAAGAGCCTGCCATGGAAGGAAAGATGCGGCTGGCCCTTGTGGAAGCCGATCTTGAAGCCGGCCTCCGCGAGGTCCTGCGCGGAGATGATGACTTCGGGACAGCCGATGCCTTTCTCGATGGTGATGCTGACGGCCTTGCCGCAGACGGAGTCCGCGAGAGCCGGGGTGTGCTTGGCCCGCGCCAGAGCGCGGAAGGCGTCCCGCGAGTCGTCGCCGAAGAAGGCGTGGGAAGCGGACGCCAGAAGCGTGACGAGCACGGCGAGCAGAGCGGCTCTCATGGGCCTCACCAATCCGCCGGGCGGTGGCCCCAGATGAGCCCGCCCTGCACGTCCTCGACGTAGTCCGCCTGCCGGCCGCCGCGCATGCCGCCGTTGTAGGTCGCCAGGTCCTTCTGCCGGCGGATGGGGATGCGGATGCGGTCCATGATCTCGAGGAACTTCTGGGCCGTCTCCACCGGGAACACGATGCCGTTGGTCGTCGAGACGCCGTCGATGAGGCTCTCGAAAACGCGGTAGTAGGGGTTGGCCGTCGGCAGGTCGTAGCTGCCGACCTCGTTGCCCTGCGAGTCGTAGAGATGGGCCTTGCCGGCGCCGTCGCCCTGCGGCCGCATGTTGTAGACCACGCGGTTGCCGTTGAGGCCGACTTCCTCCAGCGCGAAGACCTGGTGATCGAACTGCGGACCCAGCGCCTTGACGCCGCGCAGGCCCTTGCCGATCGTCGCCGTGCCCTTCACGATGTGCCCCTGCTTATCGTGGAACGTGAAGCCCACCTCGGCGAAGGTCTCGGAGGTGGCCGGGATGCCGGGCTTGGCCTCGGGATCGCCGCCCGCGCCCTTGTACTGCGCGGCGCGAACCCACTTCACCTCGACGGAGTTGATGTCGCCTTCCTTGGCGACCATCGGCAGGCCGTGCGAGAGGAGGTCCAGCACGAGGCCGTTCTTGAGCGCGTTCGTGCGGCCCTCGCGCTCGATCGCGCCGTCGTCGTCGATGCCCGTCTTGTAGAGCGGATCCCCGGCGCTGTGGTTCTCGACCAGGTAGAAGTTCTGCTTGGCCAGGCCGCCGCCCAGGTGCTCGTCCAGGCGCTTGCGCTGCTCGGGCGTCGGCAGCGCCATCGCCAGGAAGTGGTCGATGCCGTGGACCTGGCCCGGCTTGTCGACCAGCGCGCCGAGGAGCATGAAGGCCTCCTCGACGTTGTTCGAGAGCGGCTTGTCGACGAGGATCTGCGGGCCCGCGCCGCCGTAGCGGTTGAGCCAGTCGATGGTCGTGCCGACGTGGGCCACGTCCGGGTTCTCGATGTCGATGACGTGGGCGTTCAGGGCGCGCCGCGCCTCGTCCGCCTGCTCCGGCGTCATGCCGGCGACGTCGAGGTATTCGCCGCCCCAGCTCTTGATGTAGGCGATGACCGCTTCCATCTTCTTGACGCGGACGGGGTCGTTGCGCCAGTAGGCGCTGTTGTCGATGAAGGTGGCCTTGATCTCGCGGTCCGGGTTGTTCTTGACCAGGGCCTCGAGCGCCGGGCCGATGTAGAGGCGCACGACGTCGCCGGCGCCCTCGATGGCGAAGTGGATCTTCTCGACGGCCCTCGTGATCGGTTGGCCGAGCTTCGGCTGGCGCAGGATCGTCGGGTCGATCGTCTTGGCGACGAGGAGGTTGTCGAGCAGGCGCAGGTACGCCGCCGAGTTCCACGTCAGCTTCTCGGCCGAGCGCTTGAGGCCCGTGTTGCGGTCGATCTCCTCGGACCAGGAGCCGTCGTTGCGGTCCGTGTGGTAGCGCACGCGGGCGACCTGCGCCTCCGCCGCGGCCTTGAGGCCGCTGATGAGCTCGACGAACATCGCGTCCTTGCGGTGGATCGTCATGCCGGCGTGGAGCTTGTCCGCGGAGGCGGTCTTGAGGTCCTGGAAGAAGGGCAGGTTGAGCTCGGTGACGGCGATGCGGCCGCTGTCGGTGTAATCGCGCGCCGCGTCGGAATAGAACTCGCCGAAGCCGAGCGTGGAGATCACCCAGGCGTTGCCGCCGAAGAGCTCGTCCTCGGGATAGCGGCCGATCGCCACGCCGGGCACGTTCGGGAGCTGGTTGATCTTGTAGATCTCCTTGAAGCGCTGCTTGGCCTTGTGGAGCGTCGCCTGCATGCGGTCGTCGGTCGGGCCGAAGAAGCCGTCGCGCATGTTGCCGCGGACGGCGGCGATCTCGACGATGCTGTCGAGGTGGCTGTCCTTGTAGTTCTTGCCGCCGTCGGCGCCAGGCTGGCTGTTGCCCTTGATCGAGGTCACGACGAGGCCCAGGTCCTTGTTCCAGTGCCGCTCGATGAGCTTGGTCAGATCGGCGGCCGCCTGCTCGTAGCGCGCCACGGCGCCGCTCTTGCCGTCGCGGCCGGCGTCGCCCACCTTGCGGGCGAGCTCGGCGCCTTCCAGCATCGCGCGGCGCTGGACCATGGCGTTGTAGAAGTGGCTGCCGCCGTTGTCCACGTAGACCTCTTCCCAGGCGTCGAAGCTCTTCTCGGAGAAGTGGTGGGCGACGTACTCCAGGTCGGCCTTGATGACGGTGCGGGCCGGCAGCTCGGGCTTATAAAGGAGGCCCTGCACGATGTCGCGGCGGCCCTCCATCAGCAAGGTATTGGCGAAGGTGATCAGCGCCAGGGCGCGCGCCGCGGGGCTGTCGTTCTGCGGCCGGCCCCAGGGATCCTTGAAGGCCGAGCCGTCGGCGCGGTGCTTCGGCTCGCCCAGGTCGCTCAGGGACCCGTTGGTCTGGTGGATGCGCGAGGCGTTGGCGAACTCCATCAGCCGGTTGAAATAGAAGTCGCGGCGCTCGGCGAACTTGCGCTTGTCCTCTTCGGTCCGGGCCTGCTTGTAGGCGACGACCGCTTGGCGGTGGAGGTTGGCGACCACCTTCATGACGAGGCCGGCGTCGCGGACCCAGTGGTAGCCCAGATCGTACTCGGGGTTGGAATGGTCCTGCGCGGCGAGCACGGTGCCGGGCAGCGTGCCGGGCGCGGAGATGTTGGCGAACATCCACTCGTGCGCCTTCTGCGCCTCGAGGCCCATCCAGTCGTCGAGGCTGGCGGAGTCGCCCTGAGAGGCGGCGTTGTCGAAGCGCCGGGCCAGCGTCTGGAGCGTGGCGTCGATCGGCGCGTCGTCGGCGGCCACGCCCTGGAAGGCCTGGCCCGCCGCTTCGACGGCGGCGCCGGCCGGATTCGCCTCGGGAGCGGCCGCCGTCGCGGACGGGCCCCCCGCGGCGGAGACGTTCGGGACGGCGGGCGCCTCGACGGCGCCGGGGATCGCCTGCTGCGGCGCGGCGGCGGCGATCGGAGGCAGAGAAGGGATGTCGGCGGCGCGCTCGCCGGCGGCGGAAGCGCTCAGCGGGGCCAGCAGCGTCTGGGCAACGAGGAGGGCGGCGAGGGCGGCTCCGGGGATGCGCTTATAAAGGATGGAGGAGTGCTTGGGGGTCTCGATCATCCGCATACGATAGAGCCGAACCGCCGCGGCGACCAGAAGCTTTGGCTCTAGGCCGAGGCGCCAATCGGCCTAGGTCCTCCGGCCGTTTGTCGGTTGCGTGCCGATAAGCTATAATCGCTCACCTCAAGGCCCTCTATTGCGCTCGTAACACAACGGATAGTGTGCAGCCCTGCGAAGGCTGATATTCAGGTTCGATTCCTGACGAGCGCAATAGAGGGCTTTTTGCGTGTGGCGCCGCGCTCGTCAGGAATCGAACATTCCCTTAGATCCCTCGCGCTCGCTGCCGCGAGCGCTTCGGGTTCACACGAGCTTCAGACTTCCTGGACTTCCTCTTATTAGGCGCGGTTAGTAGACCCGCTGGTGGCCGGCGACGGGGGGAGTGGCGCTGTTGCCTTCGCCCGGCAGGCAGTTGCCGTTGCCGTCGGGGTGGGTCCCGGCCGGACAGGTGACGCAGCCGCCGTTGGCGTTCTGCGAGGTGCCGCCGGAGCAGGGCGTGGACGGGCCGCTGCCGAAGCCTCCGCCGGGCGCTGGGCTTTGGCTCGAGGCGCCGCCGCCGTTGCTGCCGACGCCGCCGTTGTAGCCTTGCGGATAGCCGCCGCTCGTGTTGATGTTGACGCCGCCGGTCGGACTGGCCGACGTCCCTCCGCCGAGCTGCAAGCCTCCGGCGCGCACCATGCCGACGCTGCCGGCGTCCATGCCGCCCGCCGCCGCCGCCGCGGCCGTGCTGGAGACGACGCCGGCACTCGTCGCCGTCGGCGCCGCCGGGCGGGCGGGAGCGGGCGTGGACCCGGTCGCCGCCGCTGTCGTGCCCGAGGCCGCGTGGGCGCTGACGGCGGCGGTGGCCGTGGAGGAGGAGACCGGTTCGGCTTCGGGGGAGGGCGAGCGGTGGAGATACGAGCCCCAGGCGGCCGCGTCTCCGGGACGCAGCGCCGCCAGCCCCGCCAAGAGAGCGACGATCAAAGCGGCACTGCGCGAAGACTCGGGTTTCATCGGACCCCGCGATGAGGATAACCCCGACCCCTCTCCGCGTCAAGGAGATTTACCGCAATTTTATCGACGGCGTGGTAAAATAACTGCGGCGAACCGCCAGGAGTCCTCATGCCCGTCGATCTCGAGAAGCTCAACCCCGAACAACGCGCCGGCGCGACCCATTTAACCGGGCCGCTGCTCGTGCTGGCCGGCGCCGGAACGGGCAAGACGCGTGTCATCACGTTCCGCATTGCCAAGCTGATCGAGACCGGTATACCGCCGCAGCGCATCCTGGCCGTCACGTTCACGAACAAGGCGGCGGGGGAGATGCGCCACCGCATCGAGGAGCTGGTGCCCGGCGCCGGCGCGCTCGTCTGGGCGCACACGTTCCACGCTTTCGCCTGCCGCCTGCTGCGCCAGCACCATGAGGCGCTGGGGCTCAGCCGCCACTTCACGATCTACGACCAGTCGGACCAGAAGAAGCTCGTCGTCGAGGCCATGAAGGAGATCGGTCTCGAGGACCAGACGAACAAGGCCGGCATGTACGTCAGCCTCATCTCGCGCGCCAAGGACGACCTGCTCGACGCGGGCTCCTACGCGATCTACGCGGCTTCCGCCACCGACAGCTCGCGCCAAGTCGCCGCGCGCATCTACTCGGCTTATCAGCGCAAGCTCGACAAGGCCGGCGCGCTCGACTTCGGCGATCTGCTCATGAAGGTCTGCCTCCTCTTGAAGGAGAACCAGCAGGTCCGCGAGTACTATCAGGACTATTTCCAGCACATCCTGGTCGACGAGTATCAGGACACCAACCACGCCCAGTACGTGCTCACCAAGACCCTGGCGGCCAAGCACAAGAACCTCTGCGTCGTCGGCGACGACGACCAGAGCGTCTATTCCTGGCGCGGCGCGAACATCCGCAACATCCTCGAGTTCGAGCGCGACTTCAAGGACGCCAAGGTCGTCACGCTGGAGCAGAACTACCGCTCCACGTCTCTGATCCTCGACGCGGCGCACAAGGTCATCCGCAACAACAAGTCGCGCAAGCAGAAGCAGCTTTGGACGCAGAAGCAGGGCGGCGAGTCGATCCGCGTGCAGGAGCTGCCCAACGAGATGGAAGAGGCCGGCTGGATCGTCCGGCAGATCGAGCAGCACATCGCCAAGGGCCGCCAGCTCAAGGAGTTCGCGATCTTCTACCGCACCAACGCGCAGTCGCGCTCTTTCGAGGAAGCGCTGCGGCGGGCCGGCCTGCCCTACCGCATCGTCGGCGCCATGCGCTTCTACGAGCGCAAGGAGATCAAGGACGCCCTCTGCTACGCGCGCGTGCTGTTGAATCCTTCGGATTCGACCTCCTTGAACCGCATCGTGAACGTGCCGCCGCGCGGCATCGGCGACACCAGCATCGGCCGCCTGGAGACCTTCGCCGCGGCCTCCGGCCTGACGCTCTACGAGGCGTTCCAGCAGCAGGAGAAGATCCCCAATCTGACTTCCGCCGCGCGCAAGCGCGCCGTCGAGCTGACGACGCTCCTCGACAAGATCCGCGCCGACATCCCGCACATGAGCGCCTCGACCGCGATCGCGCGCATCCTCGAGGAGTCGGGCTATTGGGCCCACCTCGAGAAGGAGACCGAGACCGACCCCGAGGCCGCCGGGCGCCTGGAGAACCTCCAGGAGCTCTTGAACGCCGTCAAGGAATACGAGGAGAAGGCCAAGCAGACCGGCCAATCCCTCGACCTGAGCGCTTATCTGGAAGCGGTCTCCCTTCAGAGCGACCTCGACTCCTATGACGCTTCCCAGGCCGGCATCACCCTGATGACCGTCCACCTGGCGAAGGGCCTGGAATACCCCGTCGTCTTCCTGACCGGCCTGGAAGAGGGGCTCTTCCCCATCGGCGGCGGCAACTCCTCGCCCGACGACCTGGAAGAGGAACGCCGGCTCTGCTACGTGGGCATCACGCGCGCCCGCGAGATCCTTTATCTGACGCACGCCGCGACGCGGCGCATCTTCGGCCAGGTCTACGCCAACCTCCCGTCGCGCTTCATCCTGGAGGCGCAACTCTTCTCGCACCGCGAGCCCGGCGCCCCCAACGCGGCGGCCCGCGCGCTGCCGCCCGGCGCGCCCCGCCCCGCCCCTTCCAACCCGGCCAACGGGCTCGGCTCCGCGTCCACGGCCGCTCCCCGCCGCGCCACCGGCTTTCGCCAAGGGCAGCGCGTGCGCCACCCGAGCTTCGGCCTGGGCAGCGTCGTCGAGGTGGCGGGGACGGGCGAGAGCCTCAAGGTCTCGGTCCGCTTCGACGACGGCCGCATGACCAAGCTGCTGGTCCGCTACGCCCCTCTCGAGCCCGCTTAACGTGGGGGTCAACCCTCAAAGTTAAGCAACACTTGCTTAACTTTGAGGGTTGACCCCCATGTTAAGTATCCTTATGTAAGCTTATGGCCATTTCCGAAGAAGACGTGAAAAAGATCGCCAAGCTCGCCCGCTTGGAGCTGACCGACGCCGAGGTGAAGCTCTATCAGGGCCAGCTCCTCAAGATCCTCGACTCGATGGCGGAGCTGTCGAAGGTCGACACCGCCAAGGTGGAGCCCACGACGTCGG
>CAZZGQ010000019.1:7186-25424 GCA_964653765.1 uncultured Elusimicrobia bacterium | reverse complement strand
TCATGTAGAGCGAGTCGAGCCAGGACCAGCCCTCGATCAGGCGATAGCCCGTCGCCCCGAAGAGCAACGCCACGGCGATGGCCCCGGCGATCGACAGCAGCCGGTCGCGGACCTCGAGCAACTCTTCCATGACGGGCGATTTTAGCACTATCCACGTGGATAGCTGGGAACAAACGGAGCCCCTCATACGTATACAAGTGAATGGGAGACATCATCCGGGTGTCCTTAGCAACGATCGGAGACGCAGAGTTGGACGAGCGCCTCAAGCGCCTCACCTCGGTCGAGCGCAGGGCGTTGGTCCTTCTACTGGCGCATTTGGCCGAGTTCGATCGAAGAAAGCTCTATGCCGACCGGGGACATCCCTCCCTGTTCGCCTACTGCACGAGCGAGTTGGGCTATTCGGAGCAGGGCGCCTACAAGCGAATCCAAGCGGCGCGGGCGGTACGCGATCATCCGACCCTTTTGGATCACCTCGCAGGAGAGAAGATAAACTTGGCGACGATCGTGGTCCTGGCGCCGCATCTCACACCGGACAACGTCGGACATCTGCTGGATTCGGCGCGCGGGCTGCCGATCCGAGAGATCGAGAAGATGGTCGCCCGTTCGGCACCGCAGCCCGATGCTCCGGATATCCTTCGTGCCCTACCGGCAGCGAGCCCACGAGCTCCGCAGCCTCATGCTCCCCTTCCCCCGCCTCCTTCGGCTTCTGCTAAGCCCCTGCCCACACAGGATTCGGCGGGGACGCCGGTCCCGAAAGCTTCCCACGACGGTCCTCCGGATCTCTTGGAGCCGCTCTCCGACCGCCGGTACCTCTTCCGGTTTTCTGGCGGCGAGGCCCTCCGCCTAAAGCTGGAGAAATCGGCCGCGCTCCTTCGGCTGGGTCTGAGGACTGGGACTATGGAGATCATCTTCGCGAAAAGCCTCGATGAGCTCCTGCGCAAGATCGACCCCGTCCGGAGACAAGCACGGCGCCGACGGGAACGAGCTTCCCCCTCATCGCGAGGCCGAAGGATTCCATCCAGCTTGCGCGACGAGGTCTGGACTCGAGACCAGGGACGTTGCACGTTCATCGGATCAACGGGCCGGCGTTGCCCGGCCAAGCGCTGGCTCGAGATCGATCACGTCGTACCGTTTTCCCGCGGCGGACGGTCGGACGATCCATCGAACCTCAGGCTTCTGTGCCGCGCCCACAATCAACTGGCCGCCCGGCTGATCTTCGGCGCGAAGGACTATCCACGTGGATAATCCGCCGACTCTCGGCCCGAGCCTAGGGTATTCCACGAAGAGAACGTTGTATGCTTTAATTTCAAATATATGGGAGAACAGCGGCGGGCGCTCGTCATCGACGACAACGTGGAATACGCTCTGCTCTTCAGCACGATCCTCAAAGGCGCGGGCTTCGAGGTGGCCTCGGTGAACGATCCCGCGGCCGGGCTGTCGCGCGTGCGCAACGAGCCGTTCCACATCGTGCTGCTCGACAATAATTTCGAGGGGCGCGCCCTTCCCGGCCAGAGCCTCGTGGCCGTCCTCAAGCGGCAGTCCGGGGCGAAGGTCATCATGCTCACGGCCTCGCTCGATCCGCGCACGAAGGTCGAGGCCGTGGCCGCCGGCGTCGACGCCTTCCTCACCAAGCCCGTGGAGGCCGAAGTCCTCCTCAGCACCGTCGAGCGCGTCCTCGGCGCGCCGCCGCCGCCCGCGGCCCGCGGCCCCGTCGGCTCCTAGCGCGTCTTCCGCTTCAGGCTCCGCCTGAGAGCCTCGAAGCGCCCGGCGTCGAACGACGCCATGAGCCCGGCGTAGCCGGGGCCGGTTTCCCACTTACGGCTGAGCCGTTCCACCTCGTCCAGCTGACGGCTCGCCTCGTCGCCCCGGCCCGCGCGCGCGTCGGCCTCGGCCAGCAGCAGCCGCGCCTGGAGGAAGTTGGGCTCGAGCTCGAGAGCGCGGCGGGCGAGCGGCTCGGCCTCGTCCCACCGCCCCATGGCGCGCAGCAGCTCGGCGCGCCACACCAGGTAGAAGGCGTTCGTCGGGGCCAGGGCCGACGCCCGCTCGAGCTGCTGCAGCGCTCCCGCGAAGTCGGGCGGCCGCCGCGCCAGCAGCGCGCGCGCCCAGGCCTCGCGCGGCCTGGGCTCGAGCGGAAAAAGCGCGGACCAGCGGCGCGCGTCCTGCCCTCGTTCTCCGGGAGGTCGCGCCTCGCTCGACCAAGCGGCGGCCAGGGCGCCGGGCAGCGGCGCCAGCGCGGCCAAGGCCAGGCCGACGGCCGCCGCCGCCGCCCACGCCCGCGAAGCCCGCGGCTCGGGCTCGATCGAGAGGCGCGCGCGGGCGCAGGCCAGCGCGCCGAAGAGGAGCAGGGCCAGCGACGGGACCTGGAGCATGTTGTCGACCAAGCACACCGCGCCCATCGCCGCCGCCGCGGCGAGCGCGGCGTCCGCCTCCGCCCCCTCCGCGGCCGGGCCCAGGACGCCCCAAAGCAGCGCGGCGGCGAAGAGCCCAAGCCCCGCGAGCCCCGTCTCGGCGGCGAGCTCGAGCGGCTCGCTGTGGGCGTGGTCGCTCGAGAAGACGTAGCGCGCGGGGCCGAAGCCTTCCGCCGGGAACGCGTGGCGCCGGAAGCCTTTCTCGAACTGGCCGGGGCCTTCGCCGAGAAGCGGATGATCGGCGACGGAGCGCGCCGCCGCCAGCCAGAGCTGCGGGCGGCGGAACGAATCGGCGCGCTCGGGCTTGAGCATGTAGGACGACCCGGCGACGCCTCGCGCCGTCATGAAGGCCGTGGCCGCGGCGGCGAGCAGCACGAGGACGCCGGCCGCGGGCAGCAGCGCCCGCGCGCGCCCGCGCCTGCGCAGCGCCGGGACCGCGGCGCCGACGGCGGCGGCGATCAAGGCGCCGCGGGAGCGGGCGAGGACGAGCCAGCCGCCGCTGCCGGCGAGGAGCAGCCACAGAGGCCAGCGCCGCCCGAAGAGGCGCTCCCCGCGCGCCGACAGCGCCGCCGCCGCCGCGAAGGCCGCCGCCTCCACGAACGCCGTGTAATTGTAGTACGGCGGCAGCAGGCCGGTCATCGCGTTGCCCGGAAGCCCGGCGAGGACGGCCCTGCCGCCCGTGGCGAGCCCCGCCGCGCCGAGCACGACGGCGGCCGCGAGCAAGCCGTCCAGCCAGCGTCGGCGCTGCTGCTGCGCCCAGAGCTGCGGCGCCGCCGCGGCGAACGCCAGCACGCCGGCCCAACGCGCCAGGGCGGGAAGGCTCGCCGCCGGCTGCCCGGACGCCGCCGCCGAGACCGCCGCCCAGGCCAGCCACGGCAACCAGACGAGCAGCGGGCCGAAGGCCAAGCGCCGCCGCGCGGCCAGCAGCGTCCCCGACAGGACAGCGGCGCCCGCGGTCCAAGCCCAGGGCGAGCGAAATCCCTCCAGCAGCAGGCCCGCGAAGGGCAGGGCCAGGAGGAGGTCCGCGGCTCTCACGGTCCGACGGGAGCGGGCATCGGCATTCCCGGCATCGTCACGCCGGGCGCGCCCGGCGCCCCGGGGACCCTGGGGGCGCCCGGCGCGTGCGGCTTCATGAGGCGCTGGTCCTTGGGCACGGCGTTGCCCGAGCCGTTGCCCACGATGCCCGACGTCGACAGCGCCGCTTCCTGCTCGACGCGGCCCATGGAGGCGATGAGCGTCTCGAGCACGCCCTGGCGGCCGAGGATCTTGGGATCGCCGATGAACTTGACCAGCGGTTGATCGACGGGCAGGTCCGCCAGCTTCAGGATCTCCGCTCGCTCGGCATCCGTGAGGCCCTCGGAGCCTCGCAGCTTGAGGATCTCCGAGATGCTCGTGATCAGCTTGGTGGCGTTGAGATTGTTGGGATCCTTGAGCGCGGGCAGCAGGATCTCCTTCCAGACCGGATCGTCGATCTTCACGTCCTTGCCGACGCCGTCCCAAGTCGCCCGCGCCGCGTCGCGGTTCTTGACCGCCGCCACGATGCTCTCGGGCGTCAGCCCGGCCACGGCGGCGTCGAGGCGCTGCGACGCCTTCTTCTGCTCGGCCGGGTCCTTGATCTGCTTGATCGACTCCTTGACCTTGGCGATCGTATCCTTGATGTCCGTGATATCCTTGTCCTGCAGCAGCTTCTTGGCGGCGTCGAGGGCGCCGGTGCCGTGGGCGTCGGCGCGCAGGCGATCGATCAGGCCCTCCTGATTGACCTTGTCGCTCAGCGCGCGCGGCAGCGACGTCGACTTCAGCAACTCCTCGGGCCGGACCGTGGCCGTGAAGAGGCGCTCGCGCAGCATGCCGGCGCGGCCGAAGGCCAGGCGGCCCAGCAGCTGCGTCAGCTCCTCCGTGGGCAGCGCCTGGGGATCGAGGATGTCCATGCGGACCGAGCGGCCCGTGTAGAGGTTCAGATAGACCTCGAGGCCGCGCAGGCCGGCGTAGCCGATGAGGCCGGTCACCTCGGCGTCGCCGGTCTCGAGCGAAGCCTGGTTGCGCTCGCCCAGAGCCTTCACGCTGCCGCGCTCCTGCAGCTCGAGCTGGGCGCCGGGGCGGGTCTGGATGCTGATGCGCTCGGGCTTCGTGACCTTGGACAGCACCTGCTTGAGGTGCTCGCCGGTCCCGAGCGTCGGGGCGAACTTGAAGACCATGTTCGGGCCGCCGACCAGGATGAGCTCGTCGTAGTCGCCCTTCTCGAAGGCGGCCTTGTTGCGCTCCAGCTTGGCCGGGTCCGGCCGCTCGAAGCCCTTGATGTCCTTGGCGTAGGCCTTGAACATCTCCTCGATGTCGGGCCGCAGGACGACGGCGACGCGGTTGGGATCCTTGGCCGTCTTCGCCGCGTGCGCGACCAGCTTGTCGAGCTCGGCGTACAGCTCCGCCGGCTTCTTGGCCAGGACCTTGCCGTCATCCGTCCGCCTGAGGAAGTTGAGGTACTCCGGGATCACGGATTCCTTGACGTCGAGCCCGGCGTGGACGAACTTCCGCGTGCCGACCGTGTCGACCCAGTCGCCCTTCGGCATCAGCAGGCGCGGCTTGTAAGGATCGGCGATCGAGACCTCGCCGATGAAGTTGAAGCCGAACTCCCTGATGAAGACCTCGCGGATCGGCGCCGCCGACGTGCCCGACACGGCGAAGACGACGGCGCCCGTCTTCTTGGCCTCCTCGATCAGGCCGCGGTAGTTGAGCACGCCGGCCGTCTTGAACGGGTTCTTGATCGGCATGCCGTTGTAGGAGGCGATGGCGCGGTTCTCCAGCGTGCTGAGGTTGGAGTACGCCGCGCCGTTGTTGAAGCTGATGACGCTGCCGCCCTTCACGGTCTTGTCCGCGATGCCGACCATGGCGCGCTCCGGCGAGGAAGCGAACTGATAGGCGCCTTGGAACATCAGGCTGAGGTCTTTCTCGAAGCTGCCGTAGAGCACCTCGCCGCTGCCGCGGGCGTGCTTGAACTCGGCGATGAGCGTCTTCTGGATCTCGCCGATGGCCTTATCGCGGTCGCCGCGGGCGGCGACGAGATACTCGGGCGCCTCGGTGAGCAGACCGTTGCGGTCCAGGTCCTTGCGGAACTGGGCGCTCTGCAGATAATCGAAGGCCTCCCCGACGCGGCCCTGGGCGCGCTCGACCGCCGCCCGGAAGTCCTTGGCGAACGTCTCGTCCTCCATCAGCTGCTGGAAGCGGCCCTCGCGGACATGCCCGTCCTTGGAGTCGTAGTGCGTCTTGAAGAAGCCCTTGTCGCCGTCGATGAACGTCCTCATCTCCTTCTGCAAGGCCAGGAGGATCGGGTTGATCTTGGGCATCGTCATCGAGCCGTTGAAGACGCCGACCGAGGTCGGAACCTCGGCGGCGTACTTGTCGGCCTCGTCGATGACGAGGTGGTTCTTCATGAGCGGGCTCGGCATGCCTTGCGACTTGGCCTGGGCGATCTGCGCCGAGATGTCGCCCACGGTCATGATCTCGAAGTCCGGCTTCTTGCCGAAGAAGCCCAGGTAGTCGTCCTTGGCCTGGGCGACGAGGTCCGGGTTGGCCGTCAGCAGGATCACGCCCTCGCGTCCGTCGCGGCGCGCGTGCGCCTTGAGGAACTCGATGGCGACGAACATGGTCAGCGTCTTGCCGCCGGCCGTGGGCATCTGGCCGAAGACCAGCGGCTTGCCCTGCATGACGGAGAGCAGGCCCTCGCGCAGGACCAGGCGCTGCAGCTCGCGGAAAGAGGGGATCGTCACGCCGAAGCGGTTCTGGAACTGGCGCTCCTTCGGGATGGTCCATTGCAGCTCTTCTTTCCCATTCTTGTCCTTGACCAGGACCTGCTGGCCCGACAGCTGGCCGAAGACGCCGCGCTCCCAGATGTCGATGAGGAGATCGATCGATTCCACGACCCCCTCCTTGTCGCCGCGCGCCGCCGCGTCCAAGCCGCGCTCGGCCGCCGCCTGGCGGATGGCGTCGCCCTCGAGCGCCTGCCGCATCAGGCTCATGGAGACCTCGGTCGAGCCCATCTCCGCGAGCACGCGGCGCTTGACCGCGTCGAGCAGTGCCCCGGAATCCCCGCCCCGGCTCGCCGCGGCGTCCTTCTCGAGACTCGACAGCAGCCGGTCGACGACGGCCGGGATCTGGTCTCTCTGCTCGGTCAGCGCTTCGCGCGCGAGCTCGCGGATGTCCGACACGGTCAGGGCCTTCATCGCGGCCTTGCGGCCGGCGGCGTCGCTCTCGCGCCCGATGTCGGCCAGGGCGCCGCTGATGGCGGCCCCCTGCTCGCCGGCATGCGCCCGCACGGATTCGAGCAGGAGCGCGCCCGGCGCCGCGGCGGCCAGGCCGTGCGCGTCCTGCTCGAGGCTGGCCGACAGGCGCTTGAACACCTCCGGCGCCTGGGCCTCGCGCGCCTTGAAGGCGGTGCGCGCGGCCGCGAGGACGTCGCCGACCGTCGGGGCCTTGAGCGGCCCGAGAGCCTGCTGGATGTCGAAGAGAGCGCGGTCGATCGCCAGCGCCTCGGTCCCCATCTGGCGGCGGACCGTCTCGAGCAGCGTGAAGCCGGGGGCCGAGTCCTCGAAGGCGGACGCGTGGCCCGCGAGCTCGGTCTTCAGCCGCTCGAAGAGCTCGGGCGCGGCGGCGCCGTGCTTCTCGAGGGCGCGGCGCGCGATGTCGCGCACTTCGGCGGCCGTCACGCTCTTGCGCAGGTCGATGGCCCGATCGATGGATTGCAGCGCCGCGTCGAGCGCCGCGCCCTTGGCGCCCATCTTCCGCGCCATCGCGCGCTGGGCCGCCATCCGCATGAGGTCCGGCGTCTGCTCGCCTTTGACGCCCTTGAGCATGATCTCCAGGGTGCGGGCGGGGATGCCCTCGGCTCGGTCGCCCGCCGCGACCTTGGAGGCGATGCCGTCGGAGAGCAGCCGCTCGGCGTCGGCCCTTCCGGCCTCGCCCTTCTTGAGGGCGTCGGCCACCCCGTTGAACAGGACGCGGTCGCTCTCGAGGAGCAGGCCCTTGTTCTCGGCGATCTCCCGGGCCTGCTTGGCGATCTCGCCGTAGCGTTCCTTGGAGCGGGCCAGGCGGCGCGTCTCCTTGTTGATGTCGTCGCGCAGCATGCGGCCGAACAGCTCCATGTGGCCGTCGAGCTTGCCGTCGCTGAAGCCGGCCTTGAAGCCGCGGCTCAGCAGCTCGCCCAGGCCTACGCCGAGCGGCCAGTCGTTGGACTCGACGCGGCCCGCCGTGTCCCGCATCTCGGCCAGCTTGTCTCCCGAGATGCGCAGGCCGCCGGGCAGCGCCACCTCGCCGGAATCGGGCGTGAGCAAGATGAGCTTGCGCAGGTCTTGCTTGTCCTTGAGGCGGGTCTCGAACTCGGCCTTCGCCGCCGCCACCGACTCGATCGTCATGCGGACCTGGTCCGGCCGGCCGCCGAACACGGGGCGCGCCACGGGCGTCTCCGCGTCCGCGCCGACCTTCACCCATTGGCCCGTGCGCGGATGGATCACCTCGACGTAGCCGTCGCCCGGGGCGTCGCCGGCCACCCAGCGCGCCTTGGCGTTGGGGGCGCCGAGATCGACGCGCTCCCACTTCTTGCCCACGAGCAGCTCCACGGAGACGCTGGCGTCGTGGACCACCGCGCCCGGCTGGGGGATGTTGTCGATGAGCCACTTCTTGAAGGCGTCGGGCTCGCGCATGCCGTCCAAGTAGCGCTTGAGCTCGACGATCTGGCCGGCGCCTTCCTTGAGCGGCGCCTCGGCGATGGCGAGCAGCTCGGACTCGCTGAAGCCCTTCATGATGTGGCCCCAGGCCTGCTGGCGCCACTGCTCGTTGACGATGAGGGTGTCGGTGCCGGTGGCCCAGGGCATCCAGTCCATCAGCCCGCGCTTGGACAAGGGCTTCTCGACCGTGATCGGGAAGTCGTTGGGGGCGTTGGCGATCTCCATCGCCCGCCCGGCGTCGATGAGCGTGTTGTAGGCCTTGGCCGAGGCCATCTGGCTGTGCATCTCGCTGGGGCTGAAGGCCGGGTTGGTCGGCAGCAGGATCCACAGCATCTGGGAGATGTTCTGGCTGACGAAATGGGCGTTCGAGAGGCGGGTCATGTACGTCGTCAGGCCCGTGCGCTGGTCGACGGCGTTCTGCTGCGGCAGGTCGTGGGCGGTCAGGAGCAGGCCGCCCAAGCCGCCGGCCAGCGCCATCGGCAAGACCGCGGCGCGGCCGAAGAACTTGCCGGCCATCGCGAGCCCGCCGACGAGGGCGCCCACGGCGACGGCGCCGACGACGGCGCCCACGGTGCCCGACTTCCAATCCTTGTCGCCCGCCAGCATGTAGCCGAACTCGGTGATCGCCTTGGGCAGCGTGCCGGCCAGCCAGACGTATTTGAGCATGCCGTCGACCTGGCCCAGCCCGTGGACCAAGGTGCGCGCCATGAAATTGCCGCCGGCGGCCTCGTTCATGCCGTATTTCTGCAGCGCGCCGAAGACGCCGTTCTCGGCGATCGCGCTCTTGGCCGTCGCCGGGATCATCCGCGCGACCGTCTCGACCGTCCAGCTGGCCGGGCCGGCGCTGTTGGCCAGCTTCTGCATGAAGGGGCCGAAGCGGCCGAGGAAGCGTCCCTGGAACGCCGTCGCCGGGATCGGGCTCAGGTGGTTGAGCATGCTCATCTTGGCGCCGAAGGCCATGCCTTGGATGAAGCCTTGCACCGCGGCATCCCAGGCGCTCGAGTACTGGTGCTGGGCGCCGGCGGGCGTGGTGAAATAGTCGAACTCCGTCATGCCCACTTGGATGATGCCCAGCATCTTCACGCCGCCCAGCGTCGAGCTGGCGGCGTTCTTCCAGGTGGAGCCCAGGCTGTGGAAGGGCGACAACTGCCGCAGCGTCACCTGGCCGCCCTGGACGGCATTCGCGATCAGGCCCTTGCCGCTGGTGGCGGCGTGCTCGGTGACCGGCGGCAGGTCCAGGATCTGCCGGAAGTTGCGGCCCCAGTTCTGCCCCATGCGCGCCACGTAAGAGTCGCTGACGAGCTCGAGGGTCCCCGCCATGGCGCGCAGCGCCATGCCGCGCAGCGTTCCCGACATCTTGTTGGCGTCCTCGAGCGCGTACGCCGCGGCGCGCGCCCGCATCAGGCCCGCCGCCGTCTTCATGCCGCCGAACGCGTCCGTGGCGTAGGCGAGCAGCGGTCCGCCCACGGCGGTGGCGACGATGGTGATGCCGGAGTCCACCGCCGCCGAGGCCCCGGCGTAGGCCATCATCAGCGGCTGCAGCAGCTTGAAGCGCGAGGACACGGCGCCCAGGGCGCCCGTCTGCGCGTCGTTGTTGTACTGCTTGGCGAACAGGCCGTCGAGATCGAGCGTGTCGGCCTCGCTCTGGCCGAGCTTGTCGAGCGCGGCCTGCTTCTTGGCGCGCTCCGCGCCCTCGGGATCGAGCTTCTGGGAGAGCTCGTAGACCTTGTTGAAGTCGCCGTCTCTCAGGGCTTGCTTCAGCGCGTCGCGCGTGGCGGTGTCGCCTTTGAGCTTGCGATAGGCTTCCTGCGCCTTCGCGGAGACGACCCAGGACACGGGGCTGTCCATCAGGGCGTTCACGCCCTTCTCGCGATAGCCCCCGGTCAGGGCGTTGTAGGCGGCGTCGAGCCACTTGAACTTGCCGATCTGCGTCAGCACGCTGTCGGACTTCGACCAGACCATGTGCGAGCTGGCGTAGGTGTCGACGTAGAGATCGAGCTGGTTGAGGTAGCTGAAGAGCTGGGCGTTGCTCGAGTAGGACTGGACGGCCGCCAGCAGCCGGCCGTTGGCGGTCGTCTGCTTCTGGCTCTCCTCCTTCACCTGGGCGAGCTTCGGCAGCTCCGAGAGGCCGGTGATGGACTTGGCCAGCTCCTCGAACTCGGGCTGGAGCGCGGTCAGCGCGGCGCGGATAGCCTCCATGCTCTGCAGCGGGGCGAGGTTGTCCAACTTGCGCTTGAAGAGCTCGAGGCTGCTGCGGGTGGAGGCGACCTCGGGCGGCAGGTGCTCGACGAAATACGTGAAGGCGCCGGCCTGCGCTTTCTCGGCGGCGGAGAAGTTCTTCGTGTACTCGGGGTCGTTGCGGACCTTCTCGAACTCGTTGGCCAGGTACAGCGACAGCATCTCCGCGACCTTGCCGCTGAGCAGCTGCAGGCGCTCGTGCTGGGTGTCGTTGTAGAGATAGGCTTCCGTGGCGTTCTGGTAGGTCAGCTGATAGCTCGCCACGGCCTGGCGCAGCAGCGTGCTCTTCATCCGGGCGTTGCTGTCGCGCAGCTGATCCAGGTAGGAGCCCTTGGCGTTGATCGTCTCCGCCAGCTTCTCGGCGCGCTCGATCATCTTCGGATCGTCCACCGAGATGCCCATGCCTCCGGCCATGCGCCCGTCGGCCAGCCGTTTGAGCTCCATCGCCTGCATGTGCATGGCGAAGGTCTGGATCTGCACCTGGGCGAGCTTCAGCCAGTTGCCGGCCTCCTCGATGAGCGCGTCCTGCTCGGGCCCGCTCAGGTTGGAGGGATCGAGCAGCTTCTGCTGGGCGCGGGCCGCGTAGCCCACCGAGGCGAAGGCCTCGGAGGCGAAGGCCAGCACCTCGGGGGTGACGTACTTCTTGTCCGTCTCGTCGAGCTTGGTGTAGCCCAGCTTGCTCAGGAGCCAGCCGTAGCCCTCCATGTCGCCGTGCTTGAAGTCGTCTAGCTGCTCCTGGAACTTCTCGAGCTCCTTGGCCGTGCGGTCCACCGCGTCCTCGCCCTTCTCCTGCTTGGCCTGGACGCCCGTCGCCGACGAGAAGTAGGAGATCAGCTGCTGCATGACGACGCGCTGGTACTCCTTCAGCTGGTGGTCCTGGTAGAACCCCATCGCCAGCCGCTGCATCGACTCCAGCTCCTTCCAGTCCTTGAGCTGGTCGAGCTGGTTGGCCTCCTTGAGGCCGTCGAGCTTCTTCAGGTACTGGAGGAGCTTGTCGGGGAACAGGTTCTTGTTCTTGTCGTAGAGCGCGCGCATCTCCTTGCGCGCCTTGTCGGTGAGCTCGCCGTCGCGGTAGCCCTCCGCCTGCGGACAGCCGGAGTTGGCGATCTCGAGCTCGCCGTTGTTGATGCGGCGGACCAGGTTGCACTGGTCGTAGTAGAGCTTCTTGAGGTTGCGGAAGAGGTCGTGCACGCGCCGGTTGTAGAGCACGCGCTGCTCGGTGACGGGGCCCTTGCTCTCCTGCAGGACGATGGCGTCGATCATCTCCCCGCCCGGGCTGCCGGGATCGGGGCGGCGGACGATCTTCAGCGTGCTGCCGGAATCGAGCTCGTTGGTCTCGAGGGTGAAGAGCGTCTTGCCGGCGACGGCGCTGACGACGCGGGCCTTGGTGCGCCCGCCTTCCTGCGACAGGATCTGGGTGACCTGGCCGCCGGCCTCGGCGCGCCGGGAGACGTCGGCGGTGCGCTCGAACATGTGGGCCAGAGCCAGCCCGGGGTCCTTGCTGGGATCCCTGAGGTCCTTGGCGGTCTGGCTCAGCTCCTGGCGGACGTTCTCGTCGCCGTTGTTGAGGGCGTCGCCGTAGCGGCGCAGGTAGTCGGCCGCCATCTGCCGCTGATCGGGCGATAGGCGCGGATCGTTGAGCACGGTGGCGGCCAGCGTGCCGGCGGGGCCGTTGGCGAGCGTGCCGGACGCCTCCACGGAGGGCGCCACTCGCTGCGCTTCGTCGCCGGTCTGGCTCTCGTAGCGGCCGGTGCGGGTGTTGTAGACCTTCTCGTCCGCCCACGCCCGCCAGCCGTCCGCCGTCGAGACCAGCAGGAGGGAAAGACAGCAGACGAGACGGAGGGCCCGACTCATGGGCCCAGTGTAACAGGGACGGGAGACCCCCACCAGGGGTCGAGAGATCTACGGGCGGCCTAGGTCCAAGGGCCTACTTCAGGCCTTGCAGGTCGTGGCGGTAGAGCTGCGTCGGAGCGCCGTCCCAGCTGGGCTGGACGACCCAGGGGTCGGACACGTTGATGTCGAGCTGCGAGCAGTGGAACAGGATCGACGGGGGCGCCTTGCCGATGTTCTTCTCGCCGGCGTCGACCAAGTGCGAGTCCAGCGACGGGTCGGAGAGGACCTTCTCGACGTATTGCTTGACCTCGGGCCGCACGCCGCCGCCGGCGAAGCAATAGGGCGAGTTGGAGGCGAACTTCGTGATCGCCGCCATCACGTCGGCGACGTGCTCGCTCTTGCGGTCCTTGTGCAGGAAGACGCTGAAGACGGCGGAGCTGGGCGTGTTGGGGAAGACGCGCCAGCGCCAGGCCCAGGCGGCGCGCTCGATGCTGAGCGCCTTCTGGCCGGTGGCCTCGAGGCGGCCCTTGAGGTCCGACATCGGCAGATACCACTCGAGCGAAGACTTGGGGTCGACGTTGCGCTTGCCGCCCGTCATCGTCGCCCACGGGCCGGTCTGCGGATCGATGCCGACGGTCAGGCTGCCGAGATCCCCGGGCTGCACGAAGGCCGAGCCGTCTTTCTCGCGCAGGCCGGCCGTCTTGACGACCAGATAGTCCCCCTCCTGCACGATATCGTCCTTGCCCACCACGCCCGCCACGGCGAAGCCCAGGTCGCCGTAGGCGCAGATATAGGTGCTGTTGGCCGAGCCCTCGGTCTGGGTGAAGCGGCCCCAGCCGTCGCCCGCGTCGTAGCGCGCCGGCGTGCCCTTGAAGATGGGCATCGTCTTCTCGTACGTGCAGGCCTTCAGGTCGCCGGAGGCCGCCGGCTTCGGCTGGCCGGGCTTGTCGGGGTCGGTCTTGGTCGGCGTGCCGGTCGTCGCGGTGTCCTTCTTGTCGTCCTTCTTCTTGAGCCAGGGGTAATCGAGCTTCTCGGGCGCCGCGGGCGTCTTGGCCTCGGTGATCTTATAGGCTCCGGCGGAAGCGTCCCAGACTAGGTCGTAGCCCTTCCGCTGGTCGCCGGAGCCAACGTAGCCCAGGCCCTCGCGGTCCGAGGCGCGGATCGTGCGGCCGCCGCCCGCGTACTTGCTGATGACGGCCTCGAGCGCGGGACCGTCCTGGGACACGTGCCCCTTGTCGTCGACCGGGAAGTAGAGCACCGACCCGTACCAGCCGCCCTGCGGGATGACCTTATAGGTCTGACCATTGATCATGGCCTTGGTCGTCGACCTCTCGGCGTACTGGCGGCGCAGGCCGAGGAGCTCGGAGACGGACGTCGTCATCTTGTCGGAAGTGGGCTCGCCGTCCTTGTCCAGCACGGTCATCGTGATCTGGCCGCCGCTGATGCTGAGCTTGTATTTGGGGCTCTTCTCCCGCTTATCCGCGCGGTCGTCGACGTGGAAGCTCGGGACGTCGCCGTCCTTGAGCTCGACGTAGCGCGCCACCATGTCGCTGCCGTGCGTGCGGTCGACGATGCAGAGGGTGTCGACCATCCCGGCGTTGTAATCGCCGGTCTTCGAGCAGACGCGCAAGGAGAGCGCCCGGCTCGTGTTCTCGTTGGGGTTGCGGTGTCGCCAGCGCACCGCGCCGCCCATGGGATCGTCCCTGAACACGCCCAGCGCCCCCGGCACCGTGCCGTACATCTGGTCCGCGGTCCAGTCGGTGATCACTTGGCCCTCGACCCCGCCGCTCTGGGTCCCGACGGTGCCGTTGCCGGCGTGGACGCCGTTGTCTTCGCCGGTGTCGCGCGGGATCTGCTTATCGGACGTCTTGCCGTTGTTCCAGACCTGGAAGGCCTTGTCCACGGCCTCCTTCAAGAAAGCCGCCGTCCAGTTGTCGGAGTTGAGGCCTCCCTGGTCTCCCTTGTAAGGCCCTGCCTTCGCGGCCTGGGCCGGGTCCGTCGGCGCCCCGGCGACGGTGAAGGGCTTGAGCGAGCGCAGGAAGTTCTGGCGCTCGGCGCGGTCGCCGGCGAGATCCTGGAGCTTGGCCTCGGCCGCCCAGCCCGGCAGCGTCTTCTCGCCCATGAGGAAATAAAGCGCCGCCAGCTCGCCGCGCTTCTTTTCGTCCTTGGCCTTCTCGTCGACCCACTTGGAGACGCTGCCCTCGAGCATCTGGACCGCCATCTCCTTCTTGTCGGCGGGGATGTCGGGCGAGACGAAGGCGTCGCCGCCTTGCGGCTCCTCGATGAAGGCGTCGATGCGCTTCTTGAGGCTGTCCTTGACGTCGTCGCGGCCGAGCAGCTTCGCGAGCTTCTTGAACGGGTTGCTCTCGTCGTCCGGGACGTCGGCGCCGGCCGGCTGCGCCTGCGGCTGGGGCGCCGCCGTGCCCTTGTTCGTCACCGGGACGGGGCCGGCCTGCGCGGGGACCTTCGCGGCCTCGGCCTCGGCGACGCGCGCCGCTTGGTCGGCGAGCTTCTGCTCGTCATGGCGCCCGCCGGCGATGGAATGCGACAGCGCGGCGAGGACGGCGTCGTAAGTCAGGTGGCCGTGCTGGAGCAGCTTCTGGAAGGCGGCCGGGTTCTTCTGAGAGAGCAGTTGCAGCGCCTTGGCGGCGTCGGGCCAGCGGGCGCGCGGCATGCCGCTGTTGATCACGACGCCCCAGATGCCCGGCGTCACTCCCTGGGGCGGCCGCTGCACCACGTCCTCGATCGACGGCGGCACGCTGGGCGCCGCGTCGATCTTCACCGGCACGTCGAAGTGGCCGCCGCGCTTGGCGTCGACGACGACGCGGCAGTCGTTGCGCGCCTCGGTGGAGCAGGCCAGGACGGCGTCGGAGGCCACGCGCTGGCTGCGGCCGTCCTTATAAAGGTCGATGGAGAGCTCGACGGAGACCCACGGCTGCGCCTTGGCCGAGCGCTGCTCCTGGAAGCGGTCGTACTCGGCCCGCTTGGCGTAGTAGACCTGGTTGCCGGCCTGGACCGCCTTCCAGCCGTCGTCGGCCGCCGCGGCGGAAAGCGCGCGGGCCAGACACAGCAGCGACAACGCCGACATGCGGGACGCTCGGGGGCTCATGTCACGGCATCGTAGCTGGCCGACGCGGAATCGAGCAAGGGCCAAAGGACCTAGTCGGGGTGTCGCCGTTGGACCGGTTACGGCGCGGCCGCGACGCCGTCGCTCTTGCAGGGCAGCCGGCCCTTGAGGGCGGTGAGCTTGTTGGTGAGGGCCTTGACCTTCTTCTTCAGCTCCTGCACCTCGTTCTGCGTGCTCGTGTAGGACTTGTCGCCGGTCTCCAGATTCTTCTTGAACTTCTCCTTGGGGCTCTCCCCCGGCTGAGGCGTCGCCCCATCCGAGGGCGTCGACGAGTCCTGCTGGTAGCTCTTGCCGCCCAGGCAGCTGTAGATCCCTTCGGCCGGGGTGCCGTCGCCGGCCTGATAGATCGACTGCGCCATGTTGTTGAACTGCGAGACGCTGCCCTGGTCGCCCGTCTTCTGCTTGAGGTCGTTGAGCAGGCCCTGCAATTCCTCGACGGCCGCCACTTCTTCGCCGTTGACCTGCTGTTGGCAGGTCGCTTTGCCGACGTCGAGCCTATTGGTCTCTCTCAGAAGGTCGCGCTGCTGCTTCGTCGTCTCCTGCTCGTTATCGGACTTGCTATCCTCGTCGGCGACCTGCTGGGGCGCGCCGGTATAGTCGGTGTTCGTCGACGTCTCGTGCGTCCTGCGGCCCTGGAGGCCTTCCCGGATCTTGCCCAGCGTGGCCAGTATCTTGTCGATGCCGCCGGGCACGCACTTGAGCTTCTTCTTCGCCCCTTCCAGGTCCTTCTGGCCGCTCTGGCAGCCGGTTTGGATGGAGCTGGCGTCCGTCCCTTCCGAGCCTTTGTTCACGACGGACGTGTAGCCCGAGTGGAGCTTGCCGACCACGTCGGCGTCCACGCCGTTCACCATGGAATCGAGCTTGAGCGTGACGCAATTGATGCCGTCGAGCTCTCTGTCGGAAGTGCCTCCGCCCGGGGCTTGCGCGGCTTCATTGCCGCCCGTCTGGCTCTGCCCCTGGCCGTTGTCGCCGTAGCAGCCGCCTTGAGACTGCTGGCCTTGCTGGGCCTGGTCCTGCCCGCCGGAGTCGCATTGATCGTCGGCGGAGACGGCGCCGGCGCAAAGAGCCAAGAGAGCGATGAGGATGAGGGGTTTGTTCATAGAATCAGTTGCAGCAGGCCATGTCGGGATCGCTGGAGTTGCCGCTCGACTTGGCGTTCTCGCAGCGCCCGTCCTTCTCCATCTTCCACCCAGCCACGAGCTTGGCCTGGCCGGAGCCGGTGCCTTTAGGAGTGGCGATCATCCGCTTCAGGCTGGCGCAATCGGTGCCGCTGGTCGTCGCGCCGACGGCGTTTCTGGCCTCTCCCGTCTTAGAGGTGTTGCCGTTGCCGGCTTTCGAACAGCTGACGCTGGAGCTGGCATGGCCGCCCTCGTAGTAGGTGCCCGTGCGACTGACGCAGTTGTCCCACTTCGTGCCGTCGGTGCCCGCGCAGGTGGAGACCGAGCCGCCGGCCGCGCCGCAGTCCCAGCCGGCGCTCTGCGGGGAGAGCGCGCCCTTGACGCTTTCGGCCACGGCGCCGGTCACCGCCTTAAACGGAGTCATGACCGCCTCCTCCAGCAGCTTCTCCTTGAGGTTGGGCCACATCATGGCGTTCTTCTCTTTGAGCTTCCACTTCAGGTCGAGCGCTTTCTCGGCGTCCTGACAGGCCAGCTTCTGGGCCAGGGAGCCGCCGCAGGGATCGCCGGTGGACTTGCTGTCCTTGTTCTGGCTGCCGCTGGGGTTCTTGTCGTTGGCGGTGCTGCCGCCGCCGCCGGCGCCGCCGGCGCTGCCGCTGGTGTCGCGGCCGGCCGCCTGCTCCAGCGCCGATGCCGCCCCGCCGCGGTTGAAGTCGCCGCCCTGGTTGTTGCCGCCCTGCTTGATCTTCTCGAAGCCGCTGCCCGAGCCCGTGCCGGGGCCGCGCGCCACGCCCTTGATGCCGCTGCCGGTCGTGCCGGTCAGGGCGTTGCTCTGGACGCCGCGGTTGGGCGCCAGGCCGTTGGAATTGATGGGAGGCAGGCCGAAGCTGGCGCCGCTGCCGCCGGAGATCGCGCCGAGGCCGCGCAGGCCGCCGGCCGACAGGGGCACCTTCGGCACGGGCAGGCCGGTACGCGCCGCCGCGCCGGCGCCCGCCTTCGCGGCGGAGACGGCGTCGTTCCACTTGCTGCTGTCCTCCTTGGGCGGAGGCGGCGCGGAGGCCGCCTGGGGCGCTCCGGCCGGGGCCTGCTGCGTGGCGCCCGGGCCCATGACCAGGGCGGAGGGATCGCGCACGTTCAAAGGAGTGATGACGTCGCTGCCGCCGCCGGCGACGCCGCCCGGCGCCATGCCGTTGACGCCGGTCTCGTAGGGCGAGCCGCCGGAGCCGAAGAGGTTGCCGGCGCCGCGCGAGAAGCCGGGCTTCAGGCTGTCGTCGCCGCTCTCGGGAGCCATCATGAAGTGCTCGGCCAACGGCGCCATGAAGAGCACGCCCAGGCCGGCCAGGATGAAGGCCAAATCCTTCTTCTTGAACTGCTTGAGCCGCTCGAGCAGCGTGCCGCCCGAGGAAGCGAGGCCCTTGATCTTGAGGAGGGGCTGGCCGCTCTTCTTCTCGTCCTTGTCGTTCTTTCCGCCGCCGAGGGTCGGGACTTGGGGTTTGTTTTCCATCGGGTCTCTAGTTGGTCGAGCAGCTCTTTACGCAGTTGTAGTGCTGATAAGGACCGTCCTGCTGCATCAGCGGGCACTCGTTATAGTAGGCCTGCATCTCGCTGTCGAGGTCGTTGCAGAGCTTGGACATGTTGGTGCCCTGGTTGTCGCACTGCCGCGCCTGGGACTCGCTGCCGCAACCGGCCACGGCCGGCTTGTCGGCGACCATGAGCACGGCGTAGAGCAGGCCGGGCTTGAAGCCCGAGGGCATGCCGTTGGACGAGCAGCAGCCGCCGGAGTGCATGTTGGACGAGACGTCC
>CAZZGQ010000019.1:5759-7086 GCA_964653765.1 uncultured Elusimicrobia bacterium | reverse complement strand
GGGCATGCCGTTGGACGAGCAGCAGCCGCCGGAGTGCATGTTGGACGAGACGTCCTGGATCGCCTTGGCGTACGCGTCGATGACGGGCTTGTGCTTGGACTCGGCGGCCTGGCACTTCTTCTGATCGTCGCTGATCTGATTGGCCTCTTGGGCCAGCGTGGCCTCGGTGGCGCCGGTGGGCGAGTTGACGGCGCCGCTGATGCCGTCGACGCCGATGCCCTGGCCGGAGGTGATGATGCCGCTGGTCGCCCCGCCGATGCGGTTGCCGTCGTAGATCGCCCCCGTATTGGCGGTGGCGAACTCCGGCGCGCAGCCGTTCTCGGGCGTGCAGACGGGATCGCGGGAGAGCATGGCGCGCGTGCGGCCGTCGGCCAACTGGCGGAAGGCGTAATTGCTGCCGGACTTGCTGATCGAGCGCGTGGCGCCGCGCGCCTTCAAGGCCGCCTGCGACAGCAGGCCGCGCGAGAGATGGCCGCCGTTGCCCGGCACGATCTGGTTCTTGGCGCCCGGGACGTTCGTCGTGCCCAGCGCCGTGGCCACGTTGTCGCCCACGGCGGCGCTGTTGCGGCCGCTGAAGAAGTTGGACCCGGCGAAAGGCGCCGCGCCCGAGAGCATGGAGTTGAGCATGGCCGACTGGCCGCCGGCGCCGAAGCCGGCCTCCTGGAACGCCTGGCCTTGGCCCTGGCCCTTCAGGTCGTCGGCGGAGAGCTGCACGCCCTGATCCTTGCCGGGGTTGTTGATGGCGTTGACCGAGGCTCCGCCCTTGATGTTGTCCTGGCCTTTGATGTCCTCGGGGCGGCCGCGGACGAGATCCGTGGACTGCGCGGAGCCGGCCGCGCCCGCGGCGGCGGCCGAGGCGACGGCATGGGCCTGGGCCGCGCGCGCGGCGGCGGCGCTGGCCTCGCTCTGCAGGCGCTCGGCCTTGATCGCCGACATCAGGTCCTCATAAGAGCCCTTGCTGGCGGCCACGACGTCGTCCTCCGCCGTCGTCCAAGGAGCGATGGTCGCCACGAGGCGATGGCCGATCAAGGGGATGTGATCCAGGGCCGTGAGCATGACCCCGGTGAGCCGGTGCGGGGCGAAGAACACGAGCATCAGCAGGAGGACGACGACGAGCTGCGGCACCAGGCCGCGCTTCCAGCGCAGCAGCAGCAGCAGCAGCGCCCACTTGCTTTCTTTCTTGTTCCGCTCGAGAAATGTCTTCGGCATAATCCACCTGCCTGGCGCGACGTAACTGGGAGTAGTTTAGGGCGCTCCCCTGGACTTGTCAATAGAAACAGAAGGCCTTAACCAACTTTAAACAATCGAGTTTTTCGGCGCTTTTCGG
>CAZZGQ010000019.1:0-5659 GCA_964653765.1 uncultured Elusimicrobia bacterium | reverse complement strand
CTAGTTGAGCTTGCCCATCAGGCCCTTCGCGCCGATCACGCCGGCGAGCAAGCCGGAGGCCACGCCAGTCCAGACCATCACGGCGCTGCTGACGGCGTTGCCCGCCGCGCCGAGGCCGGCCCCGCCCATGGCGGCCGCTCCGCCGGCGACGAGGAGCTTGCCCTGCGGCCCGCCGCCCATCGCCGACACCTGGTTGCCCAGGCCCATCGCGAAGGCGCCCAGCATCGCCGCGATCGCCAAGGCGATCATGGCCCACGTCGTGGGCAGGAACTTCGCGATGCCGATCAGGATCGAGGCGACGAGCAGGGCGCCGGCCGCCTGCCGCGCCTGGTTCGACCAGGGCGTGGCGTTCTTGCCGTTGGCGTTGCCGGGGTCCTGCGTGGCGCCGCCGTTGTTGTTGCCGACCGGGCCGCCATCGGCCCCCGCGCCGGCGCCGCTCGTGTTCTGGCTGCCCGCGCCGCCGCCGGTCACGACCGTGCCCACGGCGGGGTTGTTGCTGAAGGGCATGTCGGCGCTGGTCGAGGCCGTCTCTGTCCCGCCGGCGGCGCTGCCGGCCCGCGAGAGGTTGCTGGCGTTCTTGAGCTGCGAGAACGCGCGGTCGCGCCGGCCGTTGACGGACGGGCGCGTCGCCGCTCGGTGCGAGGAGGAGGGTTTGGAGAAGACGTGGGCCTTGCCCAGCGCACCCGGATCGAACTTCCCGTTGCTGCCCGTGGAGAGGCCCGAGCCGCCCGCCAGAGTGGGATAGGCCGTCCCCCCGCCCGGAGCCGTCGAGAGCTGGCCGAACTTGGCCGAGAACTTGCCGGCCGCGGCCACGGGATCGGCCGGCAGCGCGGGAGGAGCGGTGGCCGGGGGCGCCGTGGCGGCGGGGATAGGGATCGCCGCGGCGGGGGCGGCGGCGCTCTCGGGAGCGGCGCCGGCGGCCGGGTCCTTGCCGGCGCCCGCGGCCGCGCCCGCGTCCGGAGCCGCTCCGGCGCCGTCCGTCAACGAGCCGGAGACCATGCTGAGCCCGCTGGCCGGGCTCGCGCCCGCGCTCGCGGCCAAGCCCTCGTCGGCCGGCTTCTCGCGCGGCACGAAGGCCCTGACCGTCTCATCGGGATTGACGGGGGCCAGGCTGCGGCCCAGATTGTAGGCGCTCAGCGCCAGCCCGCCAAGGACCAAGACGACGAGGGCCTTCGCCGCCAGGCCGCTCAGGCCCAGCAGACCGGCGAAGCCGCCGCCGCCGGCGCCGGCGCCCAGGCCGCCGATCCCGCCCGTGCCCGCCCCGCCGCCGTTGAGCCAGAACCAAGCGCCTCCCTTCTTGCGCTCCTTGTCCTTCTCGCGGCGCGGCCCGACCTTGGCCAACGTGAACTGCGGGATCTCGAGCGTTTCCATGCTAAACCATGAACCTCGCGAGCGCGTCCTCGGACGGCGCCTTGTAATACGTCGTGGGCTTGCCGGTTCCGTCCCAGTCCGGCGTTCCGCCCTTGAAATAGGGATCGTTGACGACCTTCGGCTGGCTGATGTAGCCCACCATGGCGGCCGCCAGCGAGGCCCCGCCGGCGGCGATCATCCACAAGTTCGCGCTGCCCGACTCCTCCGCGACCGCGGCGGTGGCTCCCTTGCCGCCGCCCATGGCGTCGAGGCCTATCACGGCCGCGGCGGAGGCCGCCAGCATCAGGCCGCCGGACAGCGTGAACATCTTGCCTTGGAAGGTCTGCCCGTACTTGCCGCTCATCAGCATCGAGCCCATCGAGATCGTCACCGTGGAGAGCATGGCGGCGACCCCGGCCAGGATCAGCACCACCGGCTTGAGCATCGGGTCCCACTTGATCTTCGAGATGATCATCAGGCAGGCGGCGGCGCCGAGCACGCACATCATCGCCGTGTTGACGGCGTTCTGCCAGGGCGTGGCGTTGCGCCCGGCCGCCGTCGGCGGCGGCGGCGTCATCGCCGAGGCTTGAGAGCCCAGCGACGTCGAGCCCGACGGACCGGCGGCGGCTCCGGCCTGGGCCAGCTGGATGGCCGCCATCGCGGCCGACGCCGGCGACGGCCGCGCCCCGTCGTAGGTCGTGCCCGCCGCCTGGCTGCTGGCGGCTCCGGCCTGGTCGTGCCGCACGGCGCCCAGCATCCGCAGGGCGTTGGAGGAGCCGAAGCGCCGGCTGGACAGCGTTTTCTGCACGCCGAAAGCCGTCATCGCCTTCGGCGCGCTCGCGGCGGCGGAAAGGGTCTTGGAGATCGCGGCGAGGGCCGCGGCCGGGGCGGTCCCGGCGGACGGGGAGCCTCCCGAGGCGCCCGTGGCGCCGACGGCCTCGACGGAGACGGTGCGCAGAGCGCCCGCCGCCGCGGCGGGGGCGGCCTTGTTGCCGCTGACGTCGGCGTCGTTCTTGGCCGCGGGGACGGCGGCGGCCGCCGGCGCGGGGGCGGCGGCGCCCGCCCTCATCGAGGCGGTGGCCACGTCGCCCCTGGCGTAGGCGGCATAGCCGTGCGAGGCGTTGCCCGCCACGAGCATCGAAAGAGAGTTGGACGCTCCGGCGGCCGCGTCCGCGGAGCCCGCGGCGTCGGCCGGCTCGGCCGGCTTCGGCGCGAAGACGGAGACGCGCTCGCGGTTGAGCTGGGCGAGGGCGGCGACCTTGGCGTTGCGATAGCCGAGCAGCGCCATGCCGCCCGCCAGCGTGACCGCAACGAGGGCCGAGACGAGCAGCCCGCCCTTGGCCGCCAGCAGCGCGCTGCCGGCCGCCGAGACGACGGCGCCGTTTACGGCGCCGGAGCCCGCGGCTCCCGTCGAGCCGCCGCGCAGGAGGCCGGCCAGCCAGCCGGCTTTCTTGCGCTGGTCTTCTTTCTTGGCCCCGCGCTTGGCGTCGGACACGGTGGGCTCCATCGTCGCCTCACGCCCCCAGACCCGCCATGATGCCGCCGACGGCCACCTGCATGAGCATCATCACCATCATCTGCTTCAACTGGGCGTTGGAATCTTCCTTTGCCGTCGGCGTCGGCGGCGCTTTCATCGCCACGTTCCAGGTCTGCAGGTTCTTATCGTTGGGCTTGAGGTTGATCGGGGCTGCGTCCAAGGCGGCGTAGCCGCCGCCGCTGACGCCGGCCATGTTGCCGCCGACCTGGGAGCCCGCGCCGCGGCTGCCGTCGAAGGACATCCCTCCGAAGGCGCGCGCCGCGTCGTTGTTGCCCTGCCGGGCGGCATTGACGGCGGCGCTCTGCGCCGCGTGGAGGCTGTCCATGGCGCGGCCGCGGACGGCGTCGGGAACGTTGTGCTCCTGCAGACCCTTCGTGGCGGCGAGACCGGTGTTGGGCTTGTTCGCGCCGAAGCCCGTCAAGCCGACGGCGGTGCCGCCGGAGAAGCCCGAGGCGCCGGAGGCGCTCGAGCCGCTGAAGCCCGAGAGCGCGCCGAAGTTGGCCTTGGGCGGAGTGAACGCCTTCTGCGGCGTCTCCCCCCAGCCGCGCGGGTCGGCCGAGGCGGACATGTTCTTCTTGCCCGCGACGAACTTCAGCGCTCCGGCCAGGCTCTGGCCCGGCGCGGAGACGCCGCTGGTGCTGGCGGCCGAGGCCGCTTTTTCGTCGCCCGGCGCCTGATAGAGGGAAGAGGCGGCTTCAGCGCTCTTGCCGGCCGCGGCCGACGGCATGTCCAAGGCCCCGCCCGGAGCTCCGTCGGCGGTCCGGATGGCGTCGAGGCTTTGCGCCCCCCGGAGGCCGCCCTCTTGCGGGACGGCCACCGAGCCCGAGCCGGTGGAAGAGCCCATCAGCGGCACGCAGATCCAACCGCCGACCCCCGTAAAAAGAAGCAGGATCAGCCACCAATATTTCTTGAACGGATCCGCGCCGCGCATCACCTGGACGGTCTTCGCCATGCGCGGTCAGTGTAACGGCGACCCCTGGCTTTGTCAAGCCAAGGGGGTTTTCTTACCGTCTTTTTACGGCGGTTTTAGGCCGTCTTGCCGCCGTTGGGAGGCTGCGGCGTCTGGGTCTGGGAGGCCACGGGAGCCGGCAGCGGCATGTCGATGCTCGCCGCGCCCGAAGCCCCGTTGGACGACAGGGTCTTGGGCGGCTTGCCGTACTCCTGGAAGATCGCCACGATCTCGTCGTAGTCGAGCTCGTCGCGCTTGAGCAGCTCCTGGGCGAAGCGATCGAGGATGTGCATGTTCGTCGACAGCGTCTCTTCCGCTTCCTTGAGCGCCTGGTGCAGCAGGACCTGCGTCTCGGCGTTGAGCTTCTCCTTGAGAGCCTCGGAGAGCTGGTTGCCGCCTCGGCCGCCGCCGTTGGGGATCACGCTGAAGTCGCCGATGAAGCCGTTGGTGCCCATGCCGAAGCTCCAGACCATGCTGTGGGCGATGCTCATGGCGTTGGAGAAGTCGGACGAGACGCCCGTGGTCGTCACGCCGAACTTGAGCTTCTCGGCGACGTAGCCCGCCAGAGAGACGCGGATCTGCGCGCGCATCTGGTTGATGTCGGAGCTGAAGAGCTCCTCGCGCGGGATCGAGTGGACGACGCCGAGGGTGCGGCCGCGCTGCACGATGGAGGCCTTGAAGACGTCGTTGGTCGGGTGCGTGAGGTAGACGACGAGCAGGTGGCCGGCTTCATGGTAAGCCGTCATCTCGCGCTCGCGCGGCGTCATGTTGAGCTTGTGCGCCACGCCCAGCTCGATGCGCTCGATGGCCGCCGAGACGTCCTTGTAGGTGATCGTGGAGCGCTGCTCGCGCGTGGCGATCAGGGCGGCTTCCTTCAGGATGTTCTCGATCTCGGCCGGAGTCTTGTAGACCGCCTTGCGTGCCAGGCGCGCCAGGTCGATCGACGGGTCGAGGTGCAGCTTCTTGGCGTAGTAGCCGAAGATCTCCTCGCGCTCCTGCAGGTTCGGGCGCGAGATCGTGATCGTGCGGTCGAAGCGGCCGGGGCGCAGGAGCGCGGCGTCGAGCGTCTCTTCCGGAGCGTTCATGGCGCCGAGGACGACGACATGGGCATCGTCGTCCTGCAGGCCGTCCATCTCCACCAGGAGCTGGTTGAGCGTGCTGTTGGACTCGGAGGAGCTGCCGAAGGCGTCCATGAACACGCGCGACTTGCCCAGCACCTCGATCTCGTCGATGAAGATGATGCAGGCGCCGTAAGCCTGCGCGTACTGCCGCGCCTGCTTGAAGAGCTTGCGCACGCGCGCCGCGCCCACGCCGACGAAGATCTCGACGAACTCGGAGCCGGCCGTGGACAGGAACGGGATGCCGGCCTCGGTGGCGATGGCCTTGGCGAGCATGGTCTTGCCGCAGCCCGGCGGGCCGATCATCAGCATGCCGTGCAGGATCTTGCCGCCCACCTTCTTGAGCGCGGCGCGGTCCTTGATGAGCTGGACGATCTCCCAGGCCTCGCGCTTGGCCTCGGTCAGGCCGATGACGTCGGAGAAGCGCACGTTGACGCTGGCCGCGTCCACCTTGGACTTCTTGAACTGGGCGAAGCCGCCGCCGTACTGGAGCAAGTACAGGAAGGCGACGAAGACGAGCGTCTGCAGGATGCCCCAGGGCAGCGAGGCCACGTTGATGCCGACGATGTACTTGCGGACGCTCGGCTCCATGTCGGCTAAGTACCAGATCGGTACGATGACGGCGATGATGACGCCGATCACGATCGCAGCCCAGATCCAGTAGCGCTGCATGAAAAGGCGGAATTTGGCCCAAAGCATCGGTTA
>CAZZGQ010000018.1:2485-25690 GCA_964653765.1 uncultured Elusimicrobia bacterium | reverse complement strand
CGAAGCCGCCGCCGAAGAAGGCGTCGGTCTTCTCCTTGAGCCAGCTCATGTGGCGCTCGACCACGTTCTCGCGCCGCGGCTGGCGGGCCAGCTCGGCCTTCAGCATGGCCGCTCCGACCTCGCGCTCCACGCGCTCCGTCGGGTCCTCGAGCACGCTGATGAGCTTCATGCGCGCGTCGATGCGCGTCTTCAAGAAGTCCACGGCGCCGTTGAGCTTGACCTTCTCCTCCGCGGAGAGCGTCTTGCCCTGCTTGGCGAGCTTGAGCTGCACAGCCGTCAGCGTGTAGATGTCCATGAGGACCTCGTACGCGTTGATCAGGGCGTTCTGGCGCTTCTCGAAGGGCCGCAGGTTGGCGATCAGCGAGCCGGTGTTGGTCGCCGCCCAGCCCAAGAGCCGACCCATCACGTAATAGATGGGCGCTATCATCGCCATGCCGGCGCCGGCCAGCAGGCTGATCGCTCCCGGAGCCCAGCCCAGAGCGACGGCGGCGAAGCCCAAGCCGCCGACGGCCACCCCGAGCAGGAACATCCGCTTGGCCGTCATCGGGATCGTCGCCGTCGCGCGCCGGCCGGCGGCCTCCAGGCCTCGGCCGACGGCTCGCACGCCGGGGAGGTTCACGATCGGCAGCAAGGCCTGCGTCGCGACCGCCGAGATGCCGAAGCGCCAGGCGAAGCGCGCCGCGCGCTCCTGGATCCAGTCCGCGTCCACCGGGTGGAGGACGCCGCGGTCGTAGTTGAGGCCCATGCGCGAGACGACCTGCTGCAGCAGGAATTTGGGGATCGCCAGCGGGTGCCTCCACGGCGTCATCATCTCCTTCTGCACGCCGCCGCCGCCGATGAGGTGGACGAACTGCGACATGGCCGCGTTCACGCCCTCGACGATGAGGGCGATCCAGGCGTCGCGGAAGTCGCGCTCGAGACCCAGCGGAGCGCCGACGAACAGGGCGTGCCCGCCGCCGAGCCGGAGCGTGTCCTGGGCGATGTCCCAGTTGTCGTTGGAGGCGCGCGCCTTGATGGCCGCGGAGATCGCCGCCACACCCTTGTCCGGGTTGGCGTCGACGAGAGCCTGCGTGAGGTCGGAGACGGCGCCGAGCGCCGCCGCCTTGATGCCGTTGCGGCCGTTGACGGTCTGCACGTGCTCGAGGTTGCCCTGCACGCCTTCCTCGCCCTTCTTGGCGTACATGTCGAACATCTTGCGGTCGGCCGACCACTGGAGCGCGCGGTCGACGAACGACTGCGCGCTGGCCCAGATCATCGGGCCGAAGCCGGCGCGGCCGCGGTTGAGCGAGACGAGCGGCACGATCTTGCCCTCGCCGGGAGCGCCCAGCATCGTCGGGATGCCGTCGCGGACCACGGGGACCTCGTAGTCCTTGAGCTGGATGAAGGCCTGATCCGAGCCGTGGATCATCATGAGCTTGAGGCCGGAGTCGCGCGTGAAGGACATGATGCGCAGGCCCTTCTTGTCGAGCGCCTTCATCTTGGCGACCTTGGCGTCCCAGCTCTCCCCCACGACGAACGGCAGGTCGACCATCAGGACCGTCGGGCCCACGTCTACGCCGTCGACGATGGTGTGGCCGGTGACGAGATAGAGCATGCCGGCGTCGTCGGTGCCGGTGATGAAGATCTTCTCGCCGGTGATGCGCCAGCTCTTGCGGTCCGCCGAGAGCACGGCCGTCGTGATCATCTTGTTGAGGTCGGTGCCGGCGCCGGGCTCGGTCAAGCCGAAAGAGGAGACGAATTTGCCCTCGGAGACCTTGGGCAGGTAGTGCGCCTTCTGCTCCTCGGTGCCGAACTCCGCCAGCGGGGCGGTGGCGATCGTGTTCTGGGCGCTCAACGCGGCCAGCAGCGTGCCGGAGACCCCGGGCAGGGCCTTCATGACCTCGGCGTAACCCTTCTGATGGAAGCCCATGCCGCCGCGCTCCTTGGGCATCTTCAGCTTCATGAGGCCGAGCTGGGCGGCGCGGTGCCAGACGGCGGGCGGGATGTCGTTCTCCGCGTCGATGGCGTTGGCATCGACGACGCGCTCGGCCACGTCCTGAGGCGTGATCTTGAGCTCCTCCATCAGCGCCTTGCCAGCCTCGGTCATCGAGAAGGCGACGAGGTCGCGCATGTCCGCCAGCTCGAGCGCCGGATCGGCGTGAGCCGGGCGCTGACGCATAGCGAGGCCGACGAGCTCGCGCACGGCCTGCACGCGCACGGCCTCCTCGGGCGAGAGCTCCGTCTCGATCTTCGAGAGGTAGGACAGCGGCACGCGGCCGCGGTAGAAATCGGGGATGAACGCCTCGGGCTTCTTGGCCGTGTTGGCCTGCATCTCCTTGGCCTCGCGAGCCAAGGCGTCGCCGCCGCCGGTGCGGCGCAGCAGCTTCTTCGAGCGGGCGCGGCCGATGAGCTCGAGCGCTTTCTCCCAGGCGCCGGAGACGGCGCCTTCACCCGACGTAGAAGCGGAGGCAGCCGCGGCGGCGGAGTTTTCCACCGGACTCTCAGCGCTGAGAGTTTGGTGGATAACTCCGGAGGCATCCTCTGCGGCCCCGACAGGGCGGGCGGCAGACGGCTGAATTTCAGAAGGCGAGGCGCCCGCCGGAGCGCCCTCGATGCCCGCCCGGATGGCCTCGAACGTCCCCTCGGGAACGGGCTTAAACAGGTCCATGGGATCCTGCGGCAGCGTATGGCCGAGCACCGGGGCGACCGGGGCGCCCATCTCAGGGACCGAGGCAACGCCCGGCCGCTCCGCCTCGCCGGCGGCCAAGGCCTGCGTGATCGGGGTGGAAACGATCAGAGCGCAAAGAGTGACGGCGAGGTTCTTCTTGAGCATGGTTTATTCTCTGCCTTCGGCCTTGAGCCGTTCCAACGCGATGACGCGGGCGGCTTTGTAGTTGGGTTTCTGGAGAGCTCCGATCACGGGCAGCTCCTCGACTTGGAAAAAATTATTCGCGGCGGGGATGAAGAGGTCGCGCACTTTCGCGGCGCTCATCGCCTGACGCAGTTGCTCGGGCGTCTGGCTCACGTCCTTGTAGAGCACGATGAACTTCTCGCCGTCCTTGGCGTCCTTGACGTTGACGACGATGAACTTGCGTACGCCGTCCTCGTCCTTGATGCCGACGGCGTCGTTGAGCGCCTTCTCCACCACGGCCCGCGGCGCCTTCTCGCCCTTGATCTTGGCCACGCCGTCGTTGCGCTCGACGAAGAACAGGAAGCCTTCCGGATCCATCGTGAAGATGTCGCCCGTGTTGTACCAGCCGTCCTTGCTGAGCACCTCGGCGGTGCGCTCCTCGTCCTTGTAGTAGCCCTTCATCACGTTGGGGCCCTTGATCAGCAGCACGCCGGGCTGGCCGGGGGCGACGGGCTTGGTCGGATCGGGATTATCGGGATCGACGAGGCGGCCCGTCAGGCCGGGCAGCAGGCGGCCCACGCTGCCGTCCTTGTGGCCGGCCTGGAAGATCTGGCCGTAGGCGACGTCCGGCACGTTGAGCGCGGCGACGGGAGCGAGCTCGGTGGCGCCGTAGCCTTCCAGCGCCGGGGAGCCGGCGTGCTTTTGCCAAGCGTGGGCCATCTCCGGCCACAGCTTGGCGCCGCCGCCGATGGTGTAGCGCAGCGTCTTGAGCTTCTCAGCGGGGACGTTCTTGATGTAGTCGGCCAGCCAAGAGGGCACGGTCGGGAAGATCGTCGTCTTGAACTCCTGGATCAGGTCGCCGATCTTCGTGTACTCCTTGGGATTGGCGTTCATCACGCTGCCGACGCCCATCAGCATCGGCATCCAGAACCCGGACATCAGGCCGAAGGCGTGGAAGAGCGGCAGGGCGTTCATGACGCGATCGGTCGGCAGGATGTCGTAGACGTCCGAAACGGCCTCTACGTTGGCCGACAGATTGAGGTGGGACAGCTCCACGCCCTTCGGATCTCCGGTGCTGCCCGTCGTGAAGAGGATCGTGGCCGTGTCGTTCAGATCGGTCGAGGCCTTCGAGAAGTAGAGCTTCTCCACGATGGAGGTCGGCAGCATGTAGGCCGCCAGCAGCGTGCGCAGGCCCCGGAGCTTCTGCGCTTTGACCTCGCCCAGGACGTCCTCGATGAAGACGACCTGGGTCGGGTCCCCCGTGAGGATCGCCTTGAGCGCCTCGTCCCCCTCCGGAGCCTTGCCCTCCTTGACGACATAGAACTTCTTGATGACGGTCCGCGTCGTGATGATGCGGTCCATCTCGCCCTTCTTGAGCCGGGCGCGCAGCGAGGCGATGGACGCCTGCAGCTTGTCCGCGTTCTTGTTGTCGGCGACGAAGTCCAGATTGACCGGCACCCGCCCCTGCGATGTCAGCGCGAGGTTGGCCAGGCCGGTGGCCACGGCCGGCGGGATCATGACGGCGACGTTCTTGGCCTCGGTCAGCCGCGGCTGCAGGCTCTGCGCCAGCATGATCGTGGCGACCAGGGCTCGACCGTAGGTCAGCGTGGTGGCGAGCACCTTGCCGCCCGGCAGGTCCAGCTTGTCGGCCAGAGCCATGCGCGACCAGCGAGCCTTGGCCTGATGCAGGAAAGCGCGGGCCAGGGTGGGCTTGGCCTTGAGGCGCTCGCGCATGGCCTGCTCGCCCAGGTCCATCACGGCGTAGCGCACGTCTTGGGCGGAGGCGCCCGGCGGCAGCTGCGGCCCGAACCAGACGGACAGACGGTACGGCAGGCTCTTGATCCACTTCGTGAAGAAGCGGCCGCCGGAGAAGCTGAAGATGCTGCCCCAGGCGCCGTCGATGTAGAACGGCTGCGTCGGGTAGTCGCGGTTGAGCGTCTCGATGCCGCGCTGCTTGAAGCCCAGCATCATGTTGAGCCGGGTCAGCTGGCCTTCCGGGAAGATGCCCGTCATGCGGCCCTGCTTCATCTCCTCCTGCGCCTGGGCCAGGGAGGCGACCGCGGTCTCCTTCGAAAGCGGGATGATCTTGACCAGGCGCGCCAGCCGGCCGACGAAACCGCCCAGCATCTTGAACAACGCGGCGTTCATCAGGAAGCGGACGTTGCGCGGCAGCACGGAATTGACCCAGACGGCGTCCATCCAGGTGACGTGATTGCCCGCCGCCACCGCCGCGCCGAAGGCCGGGACGTGCTCGATCCCGTGCACCTTCACGCGGTAGATGAGCTTCGTGACCAGGACGGCCGCGCCCCGAGCCGCGTCGGCCGGGAACTTCCACAGAAGATAGGCGGCGACCAGGCCCGTGGTGAAGGCGAGGATGCCGAAGCTGGTCAGGGCCGGCAGGCCGGCGATCCCGATCAAGGCGAAGACTCCCGAGCCGGCCGCGCCCGCCAAGCCGTAGATCGCGCCGCTCAGGCCCAGGTTCTTGCCCGTCTCGGAGCCGCCGGAGCGAGCCACGATGTAGCTGGTCAGAGGGACGGAGAAGAAGCCGGCCGAGAAGCCCATCAGCGCCAACGCCAAGGTCACGCCGGCGACGCTGCTGACGCCCAGGGCCAGCAACGCGGCGCTGGCCGTGAGGCCGGTCGCGCCGAGCGTGATGTAGCCGAGAACGGTACGGCCGTTGGACAGCGAGCCGGCCGACACGGCCCCGACGGCGATGCCCACGCCGGCCGTGGCCTGAAGGAGGCTCAGGCCGAGGGCGGATAGCTGAGGAAGCACCTCGCGGCCGAAGTTGGGGACGGCGGTCAGCGCCAAGGAGGCGAGGAAGGCGAAATAGCCCACGCCCAGCAGCACGCGCAGGACGTCGGGAGAATTGCGCTTGAGCTCGCTCACCGTCTTGCCGAGCTGGAAGATCGACTGCGCGAAGCTCACCGGCTGGCCGCCCGCCGGCTCCGTGCGCGGCAGCGTCAGGCTGACGAGGAAACCGGCGGCCGCGAGGGCAGCGACGGCTCCCAAGGCGACGAAGGGCGGGAAGAACGTCAGCAGGGCTCCGCCCGCCGGGAACGCGGCGAGGATGACGAAAGAGCCGACCATGCTGATCATGCCCGTGGCGTTGGAGATGAGCGAGGACGGCACGTACTCCTTGACGATGCTGTCCCGCGTCGTGCCGTGGACGACGCTGTGCACGCCCATCAGCGCCACCGCGGCATACACGACCGGCAGCGCCGCGGCGAGCGGCGTCACGGCCAGGACGACGGCCGTGCCGGCGAGGACCGGGATCGCCAGGAAGTTGATCGTCTTGATCACCTTGCTCTTGCTGACGCGGTCGACCAGCGAGCCCACGTAGGGACCGAGCGGGACCCAGGGAGCGAGCATCGTCAGGCCCACGAGGCCGATGAGGATCTTGGACCCGCCGAGGTCGAGCAGCGCCAAGCTCAGGAAGGACTTGAAGAGGTTGTCGGCGAACACCATCAGCGCGTGCGAGGCGAGCAGCCGGCGGAAAGCGGAGACCTTCAGCGGCGAGGAGGCCGGCGGGAGCATGGCCGGAGCGTCGGCGGCGGGCGGCGCCTGCGAGGCGGCGGCGCCTTCCTTCCAGGCCTTGGAAAGGGCCATCTGCACGGCGTCGCCGCGCCGCCGTGCCTCGGCGGAGGCTTCCGGGAACGCGGCGGCGAGCCGGCCGGCGTCCTCGCCCTGCTGGCCGAGTGTCCGCAGGGCTCGGCGAGCCGCGGCGTCGACGCGCTCTCCGCGCCCCTGCTTGAACGCGAACAAGGCGGCGTCGGCCTGGACGCGCGCAGTCCTGAGGCGAGAGGCCAGCTCGGCCGGCATGCGCTCGCCGGCCTCGGCTTCGATAAATCCCATCTCCTCGGACGCGGCGCGGAGGGCGGCCTCGTCGCCGGCGTGGGCGGCGGCGAACTGGATGAGGCCGTCCACCAAGGCGGCGGCCTGCTCGGTGGAGAGCGCTTGCCCGGCGCCGAGGGCCGGCATGGCGAAAGCGGGTCCGGCGGGCGCGGCTTCCAAAGCGGCGGCGCGCACGGCCTCGCCGGAAGCGGCGCCGGGCGTCTCCGCGATGGCGGCGACGGCGGGCTGGACGGAGGCGAACGGCACCAGCGCCACGCAGAGTGAAGCGACGAACGAGATCCCTGGAACTCGCAAGCAGGGAAAGGATAGCGCGGCTCAGGGCTCGAGCGTGAGGGACCTCGGGCCTAACCCCTTTCAGGAAATGAGCCTATAAGAGGTAGGCCGCGCGCCTAGGCCCGGCAACGCGCATCACCCTCAGCGCTGAGAGTCTTGTGGATAAGCCCGCTAGGCCGCGTCGACGGCGACCGCGCCGAGAGGCCCGCCGGCCAAGCGGACGTTGGCTCCGGGTCTGAGGGGCACGGCCTGCGTCGCCGCGCCCGCCAGCACGAGGCTGCCGGCCGGGATCGAGCGGCCGCGGTCAGCCAGCATGCCGGCCAACGCGGCCAGGGAAGCGCCCGGATGGCCCATGATGTCGGCGGAGGAGCCCTTCTGGACGACCTGGCCGTCGATGGACATCTCCATCGGGATCGACGCCAGGTCCAGGCCGGCGAGCGGCCGGGCCTCTCCTAGGATGAAGCCGCAAGAGGAGCAGTTATCGGCGACGACGTCGGGCAGCGTGAACTTGAAGTCCTTGAAGCGCGAGTCGACGACCTCCAGAGCGGCGGCCACGCCCGAGCAGGCCGCGAGGGCCTGCGCGATCGTGACCGAGCCGCTCAGCTCGCGGCCCATCACGAAGGCGATCTCGGCCTCGATGCGGGGATGGATGCGGCCGGCCGTGGGGAAGGTCCCGCCGTTCTCCACGCCCATCGAGCGCAGCAGCACGCCCATGATCGGCTCGCGCACGCCCATCTGCTCTATCTTGGCCTTGGAGGTCAGGCCCATCTTGTAGCCGACCACGGCGTCGCCGGCGGCGACGCGGATCCGGATCCCCTCGTCCTGGATGCGGTAGGCGGCGTCGAGCGCCAAGCCGGGCTCAGCCGCCGTGAGCTGGGCGATCGGAGCGGCGGCTTGGCGCGCGGCCTCGAGGCGCGCGGCGCTCTTCTCGACGTCGGTGTCGGGCATCAGGCCGATTCTAGCAAAAGGCCCGGGGCCGAGACCGGGCGGGCCTCGCGCAGGCGGCCGCCCAGCGAGAGCTCCACGGCCAGGCGCAGCCCCGCCGCCGCCGCGAACAAGCCGGGGATCGGGATCCCGTGGCCGACGAGCGTGCCGGACAAGCCGCCGCCGGCGAAGACCGCCGCGCCCACCGCGACGGTGTAGAAGCCCACGGCGCGCAGGCGGCCGCCCTCGGGCACGGCGTCGTAGAGGTGATTGACGGCGCAGAGCGCAAAGCCCGCTCCGGCCGCTCCGTCGAGCACCTCGAAGGCGGCGATGATCCAAAGCCGCTCGGTCAGGGCCCAGGCGAGCGGAGCGATCACCATGAGCAGGCCGGCGGCGCGCAGCAGGCGCGCCGGCCCCCGGCGGTCGGCGTTCTCCCCCCACCAAGCCGCCGAGAGGAAGGCCCCCAGGCCGCCGGAGAGCCGCACGAGCATGAAGGCGCGGTAGCCGCACCGCAGCTCTCCGAGCAGCCGCACGGGCTGCATGGCGTCGCCGAGCTGGGTGGCGAAGGAGGCCGCGGCGGCATAGAGGACCAGCCGGCCGAAGGCCCCGTCGAAGCGCTCGCGCGGCGGCAAGACCGCGGGCAGCGGCCGCGGCGACAGCTCGGCCAGCCACCGCGTCGAGACGAGACGGCAGGCCGCCGCGCAGGCGAAGAGCGCGGCGAAAGCCAGCCCGGTGCGCCACGGCCCGGCTTCGTCCAGCACGAGCCCCCAGAACGCCAGGGCTCCCAGGCCCCAGCCGGCGAGCAGGCGGTTGCGCCGGCCGAAGAAGCGCGAACGACGCTCGGCCGGCAGATATTCGCTGACGAGGCTGGCCCAGGCCGGGTACATGAAGCCTCCCAGCAGCTGGTAGCCGAGCGCGGCGGCGAACAGGCCGACGAGGGCGGCCGGTCCGGGATGCAGCGCGGCCAGCACGACCGGCAGCAGCGCCAGGCCTTGGAGCGCCGCGCCCGCGATCAACAGGCTGCGGCGGTCGCCGGCGGCGCGGGCGGCGCGGCCGGAGGAGAGCTGCGCGGCGGCGGCGGCCAGACGAGGTGCCGCGCCGAGCCAGCCGATCTGGGCCGCGCTGGCGCCGAGGAAGAGCGCGCAGGGAGCGAGGTAATGGTCGACGATGCCGCCCGTCACCTGGGCGAGCACGCCCTCCGTATACGTCGACTCCAGGGCCCTCGCCTCGTCCACGCCGAAGGATACCTGAAAAAGTCCAAAATGCTAGTATGGCCGGGTTGAGCTCCTACATCGACATCTCGCCCGAGGTCTCGGAGCGCTCGGCGGTCTTCCCCGGCGACGTCCCCTATAAGCGGAAGGTCTCGCTCGATTTCTCCCGCGGCGACCACCTGGGCCTGTCGCACATCGAGACCACCGTCCACGTGGGCGCGCACGCCGACGCGCCCAGCCATTACCATCCCAAGGGCAAGAGCATCGCCGAGCGCGGCCTCGACTACTACCTGGGGCCCTGCCAGGTCGTCTCGGCGAAGGCGGCGCCCGGCGCGAGATTGACTCCGGCCGTCATCCGGGCGCAGATCAAGGCTCCGCGAGTCCTCTTCAAGACGGGATCTTGGCCGGACCCGGATTCGTGGACGAACGACTTCAATTCCCTTTCGCCCGAGCTCGTCGGGTGGCTGGCCGAGCGCGGCGTGCGCCTGGTCGGCATCGACACGCCCTCGATCGACCCGCACGATTCCAAGAAGCTGGAGAGCCACCAGGCCGTCTTCGAGCGCGACATGGCGGTGCTCGAGGGCCTGACGCTGGCCGCGGCCGACGACGGCCTCTACGAGCTCGTGGCCCTGCCCCTGCGGCTGCGCGGCGCGGACGCCTCGCCGGTGCGCGCCGTCCTGGTGCGGCGATGAACCTCAAGAACCTGATCGGCGGGCGCTTCGTGGACGCCGCCGGCCGCCGGAGCCTGGACAATTTCGAGCCGGCCACGGGGCACGCCTACTCGCGCGTGCCCGACTCCGACAAGCGCGACGTCGACGCCGCCGTGGAGGCCGCCTCGGCCGCCTTCCCCGCCTGGGCGGCGACGCCGGCCGCCGAGCGCTCGCGCCTGCTGCGCGAGCTGGCCCGGACCATCGAGAAGAAGGCGCCCGCTCTCGCCCGCGCCGAGGCCGTGGACGCGGGCAAGCCGCTGTCCTTGGCCTCTGCCGTCGACATCCCGCGCAGCGCCGCCAACTTCGCCTTCTTCGCCGACGCCGCCACCCAGTTCTCAAGCGAATGCCACGCCACCGACGACGTCGCCCTCAACTACACTCTGCGCCGTCCGCTCGGCGTCGTGGGCTGCATCTCCCCCTGGAACCTGCCGCTCTATCTCCTGAGCTGGAAGATCGCCCCCGCGCTGGCCATGGGCAACTGCGTCGTCGCCAAGCCGTCCGAGATCACGCCGATGACGGCCTACCTCTTCTCGAAGCTCGCGGCCGGCATCCTGCCGCCCGGAGTGCTCAACGTCGTGCACGGCACGGGGCCGCGCGCCGGGGCGGCGCTGGTGTCGCACCCGCGCGTCAAAGCCGTCTCCTTCACCGGCAGCACGCGCGTCGGCTCGGAGATCGCGCGCGAGGCCGGGCCCGTCTTCCGCAAGGTGTCGCTGGAGCTCGGCGGCAAGAACCCCACGATCGTCTTCGCCGACTGCGACTTCGACCGCACGGTGGCCGAGACGGCGCGCGCCGCCTTCTCCAACCAGGGGCAGATCTGCCTCTGCGGCTCGCGCATCCTCGTCGAGCGGACGATCTATCACCGCTTCAAGGAGGCCCTGGTCGCGAAGGCGCGGGCTCTGCGCGTGGGAGACCCGCTGAAGACGGGCACGGACCAAGGCGCGGTGGCGTCCCGCGCGCATCTGCGCAAGATCGAAGGCTGCGTGGACCTCGCCCGCAAGGAAGGCGGCCTGGTCCTCTGCGGCGGGCGGCGCGTCCGCGTCGACGGCCGCTGCCGCGGCGGCTGGTTCTACGAGCCGACGCTGCTCGAGGGCCTTTCTCCCGCCTGCCGGACCAATCAGGAGGAGATCTTCGGCCCCGTGGCCACGCTCTGGCCCTTCGACCGGGAAGAAGAAGCGCTAGCGATCGCCAACGGGACGCGCTACGGCCTGGCCGCGAGCGTGTGGACGCGCGACCTCTCCCGGGCGCACCGCCTGGGCGCGCGGCTCGAGGCGGGCCTGGTTTGGGTGAACTGCTGGATGCTGCGCGACCTGCGCACGCCGTTCGGCGGCGTGAAAGACTCCGGCGTAGGCCGGGAAGGAGGCGTGGAGGCGCTGCGCTTCTTCTCCGAGGCGCGCAACGTCTGCGTGAGACTCTAGATGAGCGAGCGATTCGATTCCAAGAAGGCGCCGGAGCCGGTGGGCTTGTACCCGCACGCGCGGCGCGTGGGAAATCTACTCTTCCTATCGGGCATCGGCCCGCGCGAGCGCGGCACCAACAAGATCCCCGAGGGCATCGAGGCGCAGACGCTGGCCGTCTTCCAGAACGTGCGCTGGGTGCTGGAGGAATCCGGCTCCTCCTGGGACAAGCTCGTCGACGTCACCGTGTTCCTCACGAACATGGAGCGCGACTTCCCCGCTTACAACAAGCTCTGGGCGCAGCACTTCACGCAGAACCCTCCTTGCCGCACGACGATCGGCATCACGAGCCTGCCCACGCCCATCTCCATCGAGCTCAAGTGCGTCGCGACGATCGGATGAAGCCCCTCAACCTCAAGAAGTGGATCGACGAGCACCGGCACCTCCTCAAGCCTCCGGTGGGCAACGCCAACGTCTGGGAGGACACGGAGTTCATGGTCACCGTGGTCGGCGGCCCGAACTCGCGCACGGACTACCACATCGACGAGGGCGAGGAGTTCTTCTACCAGCTCGAGGGCGACATCGTCGTCAAGACATTGGATCGGAACGGGACGATCGTCGACGTCCCGATTCGCGAGGGCGAGATCTTCCTGCTGCCGTCCCGCGTGCCGCATTCCCCCCGCCGTCCGCCCAAGACCATCGGCTTGGTCATCGAGCGCAAGCGCCGCCCCGGCGAGAAGGACGGCCTCGTCTGGATGTGCGAGGCCTGCGGGACCAAGCTCTACGAGGAATACTTCGAGCTCACCGATCTCACCACGCAGCTGCAGCCGGTCTTCGAGCGCTTCTACGGCGACGCGAAGAACTGCACGTGCAAGAAGTGCGGCAAGAAGACGGAGAGGCCCGTTGCCGGCAAAAAAGGCTGAGCGCCGCGCGGACGTGCACACGCACGTCCTCCCGCGGGACGTCCCCGACTTCAAGGCGCGCTTCGGCTACGGCGGCTTCATCCGGCTGGTCCACCGCGAGGACGGCCGGGCGCTGATGGCGCGCGACGACGGCAAGCCGTTTCGCGAGGTCACGGCCGAGCTCTGGGACGCCGAGGAGCGCCTGCGCCGCTGCGACGAGACCGGAGTCGCGCTCCAGGTCCTTTCGACCGTCCCCGTGATGTTCAGCTATTGGGCCAAACCGAAGGACGGCCTGGCCGTGGCGCGCGCGCTCAACGACGACCTGGCCGCGACGACGGCGAAGCATCCCGACCGCTTCGTCGGCCTGGGCACGCTTCCGCTCCAGGACCCCGACCTGGCCGTGCGCGAGCTCGAGCGCTGCATGCGCGAGCTGGGCTTGGCCGGCGTGGAGATCGGCTCGAACGTGGGCGGCAAGAACCTCGACGACGCCGGGCTCTTCGCCGTCTTCGAGGCCGCCGCCGACCTCGGCGCCGCCGTGTTCGTCCATCCCTGGGACATGATGGGGCAGGATCAGATGCCCAAGTACTGGCTGCCCTGGCTCGTCGGCATGCCGGCGGAGCTCTCGCGCGCGATCTGCTCGATGATCTTCGGCGGCGTCTTCGAGCGCCTGCCGAAGCTGCGCGCGGCCTTCGCGCACGGCGGCGGCGCTTTCCCCGGCACGCTCGGCCGCATCTCCCACGGCTTCGAGGCGCGGCCCGATCTCTGCGCCGTCGAAAACGGCAGGCACCCCAAGGAGTACCTGGGCCGCTTTTTCGTCGACTCGCTGGTCCACGACGCCGCCGCGCTGCGCTACCTGCTCGAGGTCTTCGGCGGCGACAACATCGCCCTCGGCTCCGATTTCCCCTTCCCGCTCGGCGAGGACCGGCCGGGGACCCTGATCCAGTCGCTGAAGCTGCCCGCGGGCGCGCGGCGCAAGCTGCTGTGGGACAACGCCATGAATTGGCTGGGCAAGAAGCCATGAACGGCTTGGCCGAGGCGCGGGCAAAAGACCGCGACGACCCGCTTCGCCGGTTCCGCGGCAAATTTCATTTGCCGCGGGGCGTCTACCTCTGCGGCAATTCCCTCGGCTTGCAGCCCAAGACGACGGCCGCGACGATCAAAGCCGAGCTCGAGGACTGGTCGCGCCTCGGCGTGGAAGGCCACCTCCACGCGCGCCGTCCCTGGCTGCCTTACCACGAGCTCGTGACCGCGCCGATGGCGCGCGTCGTCGGCGCCAAGCCCTCCGAGGTCGTCGTCATGAACTCGCTGACGACCAACCTCCACCTGCTGCTCGTCTCGTTCTACCGCCCCACGAAGAGCCGCTTCAAGATCATCCTGGAGAAGGGCGCTTTCCCCTCCGACCGCTACGCGCTGGCCTCGCAGGCGCGCTTCCACGGCTTCGCGCCCGAGGACGCTCTGCTCGAGCTCGCCCCGCGGGCCGGCGAGCGGACGCTTCGAGAAGAGGACATCATCGAGACGATCGAGCGGCGCGGCCGCGAGGCCGCCCTCGTCCTGCTCGGCAACGTGCAGTACCTGACCGGCCAAGCCTTCGATATGAAGGCCATCGCCGCGGCCGCCCGCAAGCGGGGCTGCGCCGTCGGCTTCGACTGCGCCCACGGCGCGGGCAACCTGGACCTGCGCCTGCACGACAGCGGCGCCGACTTCGCCGCCTGGTGCTCCTACAAATACTTGAACGCCGGGCCGGGCGGCATCGCCGCCGTCTTCGTGCACGAGCGCCACGCCCGGGCCCGCCTGCCGCGCTTCGAGGGCTGGTGGGGCACGGACAAGAAGCGCCGCTTCCTGATGGAGCCCCGCTTCGACGCGCTTCCGGGCGCGGAGGGCTGGCAGCTCAGCAACCCGCCGATCTTCCAGCTCGCCGCTCTGCGCGCGTCGCTGGAGTTGTTCGACGCGGCCGGCATGACGGCCCTGCGCCGCAAGAGCGTCGCGCTCACCGGCTATCTGGAGTCGCTGCTGCGCGAGATCCCAGGCGTGGAGATCGTGACGCCGAAGCGCCGCGGCTGCCAGTTGTCGCTGCGCGTGAGGGAGCCGCGCGCCCGCTTCGAGAACCGGATGAAGAAGGCCGGCATCGTCGTCGATTTCCGCGAGCCCGACATCGTGCGCGCCGCCCCCGTGCCGCTCTACAACACCTTCGAGGATTGCCGCCGCTTCGCGCAGGCCTTGAAGGGCGGAGCGAGTTATCCACAAGACTCTCAGCGCGGAGAGTCCGGTGGATAAGTCCCGGCTCACCGTCGTCGGCGAGGGGCTCGTGGGCAGCGTGCTGGCGGCGATGCTCGCCAAGCGCGGCTTTCATGTCGACGTCTACGAGCGCCGTGCCGATCCGCGGACGAGCCGCGTGGACCGCGGCCGCTCGATCAACCTCGCCCTCTCCACGCGCGGCATCCACGCGCTGGAGCAGCTCGGCATCGCCGACGAGATCCTGGCGCGCGCCGTGCCCATGATGGGCCGCATGATCCATCCAGTCTCGGGCAAGCCCGTCTTCCAGCGCTACGGCAAGGACGACTCCGAGCACATCAACTCCATCTCGCGCGCCTGGCTCAACGAGCGCCTGATCGAGCATGCCGAGAGGTCGCGCCGCGTGAAGCTGCGCTTCGACACGCCGGTCCTCGGCATGGACTTCCGCCGCGGCCGCCTGCGCCTGGAAGGCAAGGAGACCGCCGCGTCCCCGGTCTTCGGGACCGATGGCTCCGCCTCGGCGATCCGCCGCGACATGCTCCAGCTTCCCCGCTTCGACTATGCGCAGTCCCACTTGGCCCACGGCTACAAGGAGCTGACGATTCCCGCGGGCGAGGATGGGGCGTTCCCGATGGAAAAGAACGCCCTGCACATCTGGCCGCGCGGCAGCTACATGCTCATCGCCCTGCCCAACTTCGAAGGCAGCTTCACGGTCACGCTCTTCCTGCCCTTCGAGGGCCCGCTGAGCTTCGACTCGCTGCGCACCGCAAAGGCGGTCCTCTCTTTCTTCAAAGCCCAGTTCCCCGACGCGCTCGCCTTGATGCCCGACCTCGCGGAGCAGTTCTTCGCCAACCCCACCGGGGCGATGATCACCGTGAAGTGCGGCCGCTGGAGCGTGGGCGACAAGGCCCTGCTGCTCGGCGACGCCGCTCACGCCATCGTGCCGTTCTACGGCCAGGGCATGAACTGCGGCCTCGAGGACTGCAGCGTCCTCGACGAGACGATCGAGGAGCGGCTGCCGCGCGGCGGCTGGCAGGCCGTCTTCGAGCGCTTCACCGAGCTGCGCAAGCCCGAGGCCGACGCCATCGCCGACATGGCCGTCGAGAACTTCATCGAGATGCGCGACCGGGTGGCCGACCCGCGCTTCCGCCTGGAGAAGGAAGTCGAGCACCTGCTGGAAGCGCGCTTCCCGGGCCGCTACATCCCGCGCTACACGCTGGTGACCTTCACGCGTCTGCCCTATTCGCTCGCTCAGCGAGCGGGAGCGGTGGAGAGCCGGATGCTGGCCGAGCTCTGCGGCGGACTCGGGTCGGCGGATGAAGTGGACTACGAGGCGGCGGAACGGCTGATCGAGAGAAATCTCAAGCCCGTGCTCAGCGGGGACTTATCCACAAATTTGCAGCGCTGAAAATTTGTGGATAACTAGAGGACGTAGAACAGCGGCCGCGTCCCCAGCTTCGCCGCGTCGCCGCCGCCCGCCGCCGCCACCCAGCTCATCGCCGTGGCCTCGTCGGCCGCGCTCGTCAGCGCCCAGAGCCGCTGCTCCACGACCCCGCCCAGGTAGACGCGACCCTGCTCGCGCAGCGCCGACAGCGCCGCGCCTGCGGACCGCGCATCGGGCGCCGGCCCTTCCACGATGAAGACGCGGCGGGAACCGTCGAGGACGACGGGTACCTCCATCTTAGGGTCCATGAAGGACGAGAACGGCAGCGCGGCATAGCTCGTCCAGACGCCGCCCGTCCAATACGGGTCCCCCTCCACGACCTTCTTCACGGCGGCGCGGTCGGGCACGCGGTAGATCAGGTCGACGCCGCGGCCGTCGGGCCAGGGCCCGCCCATGCGCACGACGCCCTCCGCGCGCAGCTTCTGCAGACGCTCGATGTGGGCTTTGCGGTAGGGCTCGCGCTTCTGGACGTAGCCTTCGACGGTGGCGGCGGAAACGTGAAAGACGCTCATCGGGCGACTATGATAGATTATTCGTCAATGGACTCGAAACTGCCCGAAGGCGCCCACACCGATTTCGCCGGGAAGATGACGTACGGCGACTACCTGGACATCGACGCCCTGCTCGCCTGCCAAAAGCCGCTGAGCTCCGAGCACGACGAAGTGCTGTTCATCGTCCAGCACCACGTCACGGAGCTCTGGATGAAGCTGATCCTGCACGAGCTGGACGCGGCGATCGGGCAGATCCGCCGCGACGAGCTGGGCCCGGCGTTCAAGATGCTGGCCCGCATCTCGAAGATCCAGCAGCAGATCGTCACGGCCTGGGACGTCCTGGCCACCATGACGCCGTCGGACTACCTCACCTTCCGCGGCAAGCTGGGCCAGGCTTCGGGCTTCCAGTCGCGCCAGTACCGGCTCATCGAGTACAAGCTGGGCAACAAGAACGCCGCCATGATGGCGCCGCACGCGCACCAGCAGAAGACGCACGCGGAGCTGGAGAAGGCCCTGAAGTCGCCCAGCCTCTACGACGAGGCGGTGATGCTGCTCGCCCGCCGCGGCTTCAAGATCGACCCCAAGCGCCTCTCGCGCGATTGGAGCGGCCCCGCCGAGACCGACAAGAGCGTCATGGAGGCCTGGATGCGGGTCTACCGCGACACCAAGAAGTACTGGGACCTCTACGAGCTCGCCGAGGAGCTCGTCGACCTCGAGGACGATTTCGCCCAATGGCGCTTCCGCCACCTGACGACGGTGCAGCGCATCATCGGCTTCAAGCGCGGCACCGGCGGGACGGCGGGCGTCCTCTACCTGCGCAAGGCCATCGAGACGCGGCTGTTTCCCGAGCTCTGGGACCTGCGCACCGAGCTATAGCGCCTAATCGTTGGCGCCGGCCGGCACGCCGACGATCTCCACGCCCGGGAAGATCTTCTGCAGGTATTCCACGGCCTTCTGCAGCTGCGCGAGGGTGGGCTTGTAGGTCCCCGAGTTGTTGGAGACGTAGATCCTGACCTTGCCGTCGGCGCCGCGCGCCTTCCAGACCTCTCCGGCGAAGCGCACGTTCTCCGAGTAGTTGGCCATCAGCACGTGCTTGCTCAGTATCCAGTCGAGCTTCTTCGCGATCCAGCGCTTGAGTCCCTTGAATTGGTCCTTGCCCGTCGTCCGCATGACCAGCAAGTCGGAGCCCTCGACGACCAAGTTGTACTTGTTCGGCGAAGACTCCGAGTCGGTCTCCATCATCTCGAAGATATCCTTGTCGCTGCGCCGCTCGAACTCCGGCTGCTCCTTGGCCAAGTGGCTCACGAACTTGGCCACCTTCTCCCTGGTGAAGAGCACGCCCTTCTTCAGCCGCGTCACGAAGTCCGGGTCTTTCTGAGGGAACGGATCGAGCGGCGTGGGCAGATAGTCGTTGACGTTCACCCGGCGCTGGCGGACGCGATAGAGCGTGTGCTCGCCACCGATCTCGCGCACGCGCTTGCCGAACCGCGACGGCTGCGACGCCGTCAGCTCGAGATCGTCGCTGGAGAAGCCGTCGAGAGGGTAGCGCGTGATGTCGCGGACGGGCGCCGTCGGCTCGTCCTCCGGGATGTCCTCGCCGTAGCGGCGGCGGAGATGGCGGATCGGCGTCGTCTTGACCGCCCAATCGACGGCTCTGCGGAAGTTCTCCAGCCTCTTCGGCGTCGTGCGCACGAGGTCGAAGGCCACGGGCTTGCCGTTGAACAGCAGGCCGTCCTGGGTGCTCACGCCGTTCTTGCTGTTGAGGACGATGGCCTTCAGCAGCGGCATCGGCATATAGAAATCGCTGATCGGCTTGCCGCCGATCGTGAAGCCCATCTCGCCCATCGCCACGCAGTTCTCGTGCACGCAGGTCGGCTGCCGGCTGCCCTCGCGCCGCTGGGCGATGTCGCGCATCCGGATCGCCTCCGGATCGAGGTCCCGGAACACGAGGAACACGCCGGATTGCACGCGGCCCTTGGTGTCGACCACGTGCGTGTCGCCGCGCCAGAGGGACTTGGCGGCGATCTTGCTCACGCCCTCGCCGTGCGGAAAGCCCAGGAAGACGTTCGGGATGCCGAAGCCGAGGAAGGGCGTAGGCTTGGCGAAGAGCTGATTGAGGTCGAAGATCTTGAGGTCGGGCTCGGACTTTGAGCGCCGCTCTCGGATGTAGGCCGAGGCGTCCCAGATCTCGACCGGGACGCCGTCCAGGTACTCGATGCGCTTGATGCCGATGCTGTGGCCGCCGGCCTTGACCATGTACGACGGCCCGAGCTGATCCTCCGCGCCGCGCAGCCGGTCCATGAGCGAAGCGCCCATGGCACGCGCGTGGCGAATGAAGCCCGGACCGCCCTGCGCTTCTTCGGCGCCCGCCTCGCCGGCCCCCGGTATCTCGGTCGCCGCGCCCTCGGGGAGGGTCGCGGCTTCCTGGACCTGCTCCGCGGCGGGAGTCCCCGCCGCTTCGACGCCTGCCGCGGCGACCTTGGAATCGGGAACGTCCAGCTGCGCCGGCATCCCGGACGTCGGGTCCTGGACCGCGGGAAGCGCCGCCGCGCCGCTCTGGGCCGGCGCCAGCGGCGCGCCGGCGTCCGGCACGCCGTCGACGGCCTTCTCCGGACCGGCGTGGGCGGCGCAGACGAGCAGGGCCAGCAGGGCGGCGGTCTTCATAGCCCCATTTTGGGCCGGGGACCGCGCCGGCGCCAGGGCCGATGGGCCCGGGCCAGGGGTGAGCCTTAGGCCCGCTTCGTGACTTCGATGAGGTGGTAGCCGAACTGCGTCTTCACGGGGCCGAGCACCTTGCCGACCTCGCCGGTGAAGACGACCTTGTCGAACTCCGGCACCATCTGGCCGGGGCCGAACTCGCCGAGATTGCCGCCGCTCTTGCCCGAAGGGCATTGCGAGTGCTGCTTGGCCATGTCGGCGAAGCTGGCTCCGGCTTCGATCTTCTTCTTGAGGCTCTCGCACTCGGCTTGGCTGGAGACGAGGATGTGGCGCGCGCTGGCTCTGGGCATACGACCTCCTTGAGGGATAATTGACTCTAGCAGGGTTGCGCCCGCGCGCGCAAGCGCGCTAGAATCATCCCCATGGCCGACACCCCTCAGACGCCCAAGATGGACCCCAACTCGCTCTGGCGCGAGGACATCTTCACCGATCGCGAGATCGGCACGATCCGGCGCATGACGCCGGTGAAGACCGACGGCTCGACTGACTCCTCGCGCAAGACCGTCTTCATGGGGGAGGCCAGCCTGATGACGCCCGCGGGCGCGCTGCCGCTGAGCTTCGAGATCCCCGGAAACGACCTGGCCCAGGCGGTGGCGGGCTACGGCGCCGCGCTGGAGAAGGCGTACCACCAGACCCTGGCGGAGCTGCAAGAGCTGCGCCGCAAGGCCAGCTCGCAGATCGTCATCCCCCAAGGCGGCCTGCCGCCCGGCGGGCTCAACCCGGGCCCGGGCGGCGGCAAGATCAAGCTGCCGTAGGCCCTAGTGCGACGTGCCGGCCGTCGGCGAGTTGCAGCCGGCGGCGGTGCTCGTCGATGAGGAATTGCTGCAATTCGAGGCCGGCATCTGGCTGTCGTCGCAGGCCGTGGTGGCCAGCACCAGCGGCAGCAGGAGCAGCCCCAGCAGCAGCATCGTCCGCACGTCCAGCAGGCGCTTGTGGTTCATAGCGCGCTCAGTGTAAAGGGCCGCGGCGCAGCCGTCAAGACGAAGCGCCGCTTCTAACCGTAATTTTGCCGAACGTGCTTGCGCGCCACCGGCCGCCGCGTTATACTGCGGCCGTGGAGATCGTTCGCGGCAGCATCGGCCGTCGCCAGGACAAGCGGGCGCCCTGGCTCGTGATCGCGCTGGCCTGCATGGCCGCCGCGCTCGCAGCCGGCTACCTCCTCCAGATCCTGCGCCAGCCGTCCGGCGCCGCCATGGCCGTGCCGGAGTCCGGCTTCGACCTCAACTACGTCGCCTCCTCATCGGAGGCTCCGCGCCCGCGCCCGCAGCGCGCTCCGGCTTCCTCCATGGTCGGCGTGATCAGCGGCGGCGCTTTGGCGACGGCGCCGACCGCGTCCGCGCCTTCGGAGGCCCCGTCCGCCTCCGCGGCGGCCGCGCCGTCTTCCGGCGGCGCCGTGGCGGCCGCCGTGAGCGCCGTCCGCGACCGCGTGGAGCGCACGGCGCAGTGGGCGACCATGCTCGCCTCGCCGGCCAAGTTCCTGGTCGGTCACACTCAGCTCGGCTCGGCCATATCGCTGCGGCGCTTCCTCGCCGATCCCGCCAGCGTGCAGAAGTACGCCGGCCATCCGCTCGTCCAAGAAGTGCTCTCCAGCCCGACGCTGGTCGGCCTCCTCATGCGGCCGGCGCTGGCGCGGGCGTTCGTCGGCAGCCCGGCCATGAACGACGACGCCGCCGTGACGGCTCTCCTGCGCAGCCCCTTGACGGCGCAGATCCTGCGCTCGCCCGGCGTGCAGCAGGCCATGAGCGATAACGCGGACTCCGTGCAGGCGTTGGTCAACGACCCTCAAGTGGCGCAGTGGCTGGGCAAGCACCCTGAGGCCACGACCACGCTCGGCCAGGTCAATCCCGCCTTCTCCGCCCTCAGCCTCATGGGCGCCGCCGCCCCGCGCTAAGGACGTTTTGCTATAGTGCCGAAATCATGACGATCAGACGACGGCCCGCGCGCCTGTGGCCGTTCGCCCTCGCCGCGCTCGCGGCGCTGGTCGCCGCCAGCCTCGCCGTCGGGCTGCGCCGCCGCGTGGTCGCGCGCGTGGGCGTGTCGCTGCCGCTCTCGGGCCCCAAGCAGGAGAGCGGCGAGCAGCTCCTGCGCGCGCTGCAGCTGGCCGCCGACGCGCGCGGCGTGCAGCTCATGGTGCGCGACGACGCCAACGACCCGGAGGCCGCGCGGCGCAACGCCGAGGCCTTCGCCGCCGACCCGACGATCGTGGCCGCGATCGGCCACTACGACGACGCTCCCGCCGCCGCCGCCGCGCGGGTGTACGACCGGGCGGGCCTGCCGTTTTTCCTCCCCACCATCGGCGACCCCGACGTCGCGGGACGCAGCCGCTGGGCCTTCCTGGGCACCTACAGCGAGCGCGACGAAGCCGAGACGCTGGCCGTCTACCTGCGCGAGCTCAAGAAGACCCGCGCCGTCGTGGTCGCCCACGGCGACGACGGCTACGGCCGCGCCGCCGCCTCCGCGTTCCTGGCCAAGGCGGCGCGCCTCGGGCTTCGGGCCTCCGCCGTCTCTTATAAAGAGGACGGCTCGCCGCTTGCCGCCGACTTCGTCGCCCGCCGCCTCGCCGGGCCGGCGGCCGGGGCGGACGCCGTCGTGCTGTTCTCCCACTCGGTCAACGGCGCCGCCCTCATCAAGCAGCTGCGCGCCGCCGGGCGCCGCGTGGACGTCTACGGCGGCACGCGCCTGGCCACCGGCCTCATCGAGAAGCTGGGCGGCGACACCGAGGACGTCCACGTGGCCTTCCCCTTCCTTCTCAGCCTGGCCTCCGTGCGCACCCACGCCTTCGAGCGCGCCTACCGGCGCCGCTTCGAGCGCGACCCGTCCGTCTTCGGCGCCTTCGCCTACGACGGCCTCAACCTCATCGCCGAGGGTGCGGCCCGCGACGACAGCCGCGAAGGGGTCCGGCGCTATTTGGCCGCGCTGGGCTCCGACGAGTCGGCCGTCGACGGCGTCTCCGGCCGCCTGCGCTTCGACAAGAGCCAGGGCCTGCGCCGCGACGTCGTCATGGCCACGATCCGCTACGGCGCCTTCACCCCCTCTTTCGCCCAGCTGCGCGCCGTCACCGACGCCCACACGCTGGGCATCCTGAGCGAGAAGGCGCGCTCGGGCGAGGTGCTGCTCGCCGACGGCAAGCCGTACTACAAGGTGCAGGTGGTCTACGCCGGCGTGGACTTCTACAAGGTGCCGCAGGCGGACTTCCACCAGCCCACCTTCGACCTCGAGTTCTTCCTCTGGCTGAAGTGGCGCGGCGACTTCGATCCGGACAACGTGGCCTTCCTCAACGAGGTCGAGGGCGCCGGGCAGCGCGTGGAGCTGCGGCGCAACTTCGGCGTCAAGGGCGCGGCGGAGCCCAAGGTGAAGTGGGTCGTCTACAAGGTGAAGGGCACCTTCGCCTCCGATTACGACCTTCGGCTCTTCCCCTTCGATCGCCAGCGCCTGGCGCTGCCGCTGGCCCACCGCAGCAAGAACGCCAACAAGCTGCTCTTCGTGGCCGACGGCGCCCAGGAAAGCTCGCGCTCGCTCAAGTCGCTGCCGCACGACTGGCGCTTCGAGGGCCGGGAAGACTACGCGGGCACCTTCAACTACGACTCCAGCTTCGGCAATCCCACCTACCGCGCCGACGAGACGCAGGCCGACTACTCCGTCTTCGAGGCCGGCTTGCTGCTGCGGCGGCGGATCTTCCCGTACCTGATCACGCTGTTCCTGCCGCTGGCCGTGCTGATCGCCATCAGCCTCTGCGGCCTCTTCGTCCCGCTCAGCGACTTCTGGTCGCGCACCACGTTCGTGCTGACCTCGCTGCTGGGCGTGCTCGTGGAGCACATGACCCAGGCGCGCTCCATGCCCCAGGTCGGCTACCTCATGCGCGCCGACTACTTCTACGTCGCGGCCTACGTCCTCTACCTGGTCCTCATCGCCGAGATCACGGCGGTGAACGTGCTCTTCGTCCGCGAGAAGACGGAGCTCGCGGAGCGCATCGACAAGCCGTTCATGTGGGCTTTCGGCCTCGCCACGATGGCCGTCTACGCCGCGCTGTCGCTCTCCGCCTGGCTGTCGGCGGCATGACCGAGCCGGACTGGAAGAGCTGGACCCCCAAGGAGCGCGCCTCGCTCTGCTTCGTCATCCGCGGCGGCAAGATCCTGCTCATCCACAAGAAGCGCGGGCTGGGAGCCGGCAAGGTCAACGGCCCGGGAGGCCGCCTGGAGCCCGGCGAGACCGCGGTCGAAT
>CAZZGQ010000018.1:0-2385 GCA_964653765.1 uncultured Elusimicrobia bacterium | reverse complement strand
GGCAAGGTCAACGGCCCGGGAGGCCGCCTGGAGCCCGGCGAGACCGCGGTCGAATGCGCCCGCCGCGAGACGCGCGAGGAGGTCGGCGTCGACCCGACGGGCCTCGAGGCCGCCGGGGAGCTGCACTTCCAGTTCGTGGACGGGTACTCGCTGCACTGCGTGGTCTTCACGGCCGCCGACGCCCAGGGAGCGCTGCTCGAGACGCCGGAGGCCGCGCCCTTCTGGACCGGCGTCGACCAGATCCCCTTCGACGACATGTGGACCGACGACCGCTATTGGATCCCGTGGATGCTGGCGCGCCGTCCCTTCAAGGGCTTCTTCCACTTCGACGGCGACCGCATGCTCTCCGGCCGCGTCGAGCCGGCCTAGGTGCAGCTCCTGGCGGCCGCTCCCCCCGGCCTCGAGCCGCTGCTGGCGCAGGAGCTGGCCGAGCTCGGCCTGGCGCCGCCGCGGCGCTATTTCAAGCCCGGGCAGGGCGACGGGGCGGTGGCTTTCGAGGGCTCTCTCGAGGCGCTCTACCGCGCCAATCTCGAGCTGCGCGTCGCCGAGCGCGTGCTGCTGCGGCTGGGCCGCTTCGAGGCCGGCTCCTTCGCCGCTTTGGAGCGCCTGGCCGCGCGCGTGAGCTGGCGGGAGACGCTGCCCGCGGGCGCCGCCCTGACCGTCCGCGTCGACTCTCGGCGCTCGAAGCTGTACCACGAGCGCGCCGTGGCCGAGCGCCTCGCCGGCGCCGCCGGCCGGCGCCTCGCCGCCCCGGGCGAGGCCGCCCCCATCCTGCAAGCCTCCGTGGACCGCGACGTCGTCACCCTCGACCTCGACTCCTCCGGCGAGCCCCTGCACCGCCGCGGCTATCGCCTCGAGACCGCCAAGGCCCCTCTGCGCGAGACGCTGGCCGCCGCGCTGCTGCGGGCCTCGGGCTGGGACAAGGCTTCGCCGCTGCTCGATCCCTTCTGCGGCTCGGGCACGATCGCGATCGAAGCTTACCAGCTCTCGAGGAACCTCGCCCCCGGCCGCGCGCGCCGCTTCGCTTTCATGGACTGGCCCGGCTTCGACGCGACGCTCTGGCAGAATGTCCGCGCCCGCGCCGAGGAAGCGGCGAGGAGGGACGGCCCCGTCGTCGCCGCCTCCGACCGCGACGCCGGGGCGATCGAGGCCGCGAGCGCCAACGCCGCCCGCGCCGGGGCCGAGGCGATCGCCTTCTCGCGCGCCGCCGTCTCCGCTGTCGTCCCTCCCGCGGGAACGGGCTGGCTCGTCGCCAACCCGCCTTACGGGGCGCGCCTCAGCGCCGGCAAGGACGTGCGCGACGTGTACGCCCAGCTTGGCAAGCTGCTGCGCGGCCCCTGCGCGGGCTGGAAAGCCGCGCTGATCTGCCCCGCCCTCGAGCTGGCCCGAGCCACGGGCCTGCGCGTCGAGCCCGGCTACTCCACCAAGAACGGCGGGCTGGACGTGCGCCTTTTCTCGCTCTCGTGACCCGGCCGGTCATCGCCGCCCCGGAAGGTCCGCGCGACTGGGCCGAGATGCGCGCCATCTGCGCCGAGACCGCCGGGCGCCCCGTCCCGCCGCGGGAAGCGGACGCCTTCGGCCGGAAGTGGATCGGCCCCTACGAGCGGTGGGCCCCGCGCTGGGCCTACGTGGCGCGGGACGAAGGCCGCGTCGTGGGCTACCTGACCGGCTGCCCGTCGTCGGCCCGCTTCTATGCCGCCTCGGCGCTCCTCGGCCCGCGCCCGGCGCTCGGCGCGGCCGCGCGTTTTCCGCTCGCGCTGCAGCTGCGCCTGCTGCGGCGCTATCCGGCTCACCTTCACGTCAACGTGCGCGAGGGCCATCGCGGCGGCACCGGGCGCGCCCTGGTCGAGCGCTTCGAGGCCGACGCGGCCGCCGCCGGCGCGCGCGGCGTCCACGTCTTCTGCGCCGAGGCGCCGAAAGGCTTCTATCTCAAGCTGGGCTTCTCCGAGCTGGCGCGCCTGCGCCGCGGCGAGGCTTGGATCTACGCCCTCGGGAGGACGCTGTAGCGCCCGAGGTATTGACGGGGCCGCGCCGCGCGCGCACACTCAGGCTCATGCGCCCGGCCCTTTGGCTGCTCTTGCTGCTGCCGCTCGCCGCGGCGTCGCCCGCCCGCGCGCAGAGCGAGGACTCGCACCAGGCGACGACGCTCGGCCCGCGCGCCGTGTTCTACCGCCCGCGCGACGCCGACCGCGGCACGTGGAACGGCGGCGCCCAGCTCAAGCTCGGCCTGGGCGGCGCCTACGCGCTGCGCGCGTCGGTGGACGTCACCCATCACTCCGCGGCGGGCGCGGACTATCGCGAGGTCCCGCTGCAGTTCTCGCTGCTCGGCTACTTCTCGCCCCAGGACCCGCTCTCGTTCTACCTGCTGATCGGCTACGGCTGGTA
>CAZZGQ010000017.1:20271-25871 GCA_964653765.1 uncultured Elusimicrobia bacterium | reverse complement strand
CCGCCGCAGGTCTCCGGCGCCGCGGCCTCGTTCTCGGCGGTCCCGGCCTCTTGGCCCGGCCGGCCCGGCCGCGTGCTCAACCGCGCCAAGCCGCTCGCGCTGCCGGTCGCGCCGAAGGCCGCCTTCGGCCTGGTGCGCTCCGACGGCGACACCACGGTGCGCGCCTCGAGCGGCCCCGCCGTCACGGTCCCGGCCGGCGCCGTGTCCTCGGGCCTGGCGGTGACCCTGAACGTCTTGCAGAAGGCCGACCCGGTGGCCGACCGCGAGCGTGAGGACGCGCGCGCCAAGCTCGGCCTGGTCGCCGCCGGCGATCCCATCGAGTTCGGTCCCGAGGGCACGCAGTTCGCCAAGCCCGTGACCATCGAGCTGCCCTTCGACGCCTCCAAGCTCCCGGTCGGCACGCCCGTCACCGCTCTGGCGGTGCACTACTGGAACCCGAAGACGCTGGCCTGGGAAGGGCTGGACTCCGTCGTGGACGCGCAGGCGGGCGTGGTGCGCGCGCGCACCACGCACTTTTCCCTCTACCAGGTGAACGTCACGCCGGTGATCACGGCGTCCACGCCGGCCTCGAACGCCCTGGCTTTCGGCCAGGTCTACGCCTATCCCAACCCGGCGCGCGGGACGCGGCCTATCGTGCATGCCGAGGTGAGCGGCGCCGATACCATCGACGTATCGGTTTACGACATGGCCGGCGGCCTGCGCCAGCAGGGCTCGGCCCCGGTGGTCTCCGGCGTCGGCGAATACGCCGTCGACGCGGGCGCTCTCGGCAGCGGCGTCTATCTCTACGTCGTCAAGGCCGGCCCCGGCAACGGCATCCGCTTCAAGGGCCGCCTGGCGGTGATCAAATGAGGCGCCTGGCCGCCGCCGTGGCCCTGACCGGCGCTCTCGCCGCCGCGGCCGCGGCCGCCGAGACCGCCGAGTTCCTGCGCATCCTCCCCGGCGCCCGCCCGATGGCGCTGGGCGAGGCCTATACGGCCGTCTCCGACGACTTGAGCGCCCTCACGACCAATCCTTCCGGCCTCTCGCGCGTGCAGGGCCGCCAGGCGGGCTTCATGCACGCCGAGCTCTACCAGACGGCCCATTACGATTTCCTCGGCTACACGCAGCCGCTGGGCGACGCCGCCGTGGGCGTGGGCGTGCAGCGCATGGCGCAGGGCGGCCTGGACGGCCGCGACGCCTCCGGGCGGACCACGGGCAGCTTCGGCGCCGCGGACACGGCGATCACCGTGGCCGGCAGCGCGCGCCTGCCCGGCAGCCGCGCTCTGGCGGGCTTCGGCGTCAAGCTCGTCGAGTCCCGGCTGGCCGACGCCTCGGCCCGCACGTTCGCCGTCGACGCCGGCCTCATGCGCTCCCTCGAGCGCGCGCCCGTCCCCGTGAGCATCGGCGCCGCCGTGCGCAACCTCGGCCCCGGCCTCAGGCTCGGCAGCCAGCGCGAGGACCTGCCCCTGACGATCGCGGTCGGCGCCAGCGCCCGGCTGGCCGGGGCCTTCCTGGTCTCGGCCGACGTCAGCGAGCGCCCGCACGCCCGGCAGGCGGCCTTCAGCGTGGGCACGGAGTACTCCGTGCTGCCGACGTTCGCCCTGCGCGCGGGCTATGCTCCCTCCGCCGTCACGCCCGGCGCCCCCATGGCGGGGCTCGGCTTCGGCTTCGGCCTCAAGGTCAGCCGGGCCTCCATCGACTACGGCTTCACCCCGGCCGGCGATCTGGGCTCCTCGCAGCGACTCTCCCTGACCTTCGGGTTTTGACGCTTTGGTATAATCGGGCATGTCTTTCTGCCTGGGCATCGCCGGGGGCAGCGGCTCGGGCAAGTCTTGGCTCGCCGCGCAGCTCACCGAGCGCCTGGAGGTCTCCGTCGCCGTCGTCTGCCAGGATTGGTACTACCGCGACAACGGCCACCTGCCCGAGTCCGAGGCGCTGCGCCTCAACTTCGACCATCCGGACGCCATCGAGACGCCGTTGTTCGCCCGCCAGGTGAAGCAGCTGCTGTCCGGGGAGGCCATCGAGGCGCCGGTCTACGACTACGCCACGCACGCCCGGCTGCCGCGCACCCGCCGCGTCGAGCCGGCCGAGGTGGTCATCGTCGACGGCCTGCTCGTCTTGCATCCCCCGCGCCTGAGGGCGCTCATGGACTGCTCCGTCTTCATCGACGTGCCCGCGGACATCCGATTGGCGCGGCGCGTGCGGCGCGACAGCGTCGAACGCCGCGTCGATCTCCAGGAGACCCTGCGGCTCTACGAGCATTGCGTGCGGCCCATGCACGAGCGCTACATCGCGCCCTCGGCCGCCCATGCCACGTGGGTCTGGCGCCAGGAAGAGGACCGCCGCTTCCCGGAGCGCCTCCTGCGCGAGCTCAAGAAGCGCCTGCCATGCCGCGCGTGATCCCGGACTGGGCCGTCCGGATCGTCCTTTGGCCGGGACGCTTGCTCTATCGCGTCCGGGCCGAAGGTGTCGCCAACGTCCCCCGGACCGGTCCGGCGCTGCTCGTCTGCAACCACGTCTCCTTCGTCGACGCCTTCCTGGTCGCGATGGCCTCGCCGCGGATCCCGCGCTTCATGATGTTTCGCGCCTACTACGACCTGCCCGTGGCGGGCTGGCTCTTCCGGGCCATGGGGTGCATCCCCGTCTCGGACCGCGACGGCCCCAAGGGCATCGCCGAGTCCTTCCGCGCCGCCCAAGCCGCCCTCGACGCCGGCCAGGCGGTCTGCATCTTCGCGGAAGGCGAGATCTCGCGCCACGGCCAGATGCTGCGCTTCAAGAAAGGCTTCGAGCGGATGATCGAGGGCCGCGACGTGCCCGTCGTGCCCGTCCATCTCGACCAGGTCTGGGGCAGCATCTTCTCGTTCTCCGAGGGCCGGGTGCTCTTCAAGAAGCCGCGCAGGATCCCGTATCCGGTCACGGTCTCCTTCGGCAAGCCGCTGCCCTCCTCCCGCGACGCCTTCTCCGTGCGCCAGGCGATCCTGGAGCTCGGCGCGGCCGACTTCCGCTTCCGGCTGGAGCAGGCGCCTTCGCTGGGCCGCGCCTTCGCCCGTGAAGCCCTGCGCCACCCCTTCCGCCTGGCCGTGGCCGATTCCCTCGGCATGAAGGCCTCCTACGGGAGCCTGCTCCTCAAGTCCCGCCTCGCCGGGGCCGCGCTGGCGGCCCAGAGCCCGGAGCCGCACGTGGGCGTGCTGCTGCCACCCTCGGTCCCCGCCGTCATCGCCAACCTGGGCCTGACGATGGCGGGCAAGGTGCCGATCAACCTCAACTACACGGCGTCTCCCGAGATCATCGAGGCCTGCCGGGCGAAGGCGGATATAAAGCACGTCGTGACATCCCGGCGCTTCTTGGAGAAGATGGGGTGGACGATCCCGGGCGCGTTGTACATCGAAGACATCAAACCCAGATGGCTCGATCTGTTTCGGCCGCTGGCGCGGCCGAGCCTTGACGACCTCGCCACGGTGATGTTCACGAGCGGCTCCACCGGCGTGCCCAAGGGCGTGATGATCACGCACGCCAACGTCCTCTCGAACCTGCTCGCCGTGGCCCAGCTCTACCAGCTGGGTCCCGAGGACCGCTTGATGGGCATCCTCCCCTTCTTCCACGCCTTCGGCTTCACGGCGTCGCTGTGGATGCCGCTGCTCGCCGGCATGGGCTCGGTCTATCACTACAGCCCGCTCGAGGCCAAGAACATCGGCGACCTCGTCGAGAAATGGCGGTGCACCTTCCTGATGGGCACGCCGACTTTCCTGCAGAACTTCACGCGCCGCGTGGAGGCCTCCAAGTTCGTCTCGCTGCGCTGCGTCGTCGTCGGCGCTGAGAAGCTGCGCGACGAGGCGGCCGCCGCCTTCGAGGCCAAGTTCGGGCTGCGGCCGCTCGAAGGCTACGGCTGCACGGAGCTCTCGCCGGTGGCCTCGGTGAACATCCCCGACGTGGCCTGGCCGGGCGTCAAGCAGCGCGGCGGCAAGCAAGGCACCGTGGGCCACCCGCTGCCGGGCGTGTTCATGAAGATCGTCGATCCCGACACGGGCGCCGCCTTGCCAGCGGGGGCGCCCGGCCTATTGCTCGTCAAAGGCCCCAACGTGATGAAGGGATACCTCGGCGATCCCGGGCTGACGGCGCAGTGTCTGCGCGACGGCTATTACGTCACCGGCGACATCGCCTCCATCGACGAGGACGGCTTCGTCACGATCACCGACCGCCTGAGCCGCTTCAGCAAGATCGGCGGCGAGATGGTGCCGCACATCCGGGTGGAGGAGCGCCTGCAGGAGGCGGCCGGGGCGACGGACCAGACGTTCGTCGTCACGAGCGTGCCGGACGCCAAGCGCGGCGAGCGCCTGGTGGTGCTCCACAAGAACTACCCCGACGTGGAAGGGCTGCTCAAGCGCGTGGCGCAGACGGACCTGCCGTCGCTTTGGATCCCCGCCCGCGCCGACTTCCACGCCGTGGACGATTTCCCCGTGCTCGGCTCGGGCAAGCTCGATCTGCAGCGCCTCAAGGCCGAGGCGCGGCGGCTCGAGGCATGCTGACCGACGTCCTGCGCCTGCCGAAGGCCTAGGCGGCGGGGCCTGAAGGCTCAGGACGGCGCGGCCGGCGCCTTTTACACTCGGGGCATGAGGCTGGCCCTCCTAGTGCTGGCTGCCGCCCTCGCCCGCGCGGGCGAGAAGGCGCTGCCGACCGTGCCCGAGGCGCCGGCGTCGCTCGGCGCGGCGCCCCTGGGCGCCGCAAAACCGGCGGCGCCCGCCTTGCAGGCCCTGCCGGGGGCCCTCGACCTTCCCCCCGCGTCCCTCGACGCCGGCACGGCCGCGCCGAAGACGGAGGTCCAGGCGCTGGGCGAGCTATCCCGCGAGCTCTCGCGCGACCTCGCGCCCGAGGCGGGCTCCGCGCCGGACGCCGCGGCGGAAGGCGCGCGCTCGAGCCTCGACGCCCGTTTCAGCGGCAGCCGGCCCGAGGCTTCCGACGGCGTCGAGGTCCCGCCGGCGGCGGCGACCGCCTCGTCCTGGCGGCCGCTGGCGAAGCTGCGCGCGCGCGCCGCCTCGTCCTACGCCCGCGCAAAGGCGCCGCCGCTCGTCCAGAAGCTCGTGGGCGGCGACGGCGTGCCGGCCGGCCTAGCGCTGCTGGCCTTCGGCTGGAGCTTCCTGACGATCATGACGTATTCGATCCTCAACCCGGTGCGCGGCGCCTTCGCCTCGATCGACGTGGGGCCTTCCCTGATGCCGGTTGTCTTCCTCGGCTGCGCGGCGGCCACGGGCGTGGTCGTGGCGGGCTACAACCGGCTCGCCAAGAAGCTCTCGCGCCGCGTCTTGATCCTGCTCACTCTCGGCTCGCTCAGCGTGACGATGGCCGGCTGGTGGGTCGTGATCCAGAGCGCGGCGACGACGCCCGGGCTCTCCGCCGGCCTCTTCGTCTGGACCGACATCTTCGGCGTCATGGCCGTGACGCTCTTTTGGTCCTACGCCAACGAGGTGTTCCACTCGGAGAGCGCGCGCAAGGCTTTCGGCTTCATCGCGGCGGGGGCCGAGATCGGCTCCATGGTCGGCTCGGCGCTGACGGCCTTCGCCGTCGCGGCGCTCGGCCCCGCCCACATGCTGCTCGTGGCGGCCGGCGTCTTCGGCGGCACGCTC
>CAZZGQ010000017.1:18708-20171 GCA_964653765.1 uncultured Elusimicrobia bacterium | reverse complement strand
CCGGCGTCCTCGAGGCCCACGGAAACGCGCACGAGGGAATCCGAGATGCCGAGCCGAGCCCGCTCTTCGGGCGTCATGCCCCGGTGCGTGGTCGTGGCCGGCCGCGTCACCAGCGTCTCGACCCCTCCGAGGCTGGGCGCCTGGATGGCGAGCTCGAGCCGTCCCATCAGCCGCTGAGCCGCGCGCACGCCGCCCTTGGGCTCGAAGCTCAGCATGCCGCCGAAACCGTCGAACAGCCGACGCGCGCGGGTATGTCCGGGATGGCTCCTCAGCCCGGGATAGTTTACGTGCGCCACGGCCGGATGGCGCTCCAAGGCGCTCGCCAGGCGCAGCGCCGTCTCGTTCTGCCGCTGCACGCGCACCTCGAGCGTCTTCAAGCCGCGGTGCAGCAAGAAGCAGGCATGCGGATCGAGCGTCCCGCCCAGGTGATCCAGCTTGCGCTTGACCGCGCCCACGAGGTCCTTGCTCCCGATCACGGCGCCGCAGACGATGTCGGAATGGCCGTTGAGGTACTTCGTGCCGCTGTGCAGGCTCAGGTCGAAGCCGCGCTCGAGCGGGCGGAAGTTCACCGGGCTCGTGAAGGTGTTGTCGATGATGGAGACGAGCCGGCGCCCCCGGCAGAAGCGCACGACCTCCTCGAGGTCCGAGAGTCCGAGCAGGGGATTGCTCAAACTCTCCACGTAGAAGGCCTTGGTGTTGGGCCGCAGGGCCGCCGCCCAGGACCTCGGCTTGCCGCCGTCGACGAAGGTGCAGGTGATCCCGAGGGCCGGCAGGTCCTTGGCGACCAGGTCGTGCGTGCCGCCGTAGAGGCAGTCCTGCATGATGAGGTGATCGCCGGCCGACAGCAGCGACAGCAGCGCCGTCGAGATCGCGGCCATGCCGCTGGCCGTGACGAGAGCGGCCTCGCCGCCTTCGATGGCGGCGAGCTTCTCATGAAGAGCGAGATGATTGGGCGTGTTGTTGAGCCGGATGTACTTCACGTCGTGATAGTCCGCCGCACCCGCGTACTCGAACGTGGAGGACTGGAAGACCGGCAGGCTGACGGCGCCCTGGATCAGGGGGCGGGGCTCTCCGGCGTGGACGAGGGAGGTGGCGAGGCGTTGTCGCTCGGGCTGGCGGGGCTTGGGCATGCCGGTAGTCTATAAAAGTGACCGTGCTCGAGGTAGAAGCCGGCGATCTGGAGTTCTTGCCAGAATGGCCGGCGACGCTTGATCTGGAAGCAGGCGTGCCATTCGTCGGCCTCTTGGCGGCTGAACGTCCAGGTGTAGCGGTGCCACATCTTGTCCAGGATCGCAGGAGGAAACCAGCTCTTGAGCCGGCGGCAGGCGGTGCGGCGGCTCCCGAATCGGGGAGGCAGGCGCTCCAGCGTGCCGCCGCCAAGAGCCCACACCAGGGCCTCGAAGGCCTTCTTGTCGCTGGCCCAGGGTCTGGCTCCGCGACGCTTGGCGCGGCGCGACGGCTTC
>CAZZGQ010000017.1:14591-18608 GCA_964653765.1 uncultured Elusimicrobia bacterium | reverse complement strand
GCCCGTCGTGTCGAGCATGACGTGCTTGGCCACCGTGAACTCCTCCACGGCGTAGCGCGACATGTCCTTGCCGAAGCCGGAGTGGCCGAAGCCGCCGTGCGGCATCTCGGAGCACAAGGGCAGGTGGTCGTTGACCCAGACCGTCCCGAAACGCATCAGGGCCGAGACGCGCAGGGCGCGCTGGACGTCCTTGGTCCACACGGACGCCGCCAGGCCGAAACGGACGTCGTTGGCCCGGTGGATGGCCTTGGCCTCGCCCTCGAACGGCAGCAGGCAGACGACGGGGCCGAAGACCTCGTTTTGCACGAGCTCGGAATCTTGCTGGGCGCCGGTGACGATCGTCGGCTCGAACCAGAAGCCCTTCTTCTTTGGTCTCTTGCCTCCTGCGAGCAGGGTGACGCCCTTGGCGCGGGAAAGAAACCCTTCGACCCGCTCGCGCTGCTCGGCGCTGATGAGAGGGCCCATGTCCTCGCCGAGGCGGATCTTGGCGACCTCGCGCGCGAAGGCGTCGGAGAACTTCTTGAAGACCGGCTCCTCCACATAAAGGCGCGTGGCGGCGGTGCAATCCTGGCCGCAGTTCACGAAAGAGGCCACGACGGCGCCTTGGACGGCGGCGGCGAGATCGGCGTCGGCGAACACCACGAACGGGGCCTTGCCGCCCAGCTCGAAATGCAGGCGCTTCACCGTCGGCGCGGCCTGGGCCATGATCTTCTTGCCCGTCTCCGTGTCGCCGGTGAAGGAGATCATGCGGACGTCGGGATGAGAGGTGAGGGCCTTGCCCGTGTCCTCGCCGCCCGTGACGACGTTGAGGACGCCTTCGGGAAGGCCGGCCGCGCGCGCCAGCTTCCCGAGCTCGAGGGTCGTCAACGGCGTGAGCTCCGAGGGCTTGAGGACGACGCAGTTGCCGGCGGCGAGGGCGGGTCCCACCTTCCAGGCCGCCATCATCAGAGGGTAGTTCCAGGGCGCCACGAGGGCCACTACGCCCACGGGCTCGCGGCGCAGCACGGAGGTGTAGCCGCCGGCGTATTCCCCCGCCGCCGCCCCCTCCGGCAGGCGAGCCGCCGAGGCGAAGAAGCGCAGGTTGTCGACGGCGAACGGGATGTCCCCGTCGCGCGCCAGCTTGAGGGGCTTGCCGGTGTTTTGGCTCTCGAGCTCGGCCAGCTTGCCCAGCTTGGCTTCGATCAGGCCCGCCAGCTTGTTGAGGACGGCCGCGCGCTCGGCCGGCGTCTTGCCGGACCAGACCCCCGAGGCGAAGGCCGTCTTCGCCGCCTCGACGGCGCGCTCCACCTCCGCCTCGGAGGCGTCGGCGACGCGGGCGATGACGGATTCGTCGGCCGGGTTGAGGATCTCGCGCTTCACGCGGGCTTACGCACGGGCATGCGCTTGCTCTCGAAGTGCCGGGCGTTGACGTCCTTGAAGACCTTCTCGATCGTATCCACGGCGTTGTTCAGCTCCTGCGCCGTGATCGTCAGCGGAGGCTCGATGCGGATGGTCTTGGCCGAGAACAGCGTGCCCGCGACGAGCACGCCGCGGTCGAACAGGCCCTTGGCCACCTCGTAGCCGATGGCGTCGGTCGGGAACTCGAGGCCGATCATCAGGCCCTTGCCGCGCACGTCGATGCAAAGCTTCGGGAAACGGCGGCGCAGGGCGCGCAGCTTGTTGAGCATCTCGGTGCCCATCTTGTCGGCGCGCTCGGGGAGCTTCTCCTCGAGCAGCACGTGGATGTTGGCGATGGCGGCCACGCAGGCCAGCGGATTGCCGCCGAAGGTCGTCGAGTGCAGCCACGGTTCAGGAAATAACTGCTCCCAGACGGTTTTGTTTGAAACAAAGGCGCCGATGGGCATCACGCCCCCGCCCAAGGCCTTGCCCAGGGTCATGATGTCGGGCACCACGTTCCAGTGGTCGACGCAGAACATGCGGCCGGTGCGGCCCATGCCCGTCTGCACCTCGTCGACGATCATCAGCGCGCCGTAGCGGTCGCAGAGGTCGCGCACGCGCGGGAAATAGTCGTCCGGCGGCACGTTGATGCCGCCCTCGCCCTGGATCGGCTCGAGGATGACGCCGGCGATGTCGTTGCCGACCTCGTCGGCCGAGCGCAGCGCGCTCTCGATGTAGTCGGCGTCGCCGTAGGGGACGTGGTAGCAGTCCGGAAGGATGGGCAGGAAGGGCTGGCGGAACTTCGACTTGGCCGTGGCCGAGAGCGCGCCCAAGGTCTTGCCGTGGAAGGCCGCCGTGGCGGCCACGAACGACTTGCGGCCGGTGTGCAGCATGGCGAGCTTCATGGCGCCCTCGACGGCCTCCGCGCCCGAGTTGCCGAAGAACGAGTACTGTAGGTCGCCCGGCGTGATGTCGTGGATCAGCTTGGCCAGGATGGCGCGGAACGGCTCCAGCAGCTCCTGCGAATGGAGCGCCTGGCGCTTCATCTGGTTGGTCACTGCCTCGATGACCTTGGGATGCCGGTGGCCGACGTTGAAGATGCCGTAGCCGCCGAGCAGGTCGAGGTACTTCTTCCCCTTGATGTCGGTGAAGCTGTTGCCGCCGTCGGCCCACTCGACCGAGATGTACTCGGTGGAGACGGACTTGCGGTACTCGAGGATGCCCGGATTGACGTGGTTGGCGTAATGCGCCGCCGTCTGCTCCGTCACCCATAGCTTCTCCTCGTCGTTGAGCTCCGGCTTGGCGACGAGGTCCAGCGTCTTTTGCGTCTCTTTCAGTATGTCCTGCGCGGAAACCTTCATGACGACTCCCTACTGGCTTTAGATCGCCAACGGATGGGCGATCGTTTCGATCATTGAAAACGCTTTGCGGCGGCGCAGCTCCCGGAAGAACACGTCCTCGTCCAGCGCCGTCTCCGGCGCGGCCGCGCCGGCCCGCATCTTGCCTTGGCCGAGAGCGGCCATGCCCGCCGCGATGGCGCCCGCGAATCCGACCCCGATGGCGCCGGCCGTCAAAGGGCCGAGCGGCCGGATCTCGCAGTCCCAGGTCTTCGACAAGGGCCGGCCGTGACGCGCGCCTTCCATGCGCACGCGCAAGACTTCGAAGTCCTTGGGAACGGCGCTCGGCGCTTCCACCGCCGCTTTTTGGGCCAGCTGCGTCAGGAACCGCACGCCGTCGCCGTTGGTCAACCCCATCCCGACGAGCATCGCCAATTGCCGTTTGACCGGCTCCGGATAGACGATCTTGAAAGAGAGGTTCTTGATCTTCTTTTCGGCGAGGAAGGCCGGCAGCGTGGCCGTCTCCGAATGGATGACCGTCCCGGCGCAGACGCGGCCGATGGGCGCCTTGAAATCGAGGGAGTCCGCGTCGCTGTGGGCGGGCACGTCCATCATCCGGCCGCGCTTGAGCACGGGCGCGGCCTGAACATATTCGGCGAGCATGGTGCGGATCGAGAAGGGCGGCAGGAACGTGCCTTCGGTCTGCGACGGGTCGTGGCTGGCGTCGTAGATGGCCACGGTCTCGATCGTCTCGAAGTTGTGGGCCATGCGCGCCGTCATGACGTTGGTGATGCCCGGCGTGCTGCCGCAGCCGAGGACAGCGAGGCGGCCCATCCGGCGGAACTCGGCGTCGCGCTTGAGCTGCTTGAGCGTCATGTGGTAGAGGCCGCCCAGGTCGACGTAGTGGGCCTTCAGGCGCGCCGCAAGGTCCATGGCCTTGAGGTTGAGCTCGTACCAAGCGCAGTTGAGGACGACGTCGCAGCCCTTGAGCTTGGCCGCCGCCTTGGTGAAGTCGGCGCGAAGGGCGATGATCTTCTTGCGGTTGGGGATGCGGGCGAGGACGGCTTTGGCGCGCTCGGTCTTGAGATCGACGGCCCAGACGCGCTCGACGCGGGGGTTGGCGGCGAGGTCGTGCAGCGCGGCCTCCGCCATCAGCCCGAAGCCGCCCAGGACCGCTACTTTCACGACTTCAGCGCCCCCTCGAGGATGTCCAAGCCGCGCGCGAGCTCAGGTTCCGGGATCGTCAGAGGCATGAGCGTGCGGATCACGTTGTCGTGGATGCCGGCCTTGATGGCGATGAGGC
>CAZZGQ010000017.1:12544-14491 GCA_964653765.1 uncultured Elusimicrobia bacterium | reverse complement strand
GGCATGAGCGTGCGGATCACGTTGTCGTGGATGCCGGCCTTGATGGCGATGAGGCCCTCTTGCTCGCACTTCTTCAGGATGGCCTTGACCTTGGCGGCCGGCAGCGGCTGCTTGGTCTTCTTGTCCGCCACGAGCTCGACGGCGCGCATGGCGCCCAGGCCGCGAGAGTCGCCGACGATGGGCATGGACTTGGCCCAGCCGTCGAAGCGCTTCTGGACGATCTTGCCGACCTTCTGCGCCTTGCCGAGGATGTCCTCCTCTTCGAATATGTCGAAGACGGCCAATGCGGCGGCGCAGGACATCGGATTGCCGCCGTAGGTCCCTCCGATGGCGCCCAGCGGGGCGGCATCGACGATCTCCGCGCGTCCGACGACGGCGGAGAGCGGCATGCCGGCCGCCAGCGACTTGCCGACCGTGATGAGGTCGGGGACGACGCCCTCGTGCTCCATGGCCCAGAACTTGCCGGTGCGCCCGAAGCCGGACTGGACCTCGTCGATGATGAGTACGATGCCGTGCTGATCGCAGAGCCGGCGCAGGCCGCGGAGGAAGCCCTCGGCGGGCACGATGAAGCCGCCCTCGCCCAAGACGGGCTCGATGATGATGGCGGCCACGTCCTCCGGCGCCACGTCGGTCAGCAGCATCTCGTCGAGGCGCGCCAGGGCGTACTCCGCCAGCTTGTCGGCCGGCACGCCGACCGGCGGCCGGTAGGGATTGGGCAGCGGGGCGTGGAAGACGTCGGTGGCGAAGGGGCCGATCCCGGTGCGCAGCGGCCGGTGCTTGCCGTCGAGGGTCAGGCACAGCAAAGTGCGGCCGTGGAAGCCGTGCTGGAAGCTGATGACGCCGCGCCGCTTGGTGAAGGCGCGGGCGAACTTGACGGCGTTCTCGACGGCCTCGGAGCCGCTGTTGAAGAGCGCGGCTTTGCCCGGGCCCTTGAGGCGGGCGGCTTCCACCAGCTTGCGGCAGACCTCGAAATACCCCGGATAGGCGCAGACGTGGAAGCTGGTGTGCAGGAGCTTGCCCGCCTGCTCGCGCAAGGCGGCCACCACCTTCGGGTGGCAATGGCCGACGTTGATGGTGCCGATGCCCCCGGCGAAATCGATGTAAGCCTTGCCGTCGGCGTCCCAAATGGTGGCGTTGTCCGCCCGCTCGGCGACGACTTCGGTGTAGCCGGCCCAGCCGGCGGCGACGAACTCGGCGCGTTGCGCCCAAAGCGCGGTAGATTTCGATTTTGTCAGCATAAATAAGGATTTTTCGCGTAAGACGACGAAAAAGCCTCCCCTTGGCGGGAGTCTAGCAGTTTGCCGGGAGGCTGTCTAGGCTAGGCAGGCTAGGCTAGGCGTTACCGGACACGGCCTGCTCGATGGCGGCCTTGAGGGCGCCGAAGTTCACGGGTTTCTCCATGAACTGGACGTTGCTCTTGTCCGAGATGCGCGCCTCGACCTGGTGGCGAGGCATGGCGCTCAGGAAGACGACCGGCATACTGGCGCCTTCGGTCGTGGACCGAAGGCTCTTCAAAACCATGCTGCCGTCGCCGCCGGGCATCATGAAGTCCAGCAGGGCCATCTGGGGCTTCTTTTCCTGGAAGAGGGGCAGGACGCTTGGGATGTCATAGGCCACGACGACGGAGTGGCCCAAGCGCGAGACGAACTCGGCCAGCATGTCGGCGATAGCGCATTCGTCGTCAACTACGAGGATCGTCGCCATAACCGCAGTTTAGGGCCCCTTTTGCCCGTTGTCAATGGGATTTTTCCCGACGTGCAACACGGAGACATCGCGGCGTCCCGGGTAAGCCGCCGCCTGGGACCAGAGGAACTTCTCGACGCGCTCGCCCAGGGTCGGGCCGGTCGCCGCCAGCTGCTGCCAGACCAGGGCCGAGGCGCCGCTGCCCAGCCCCGCGGCCAGAGACGTCCCTTCGATGTGGGCGTACGGGGTGCTGCCGTCGGCTTG
>CAZZGQ010000017.1:0-12444 GCA_964653765.1 uncultured Elusimicrobia bacterium | reverse complement strand
ATAGGCCACGGCCGTGCCGTGCGGCGACAGAGGGATCTTGGGATCGAGGAAATCGACGCGCCGGACGACGCGCCCGGCGAACTCCGATTCCTCCGCGATGCCGGTGTCGATCACGGCGATCTTGATGCCCGCCCCCGTGATGCCTTGCCGCCAAAGGCGGTGGGCGCCCATTTCCAGGATGGCGCCGCCGAGCGGCATCTGCCGGATGAGCCAGCGCTGCTGCGCCTCCGTCAGGGGCTTGCCGTTGAGCTTGTCCGCCAGCCGCAGCATCGCCGGCAACAGGGCGTGGCTGGGCGGCCGTATCTCGGCCGGCCCCGAGGCCAACGGCGTGTTGCCCAGGTTCATCTCGGGATGGAAGCGCAGGCGCTCCAGACGCTCGAGGGCCGCGGCGGCGGCGCTTTTCGGGGCCGCGGCGGCCGCGCGGGCCAGCGTCGGCAGCGGCGAGGGCGCCGAAGGCGAGCGCGCCCGGGCCGCGGGATCGCCCGGGGCGAGAGCGGCGAAGCGGGCCTTCTGCAGCGCCTGGCTGCCCTCGAGCGGCAGCCTCTCGTCGAAGGTCTTGCGGAAGGCTTTGTCGTAGAAGGTCAGGGCCTGGCCGAGCCGCTCGCCGCTGATCGTCGGGCCGGCCTGCGGGGCGTCCTTGAGGTCGGCGTACAGCGCGAAGCCGAAGTAGGTGGGCGTGCCGTCCGGATTGAGCAGATGATGGCCGTCGATCTCGGCGGGGACGCCCCATTGCCGCAGGGTCTCGCCGACCTGGCGGGCGTCGAGGGCCTTCATGCGGCCGAAGTCGGCCAGGGCTTGCAGGACGGCGGGCAGCTGGCCGTCGTCGACGGGAGTCCGGCTGCGGATGTAGCTCAGGCGGCCGTGGTAGTACTCGTAGCCCCCCCTCTCGAGCAGCGCCTCGTCGATGGAGGCGCCGTCCTTGAGCCGCACGATGACCCCGTTTTCCAGCTTGTAGCCGGCGGCCGCCAGACGCGAGAGGAAGCGCGGATCGGCGTCGAACGGCGCCGCGGCGGACAGCAGGAAGGCGAGCAGCAGAGGGGCCAGCCGCTTCATGCCGCTAGGATAGCAGACGCCTAGAAGTTCGCCAGGGTTTTCTGGATCGCGGCGAAGCCCGCGTCCAGCTGCTGCTGGGTGATGACGAGCGGAGGCGCGAAGCGCACCGTCGTCTGGTGCGTGTCCTTGGCCAGCACGCCGTTCTTCATGAGCGCCTTGCAGAAGTCCTTGGCGAAGGGCTGCTTGAACTCGACGGCGAGCAGCAGGCCGCGGCCGCGGACCTCGAGGATGCGCGGGTCCTCGAGCGACTTGAGCTTCTGCAGGAAGCGCGCGCCGAGCTTCTCGGCCCGGGCGGGCAGCTTCTCGCGCTTGATCACGTCGAGGGCGGCCAGGCCGATCGCGCTGGCCAGCGGATTGCCGCCGAAGGTGCTGCCGTGGGTGCCGGGCAAGAAGAGGCTCAGGACGTCCTCCTGGCCCGCCACCGCCGAGATCGGGTAATAGCCGCCTGAGAGCGCCTTGCCAAGGATCATCAGGTCGGGCCGCACGCCCTCGTGCTCGACGGCGAACATGCGGCCGGTGCGCCCGAGGCCGGTCTGGATCTCGTCGGCGCAGAGCAACACGTTGCGCCGCGAGCAGAGATCGCGCACGCGCCGGAGGTAGCCGTCCGGAGGCATGCGCACGCCCGCCTCGCCTTGGATGGGCTCGACGAGCACGCCGCAGGTCCGCTCGCTGACGGCGGCCTCGAGGTCCTCGAACGAGCCGTAATTCACGTGGACGAAGCCCGGCGTGGCGGGCCCGAAGCCCTCGTAGGCGTCGGGGTCGCTCGAGAAGCCGACGATCGTGGTCGTGCGGCCGTGGAAATTGTTGCGCATGACGACGATCTCGGCCTGGTTGGGCCGGATGTCCTTGCGCCGGTAGCCCCACAGCCGCATGGCCTTGATCGCCGTCTCCACGGCCTCGGCGCCCGAGTTCATGGGGATCGCCTTGGGCAAACCCGTGACGGCGCAGACCTCCCTTAAGAAACGTCCCATCAACGGATTATGGAAGGCGCGAGACGTGAGCGTCAGTTTGCCGAGCTGGGCCTTGGCCGCGGCGGCGATGCGCGGGTGGCAGTGGCCTTGATTAAGAGCCGAATAGGCGCTCAGAAAATCGAGATAGCGCGTGCCGCCTACGTCCCAGACGTAGGCGCCCTTGCCTCGCTCGAGCACCACCGGCAGCGGCGCGTAGTTGCGCGCGCCGTAAAGGAAATCGGCGTCGATGAACTTCTGTGCCTTGGCGCTCATGACGGGCGCTATTCTAGCACTAGTAGGTCTTGAGGTCGACCTGGACCCGGAAGGGATCGAGCAGGCCGCCGCGCAGCACGGTGAGCTGGACGGTGTCGCCCGGCTTGTGGGCGCGCACCGCGGCCAGGAAGCTGCTGATCCGGAGATCGCTCTCGTCGCCGGCAGGGCGATCGGTCCGGTACACTTGGCGCCCATCGATGGCGATGATGATGTCTCCCGCGAAGAGGTCCTGGCTCGCGGCCGCGGGCGAGCCTGGCAGGATGGAGACGACGCGGATGCCTCCGAGGTGGAACGGCTCGATCGTCAGGCCGACGGCGGTGTCGTGGATATGCCCATCCCTGGCGAAGCGCGCGAGCATCTCCTTCACCAGGGAGATGGGGATGGCGTAAGCGAGGCCTTGGAACTGCCGGGTGGGCGAGGTGATCCAGGTGTTGACGCCGACGACGCGGCCCTGGAGGTCGACCAGAGGGCCGCCTGAGTTCCCGGGATTGACGGCGGCGTCGTGCTGGATGACGTTGGAATGGCCCGCGAACGTATGGCGGAGCTTGCTGACGTGGCCGAAGGTGGTCGTGTCCGTCATGCTCAACGGAGAACCGATCGCGATCACCGGCGAGCCGACCGCGAGATCCCGGTCGTCTCCGAACTTGAGGGCGGTCAAGGCGCGTCCGGCCCGGGCCGGTTCGACCTGGACGAGGGCGAGGTCTTCCCTCTCGTTGAAGTCGATGACCTCGGCCTCGATGGGAGCGTCGTCCTGGAAGCTGACGGTCACGCGGGAGCGAAGCACCTCGACGTTATGGGAGGCGCCGTGCTCGTCGACCTCAAGACGCCAGCCGTTGCGGCCGATCCCTTTCACGACGTGAGCGTTGGTGACGATGAGGCCCTTCGCCGCGTCCACGACGAAACCGGACCCGGTGGCCCCCTCGGGACCCGTGGTCTCGTTGAACCCCTCGGCGCGCCGCTCCAGGGTCTTGACGGCGATCGAGACGACGCCGGAGTTGGCTCGGCGGGCCGCTTCCACGAGCGGCCCTTGGCCTTGGCCGGTCTTGCGCATCTGGGACACGATGGCGCCGACCTGATCGGGAACGACGAACGGCTCTTCCGCGTGGACGAAGGCGGCAACGAGCAGGGCGAGAGTGGCTCCGGTCATGCCTCCGTTGTAGCGGCCATTCCCCCGCGCGCCCAGGGCTGGGAGTCCCAGGCCGGTCTAGGCCCTTTGCGCCACCGTGCGCTACAGCAGCTTGTAGCCGTAGCCCATCAGGAAGAGGCCCGGCGCCGGAGCCAGCCACGGGCCGGCCAGCCCCTTCACCAGGATCAGGGCGACGAGAGAGAGCAGCACGACGTAGACGGCCACCCCCACGAGGAAGTCGGCCAGGGGCTCGTAGACGAACTTGTTGTCGGCGACGTAGTTGGCCGAGAGATAAGCGAGCCCGCCGAGGATCAGAAACAGGAACTGGCCGAAGAAGAGGCGGCTCATCAGGCCCGCGGGCAGCATGAGCCAGGCGCCGGCGAGGACGCACCATTGCAGCACGCCGGCCACGACGTAGACGACTCCCACCCCGCGGCGCAGCCGCGCGGCCTCAGTCATTGCTCATGGGCCCGCCGCCGGGGCCCTGCTTGAGCGCGGCCGTCAGCACGCCGTAGATGGCGAGGAAGACGGCGGCGATGACCAGGACGAAGAACTTCGCGTCCAGGCGCTGGTACCAAGGCCGGTCGTCCTGGGCCGGCGCTTGGTTGCGCGCGAGCGCGAGGGAGCCGCTGGCGATGGCCGGCCGCTCGAAGACCTCGGGCGTGCGGCCGCCGAGCCGGTCGTCGCCGGCCGGCCGATCCTTGGCGATCATGATCGAGTTCTGGGTCTGCTCGTGATGGATCTCGACGTGCGAGGGCGCGGAGAGGCTGACGCTGCCGGCGCGCTCGCCGGGCTCGAGGGTGGGCGCCGGGATCTGGTTGTCCTTCCAGTACTGATAGCCCAGGGCCACGGCGAGCAGAAGCCCCGCCGCCCACAGCCAGCGCGAGGAGCTCACGCCTTCTTGAGCGCGGTCTCGATCGTCGCGGCGATGAAGTCCGCGTCGGCCTTCGTGATGCAGAGCGGAGGCTTGATGCGCAGCACGTTGCCGTCCAAGCCGCCCTTGCCGATGAGCAGCCCGGCGTCCTTGCTGGCGTCGAGGACCTTGAGGGCGAGGTCGGCGTTGGGCGCCTTCGTCTTGGCGTCCTTGACCAGCTCGACGCCGACCATCAGGCCCATGCCCCGGACGTCGCCCACGCGCGGGTCCTTGAGCGCCTTCAGCTTCTTCATGAGATGGTTGCCCACCTCGCGGGCGTTGTCGCCCAGCTTCTCGTTCTCGAGCACGTCCAGGGTGGCGCCGGCCGCGGCCATCTGCACGGGGCCGCCGCCGAAGGTGTTGTAGTGGAGCTTGCCTTTCATGGCGTCGGCGATCTTGCGCGTGGTGATGACGGCGCCGATCGGATAGCCGTTGGCCAAGCCCTTGGCCATCGTCACGATGTCGGGCTTGACCCCCCAGTTCTCGATGCCGAGGAAATTGGGACCGGTGCGATACACGCCGGTCTGCACCTCGTCGGCGAGGAAGAGGCCCCCGGCCTTCTTCACCAGCTCATAGGCGGCCGGGAAGTACTCGGGCTCAGGCGTGATGAGGCCGCCGACGCCGCTGATGGGCTCGGCATAGAAGGCCGCGATCTTGCCGGAGGTGCCGGTCCGGATGGTCTCCTCCAAGTCGGCGATCGCCGCCTTCCAGTTGTGGCCGCGATAGACGTAGTTGGCCTCGGCGAAGCACACGGATTGGCCGTACGGCGTGCTGTGGCGCCAGTTGGCCTGGCCCGTCAAGGCCATCGTCATGAGCGTGCGCCCGTGGTACGAGTGGCGTAGCGCCACGAACTCGTGGCTGCCGGTGTAGTTCTTGGCGATCAAGGCGGCGAGGTCGTTGGCCTCGCTGCCGGAGTTGGTGAAGAAGCAGACCTCGAGCTCGGGGTTGGCGGCGGCCACCTTCCCGACCAGCCGCTCGGCGTAGAGGCCGAGGCTCGGGTGCAGGTAGAGAGCCGGGGTGTGGTAGTACTGCTCCATCTGCGCCTTGATCTTGCCCAGCCAATGCGGGTGGCTGTGGCCGATCGACACCGTGGCCACGCCGGCGAAGCCGTCCAGGTACTTCTTACCCTTCTCGTCGAAGACGAACTGGCGCTCGCCGCGCACGATCTGCACGGGCTGCGTGTACATGGGCGCGGGCAGCGCCATCACGTGCTTGGCGCGCAGCGCGGCGACGTCGGTCTTCTCAAGGATTTGGGGCATTGGTCCTCCGGGATCTCAACAGGCAAACGCCGAGGCCGATCCCGGCCCCGGTCAACGCGCCGTCGAGCATGACGCCGGGCGCGGGCAAATAGCCGTGCGGATACGCGGCCGCCAAGACCGGGAAGATCTTGGCCAGGCCTTGCAGCAACAGATAGCCCCCGAAAGCTCCGGCCACGGCGCAGAGGCCGCCGACCCAACTCCGGCGCGACATCGTCCAGCCCAAGGCGAAGATCGTGCCCCAGACCGAGGCGACGAACACCGTGATGACGACGGGCACCCACGGCAGCGAGGGCGTGGCGCGGGTCAGCACCAGCATCGGGACGAGGATGCCGAGGAACGGCCCCAGGCCCCCGATCGCCGTCTCTTGGCGGCGGCGCGTCAGCGCGTAGGCGATGCCGCCGTAGAGCAGGCCCATGAAGAGGGCCACGTTGAAGAAGGGCGGACCGTAAGGGCCTTTCAGCCACGTCTCGGAGCCCGCGCCCCGGTCGATGAAGGTCGTGATGATGTTGGCCGCGGCCGCGGCCAGCGCCCCGCCCAAGCCTCCGCCGATCAGGATGTCTTCGATCATCAGTAGAGGTTGGACTGGCGCCGCTGGCCCGTGTAGTCGACGAAGACCGTCTTCTGCTCGGTGAAGAAGTGCATGCCCTCCTTGCTCATCTCGCGCTCGCCGACGCCGGAGCCCTTCACGCCGCCGAAGGGCACCTGCGCCTCGCCGCCGATCGTCGGGCTGTTGAGGTGGACCATGCCGGCGTCCATGCCGTCGACGAACTTCATGGCCAGCGTCATGTCCTGGCCGTAGAAAGCGCTCGTGAGGCCGAAGTCGCAGTCGTTGGCGAGCTCGAGGGCCTGCTCGAAGGTCTTGGCCTTGGTCACGGCGAGGACCGGCCCGAAGACCTCCTCGCGCCACAGCCGCATCTTGGGCGTGACGCCCTCGAAGATCGTAGGCTCGACGAAAAAGCCGTGCTTGAGGTCGCCGTCGGTCAGTTGGCGGCCGCCGCAGAGGAGCTTGCCGCCCTCTTTCTTCGCGAGCTCGATGTAGCGGAGGTCGGTCTCGAGCTGGGCGGCGTCGATCGCCGGGCCCATCGTCACCGTCGGGTCCATGCCGTCGCCCACCTTGAGCTTGCGGACCTCGTCCGCAAGCATACTCATAAACTTCCCATAAATCCGCTCGTGCAGGATCAGTCTAGAGGTCGCCGTGCAGCGTTGTCCGGTAGAGCCGAAGGCGCCCTTCATGACGCCGCCGAGGGCGAGGTTGAGGTCGGCGTCCTCCCAGACGACGACGGGGTTCTTGCCCCCCATCTCGCAGGTGACCTTGGCGCCGCGCTTGCCGCAGAGCGCGTGCACGCGCTCGCCCACGGCGTTGGAGCCGGTGAAGGAGACGGCCTTGAGGCGCTCGTCCTCGATGAGCGTGTCGCCGAAGGACTCGGGCTCGCCGAGCACGAGGTTGAGCACGCCGGGCGGAAGGCCGGCCTCCTCGAAGATCTTGACGATCTCCACGGCCATGGCCGGGACCTGGGAGGCGGCCTTCAGCACGACGGCGTTGCCGGCGACGAGGGCCGGCGCCGTCTTCCAGACCGGGATCGCCCACGGGAAGTTCCAAGGCGTGATGATGGAGGCCACGCCGAGCGGGCGTCGCACCGTGTACAGGAAGTTGTCGCCGAGCTCCGACGGCGCCGAGACGCCCATGAAGCGCAGGCCTTCCCCGGCGAACCAGTCGATGAGCGTGGTCCCCTTGTCCATCTCGCCCTTCGCCTCGGAGAGGATCTTGCCCTGCTCGCGGGTCATCAGGGCGGCCAGCTCGTCGCGGCGGCGGCGGGCGATCTCGGCGACCTTCATCAGCAAGCGGCCGCGCTGAGGGGCGGGCGTCTTGGCCCAGCCCGGGGCCGCCTTCTCGGCGGCGGCGATCGCCGCCAGCGCGTCCTGCCGCGAGGCGCTCTTGAAGCGCGCCACGACGTCGCGCGTGTCGGCGGGATTGAGCGACTCGACCACGCGGTCGTCCGTGCCCTCGACCCACTTGCCGCCGATGTACTGCTTGAGCTCCGCGGGCTTGGCGCCCGCCGCCTTGCTCTTGTTCTTCGTCAAAGTGGGCATATAGGGGAAGCTCCGACCGTCACATTCTCGTCGGAGTATAGCATTATGAAATCCGTGCGATGGAACCAAATCGAGGGCTGAAACGTATCCCATTTGGGAGGGTGTGCGCAGGTGTGTCCGGACACAGTTGAGCACGGTCATGGAACTCAGAACTTTGAGCGATGATGCCTTGCTGGCGCGGCTGGAAGCATTGGCCGCCTCGGAGCGGGAGGCGTTGGCCGACATCATCGAACACCTCGCCGAGGTCGATCGTCGAGAAATCGTGCCCGACCGAGGCTACGAATCCCTGTACATCTACTGCACTCAAAAGCTCCACTACTCGGAGGCAGCGGCTTTTGGAAGGATACGAGCTGCCCGAGCGGCCGCTACGTACCCGGAGATTCTAGCCAGACTCCGTTCGGGCGTCCTGCAACTCGATGCCGTCGTTCGTCTGTACCCCCACCTCAACTCCGAGAACAATGCACGGCTGATCGAGCAAGCGAGCAACGTTCCCAAGCGGCGGGTTCTGGAGATTCTCTCCGACCTCAGCGGTCCGGAGCCCCGGAAGCCCGACTCGATTCGTCCCCTGGCCGTGACTCCGCGTCTGGATCCGGCTCAATCGCCTCTCCTCGCTTCCAACCCGGAGGTTATTCCCCCACCTCGACGTTTGAGGTTTGACTTCGAGGCTGATGATGAGCTCGTCATCATGGTCGAACGGCTCAAGGGCCTGCTGCGCCATAAATATCCCTTCGCAAATCTCGAAGAGGTGTTCAAAGAGGCAGCCGCTTGTCTCTTGGCGAAGCTCGATCCGGGGCGCCCTCTAAGCAGGGCTACGGCGCGAAAATCGAAAGCGAAAGAAAGCACCGGCAGCCGAAGAGTTCCGCTGCCGATAAAGCGCCTTGTTTGGGAACGGGACGGCGGCTGCTGCGCCTATGTCTCGCCGGACGGCCGGCGGTGCGAGAGCACAAGCGCGCTAGAGTACGATCACATTACGCCGTTCGCGCTCGGCGGCGCGTCGAACGACCCGGCCAACATCCGTCTCCTCTGCCGCCCGCACAACCAGCGGCTGGCCCGCAAGCGGTTCGGCCCGCGCCGACGCGCCGCAAAGCCCGAGGGACCGGCTACAGCCTGACGTCGTCGCCCAAGAGCAGCGGCGTCTGGTCTCGGCTGGCCTGCTTGGCCTGCTTCTCGACCCGCGGGGCCGCGTACTCGTACAGATCCTTGGCCGAGCGCTTCCCCTGGGTGAGCCCGTCCAGCAGGAAGTAGGTGAACAGGCCGTGATTGAGGTACGGCGCGCCGCTGGGCTGGCCCGGCACCGCCGAGGCCAGCAGCGTCACCCGCGCCGGAGGCTGCAGCGTGCCCTCCTTCACGTCGGCCAGCGGAGCTTCCAGCACGACCATGGACCGCTGCGCCTTGCTGACGGCGGCGTAGGCGGAGGCCAGCGGGTACGCCGTGGACTGGAGGTAATGCGGATCGCTGTCTCTGGCGATGAGCAGCGGGGCGCCGCTCTTGTCGGCGGCCACCCGGCCGGCGAAGAAGAGGACGGCGGAGGAGCCGGCCTTGAGGCGAGAGGGCAGCCACTCCTCCAGGCGGGCGGCGATCTGGCCGCGCGTCGCCTGCTCCCCGGTCAGCTCGACCACGTTGTCGTCGTCGAAGCCGAGGGCCTTGAGGTGGTGACGGACGGCGTCGGCGTCGCGCTCCGCCGCCGGGCCCACCCCCACCACGACGGCGAGGTCGTCCGGGCGCTTGGCGTCGGTGTAAGCCGGGGCGTCAACGCTGGTGGGACCGCTCTGCTCGTGGGCGCGCTTGAGGATCTCCTCCGCCAGCGCCGCGTAGCCGCTGTTGGTGGCCGCCTGCGCCGCTTCCTCCGTCGGCTGGGCGCCGTGGTCGATGAGCAGGCGCGCGATCTCGGTGTTGCCCCGAGACGCGGCGTAAGCCAGCGGCGTGCCGTAGTGCCAGCCGGCGTTGACGTCGGCGCCGCCTTCGATGAGAGCCTGCACGGCCTCTTTGTGCCCGGCATAGGCGGCGAGCATCAGCGGCGTCTCGGCCAGCACGTTGCGCTGGTCCGGGCTCGTGCCCTTGGCCAGCTCCGCCTTGATGGCGGCGGGATCGTTGTCCTTGACGGCGCGCTGCAGCGGCGTGGCCGCGCAGCCGGCGAGACCCAGCAGGACCAGCGGGAGCAGCTTCTTCAATTGAAGCTCCGCGGGGCGCGGCGCAGGAACGTGCCGGCGAGCTTGCCCGTGAACCTGTCGCCGCTGACCATGTGGCGGCCGCGCACGAAGACCTCGGCGATGGCGCCGGAGACGGTCGTGCCTTCGTAAGGGTTGTAGTCGGCCTTGGCGTGGTGGGTCTTGGCCGAGAACGTGGTCTTCTTGTTGGGATCGATGAGGACCAGGTCGGCGTCGGCGCCCGGCACGATCGTCCCCTTGCGCGGGTAGAGGCCGAAGAGCTTGGCAGGCGTCGTGGACGTGACGTCGACGAAGCGATTGGCCGTGATCTTCCCCTTCTGCACGGCGTCCCAGAGCAGCAGCATGCGCGTCTCGACGCCCGGCGCGCCGTTGGGGATCTTCGAGAAGTCCTTCTTGCCCAGCTCCTTGCCGGGCTTGCCCTTCTCGGCCTTCATGCAGAACGAGCAGTGGTCGGTGGAGACGACCTGGAGGTCGTTGCGCACCAAGCCGCGCCACAGTCTTTCCTCGTTGCCCTTGGGCCGCAGCGGCGGCGACATGACGAACTTCGCGCCCTCGAAGCCCGGCCGCTCGTAGTCCTCGTAGGACAGGTAGAGGTACTGCGGGCAGGTCTCGGCGAAGACCGCCTGGCCGCGCTCGCGGGCCCGGCGGACCTCGTCCATCGCGTCGCCCGCGGACAAGTGCACGAAGTAGATCGGCACGCCGGCCATGTCGGCCAGGGCGATGGCGCGGCGCGTGGCCTCGGCCTCGGCGGACATCGGACGCGTGAGCGCGTGGTACTTGGGCTCGCATTGGCCTGCGGCCAACGCTTTCTTTACTAACACGTCGATGACGCCGCCGTTCTCGGCGTGCATGCAGACCATGCCGCCGTTCTCCTTGGTGCGCATCAACGCGCGGAAGATCGTGGCGTCGTCCGACATGAAGATGCCGGGGTAGGCCATGAAGAGCTTGAAGGAGGCGACGCCTTCCTTGAGCATGTCGTCCATCGTCTTGAGCTTCTTTTCCGGCATGTCCGTCACGATCATGTGGAAGCCGTAGTCGACGGCGGATTTCCCCTCCGCCTTCTCGTGCCAGGTGTCCAGCGCCTGGCGCAGCTCCTCGCCCTTCTTCTGGATCGCGAAGTCGATGACCGACGTGGTGCCGCCGAAGACGGCGGCCGTGGAGCCGGAGGTGAAGTCGTCCGCGGTGGTGGCGCCCATGAAGGGCATGTCGAAGTGGGTGTGGACGTCGATGCCGCCCGGGATCAGGATCTTGCCGCGGGCGTCGACGGCCTTGGAGCCTTTGGCCTCGATCGTCCCGACGGCGGCGATGCGGCCGTCCTTCACCGCCACGTCCGCGACGAACGTGTCCGACGCCGTGACGACGGTGGCGCCTTGAACGACTAGGTCGTACGCCATGAGAGCCCTCCGTAAACCAGGAAAGAGATCGCGAAGCTGATGAACCACGCGTAGGAGTAGAGAGTGATCCAGAACGAAGAGACGTTCGCCGCTCCGATGGTGCCGAGGAAACCCGGGACCAGCGGGGCCACGCCCAGCACGAGGGCGATGAGCGCCTTCGGATTGAAGCCGCCCGCGTACCAGTACTCGCCGCGCTCGGAGTACAGCGCGGGCAGGCTCAGCTCGCACTTCCTGATGACGAAGTAGTCGCAGATCAGGATGCCGCCGATCGAGCCGAGCAGCGAGGAGTAAGCGACGAGCCACTTGAAGATGTAGCCGGTCGGGTCGGCCACGAGCTTCCAGGGCTGGATCAGGATGCCGATCACGCCGGTGATGTAGCCTCCCTCGCGAAAGCCGATGCGCTTGGGCCAGAGATGGGCGAAATCGTTGGCCGGGCTCACCACGTTGGCGGCGATGTTGGTGGCCAGCGTGGCGATGACCAGAGAGACGAGGGCCACCGCCAGCACCAGCGGGTTCTTGAACTTCGTGATGAGGACGACCGGGTCCCAGATCGACTCCTTGTAGATCACTACCGTGGCCGAGGTCACCGCCACGCCGATGAAGGAGAAGAGGCCCATCGTCGTCGGCAGGCCCAGCGCCTGGCCCAGGACCTGGTCTTTCTGCGAGTGCGCGTATCGCGTGAAGTCGGGGATGTTCAGCGAGAGCGTGGCCCAGAAGCCGATCATGCCGGTGAGCGCGGGCACGAAAAATTTCCAAAAGGCCGCGCCGTGGAGCTTGCCCGGGTCGGCCAGCATCGGGCCGAAGCCTCCCGCGGCGACGTAGGCCCAGGCGAGCAGGGCCAGGCCGAGCGCGATCAGCAGCGGCGCCTTGATGTTGAGCAGGAAGCGGATCGACTCCACGCCCTTGTAGACGACCCACATGTTGATGGCCCAGAAGAACAGGAAGCAGGCGAGCTCGGGCGCGTTGATGCCGGCGATGCTGGCCGGCCAGCTCTCCAATCCGGGCACGTAGATGGCCAAGAGCTTGTAGATCGCCCAGCCGCCGATCCAGGCCTGGATGCCGAACCAGCCGCAGGCGACGAGGGCGCGCAGCAGCGCCGGGACGTTGGCGCCGAGGATGCCGAAGGAAGAGCGGCAGTAGACCGGGAACGGGATGCCGTAGCGCGTGCCGGCGTGGGCGTTGAGGATCATCGGCACGAGGACGATGCAGTTGCCCAG